>CAZFWX010000055.1:12138-19926 GCA_964522695.1 uncultured Desulfobacterales bacterium
ATTCCACCAGCACCCCTTCCTCCAGGATGGCCACCCGGAATTCCTCGGGGTCGGCCGCATTGATGAGCATTTTACGGGTAGGACTCATGGAGAGCCCTCGCGGAGGCGGCGGCAGAACTCCACAAATCCGGGCTGCCGGTCCTGGGCGGCGCAGCGGTTGACGGCCAGAGGCAAAGAGGCCAGATTTTTCAGATTACGTATGGGTTTGAGCTCCTGCCGCCGAAAATAGGCGGTCTTCACCAAAAAATTGATATCTCCCTGCACCGGCTGGAAATAGAGGAATCCCTCCTTCACCGCCACCGGCATGGGCAGGCCCTCCTGCCCCACGCGCCGCCAGCTCTCCACCGGCCGGGGATAGTGGTTGAAATTCCGGTTGAGGAAGCGGATCTCCGTATGGGACAGGTCTCCCAACTGAAAGCTCTCGATCATCACATCCCGGCCCAATTCCGGGTCCCGGGCCAGCATGCCTCCCTTTTGGGGATTCTCCGGGTTGTTGGCCACCACCTCCATGACCATGTGATACCCCTGGTCCCCCAGCTCCAGGGCCAGCCCCAGGGCCGGGAGGTCCAGCGAGCCGGTGAGGTAGTCCAAGTCTTCAATATTGTATGAGATTTTGTCGGCAAAGCCGGAAAGCCACTCCTCCGCTTCTTCCCGGGTCAAGTAGGCGCAGTCTTCTGCATGAGGCCCCAGCCAGCGGAAAAGCTGGCGATCCATGGTTTCCTGCATGACCATTTGGCCGTGGTTATGCAGGCGCCGGGGGCTGGCCGGGTCGCTGAAAAATCTGCCCTGGCGCAGGTTGAGGCCATGAAAGCTCTGCTGCACCATGAAAAAGACCTGGCGGCGGTCAAAGCCGAAAAACCTCCACTGGTAAAACTCTTTGAGGATGCGGGCCGCCATTTCCTGGCTGACCACCACCAAGAGATGCTGGCAGGAAAGGACCTCCCGGGGGTCGGCCCCCAGTTCCCGGGCCAGGAGAGTCAGGTCGAAGGCGAGCTGCACCATGTGGCGGTTGCCCAGGGAGATGGGCAAAAGGTCGCCAGGCGCGGCGGTGAGACTTTCCGCCAGGGTCTCCTCGCTCATCTCTTTGCCGGCCTCATCACTGATGAGGCGGACCATCCGGGCCAGGGATATATCTCTCCCCAGGTTCAGCAGGTATTTGGGCCCCAGCATCAGGCGGGTGCCCTCGCCGGCCGCGGTGTGCTCCAGGAGCACTTCCCCCCGGGCCAGAGCGTTTTTGGCCCGGGACAGGCGTTCCCCGGCATTGTCCAGGTCTTCCAGCACCAAAAGACTCTGAGGGGGTTCCAGGCTGTGGAGGTGGTAATAGCGGTTAATATCCTTTTCCCGAGCCTGAATGTCCGCCAGGGAGGAAAACCCGTTCAATGTATTGTGGGCGATGGCCAGACAGGATTGAATGTAATGATCGTGTGAGCGGAGATCTACCAAGGTGCAGGCTCGATGGGCTCAAGTCCCTATAATTTATAAAAAAATTTTACAGAAAGTATCATTTTTTTCCCCTTGTGTCAAGCGCTCTTTGCGGCAGAACCGGCGGCATATTGAGGGGATGGACCGGGATCAGAGGGCTGGTCGCAGGTAGGTGGGGGTCAGGCTTTCCAGAGGCTCGGCGCCGCCCCGGGCCAGGCGCACCCCACCCAGGCGCGCCAGGGTGGCGGCCCGGGGAAAGCGGAGTTCCGGAGGAGCAAAGCGAACATCCGGTGGCAGGGCCGCCCGCAGTTGGGCCTCGTAAACCTCCAGGCCCGTCCCTGTGAGCAGCACGGGAGGCGCCAGCGCCGGCGCCAGGTCCCTGAGCCCCAGGCGCCGGGCATCACCCAGGGCCTGGGGCTCGGCCCCGGTGCAATCATACAGGCGGAAATACAGCTCCTGGCGCTTGGCGTCCACCAGGACTCCCACCGGCAGTTCCTGAAAGGGGAAGGCTGCCGCCAGCAGCGTCAGGGTGGAGACGGCCGCCAAGGGCAGGTTGAGGGCCCAGGCCAAGGCCTTGGCGGTGGCCAGGCCGATGCGCAGGCCGGTGAAATTGCCCGGCCCCCGGCAGACCACGAGTCCTTGAATTTCCTCGATTTTACACCCCGCGCCGGCGAGCAGGGCCTCTATCCCCGGCAGCAGGTGCTGGAGATAGGTCCCCGCAGCGGACAGGGCCGACTCTCCCAAAACCCGGTCCCCGTCCGCCAGGGCCAGACTCCCCAGATCGGTGGAGGTGTCAATGGCGAAAAGCAGCACGGCACTTAAGGGGTCGGTGAGAAAAGGCGCATGATGTCCTGATAAAAGACAAACAGCATCAGGGCCAGGATGATCATCATGCCCATGGCCTGGGCCATCTCCCGGTGCTTGATGGGCACGGGTTTGCCCCGCACCGATTCAATCAGGATGAAGATCAGGTGTCCGCCGTCCAGAACCGGGATGGGCAAAAGGTTCAAGAGCGCCAGATTGACGCTCAAAATGGCCATAAAATGAACCAGGGAGGACACCCCCTGCTTGGCTTGCTTCCCTGCCATCTGGGCAATGAGGATGGGGCCTCCCAGGGTGTCGGCCTTGATATCGCCGACGACGAGTTTGTAGATGCTCTGCCCCGTCAGTCCGATAATGCGGTAGGTAAAAAAGACTCCCTCGGAAAGGGCCCGGGGGACGGACACATATTCTTGACCCAGCCGCTCCGAGGAAGATACCCCGATGATGGCCACGGACACCTTTTCCCCGAAAATATTGGTGGTTTCCATGCGCTGGGGGGTGAGCCGCACAGGCAACGTTTGGCCATCCCGCTGGATTTTCAACTCCAGAGGCTGCTCGCCTTTCTGCTGGATGCGGGCTGACAGTTCGTCCCAACGTTTGATGGGGTGACCATCCACCGCCAGAATAACGTCCCCCCGGCGCAACCCTGCCGCTTCGCCCGGCGATCCCGCCTTGACCCCGCCCACCTCCGTGGTGAGGTAAGGGATGCCGGTTAAGGAAAAAATGATAAACAGGGCCAGGACGGCAAAAAGGAGATTGAATATGGGCCCGGCCAGGACAATCAAGGCCCGGTGCCACAAGGGGTGGTGGATGAAGGATTGCGACTCCAGTTCCGGAGGAACTTCATCGTTGGGGTTTTCCCCCAAAAGCTTGACATACCCTCCCAGGGGGACTACTGAGATACGATACTCCGTCTCTCCCCACTTTTTTGCCACCAGCTTGGGAGGAAAACCCAGGGAAAAGATTTCCACCCGCACTCCCAAGAGCTTGGCCAAGAGGAAATGGCCGAACTCATGGGCAAAAACCAGCACTCCCAACACTATGACCGTGGCTACCAGCGTAACCATAGAATCCGCCGCACTCCTTGTCAGTAAACGTTGACTCGCTCAAAAACAGAAAAAGTTTTTTGGCACAAAAAATTTTCCCTACGGGGAACCCTGCAAAAAATCTGATTCTTTCTATTGTGCATTAATCAGCCTCCCGGCGTGCTGCAAGGCCCAGGCATGCACCTGCAGCACCTGGGCCAGTGACCGCAGAGGTTCGGGGCTGTGGGCCTCCATGGTTGCCGCCACCGTCCGGGGGATGCCCAGGAAGGGCAGGCGCCCCTCCAGAAAGGCGGCCACCGCCACTTCGTTGGCGGCATTTAAGACCGCGGGCATGGTGCCGCCGGCGCGCGCCGCCTCGTAGCCCAGCTTCAGGCCCGGAAAGCGGTCCGTGTCCGGGGCCTCGAAGGTGAGGGCCGCCACCTGGCCCAAATCCAGGGAGGCGTCGTTCAGGGGCAGCCTCCGGGGAAACGACAGGGCATAGGCGATGGGCAGACGCATATCGGGCACGCCCAACTGGGCCAGAACCGAGCCGTCCACAAACTCCACCAGAGAGTGAATGATGCTCTGGGGGTGGACATACACCTCCACCCGGTCGACGGGCAGGGAAAAGAGCACCGAGGCCTCGATCACCTCCAGGGCCTTGTTCATCAGCGTGGCCGAATCGATGGTGATCTTTCTGCCCATGGTCCAGTTGGGGTGCTTCAGCGCCTGGGCCGGCGTGGCCTGGGCCAGCCGCTCCCGGGACCAGGTGCGGAAAGGCCCGCCCGAGGCCGTGAGCCACAGTTTTTTCACATCCTCCCGGCGCTGGCCGTGCACCGCCTGGAAGATGGCGCTATGCTCGCTGTCCACCGGGATGAGCGGCACGCCCCGCTCTTGGGCCGCGGCCATCACCAGGGACCCCGCGGCCACCAGGGTCTCCTTGTTGGCCAGGGCCACGGGTTTGCCTGCCTCGATGGCCGCCAGGGTGGGCTCCAGCCCCACCGCCCCCACCATGGCGGAGAGCACCAGGTCGGCTGCGGAACACTCCGCCACCGCCCTGGCTCCGGCAGGCCCCCAGAGGATCTCCGGTGCCCCATCTCCGGGGAGATATTCCTGCAATTTCCGGGCCGCAGCTTCGTCCTGCACCGACACCAGCTCCGGCCGGAACCGGCGGATCTGTTCAGCCAGGGCCTCCACATTGCGGCCGGCGGCCAGGGCCGCCACCGTGAAATCCTCAGGATGCGCCGCCACCACCGCCAGCGTGCTCTGGCCGATGGAGCCGGTGGAACCCAAAATTGCCAGCCGCTTCAATCCGCCACCCTCTTCTATTCAGAGAAAACCGGTAAATTCCCTGATAAATTCTTGGTTAGACATTTTTATAGTACCCTAATCACCTTCCTACTGCAAAAAAATCGGCAAGCAGGCGACGGATCAAAGCTTAGGTCTCTGAAATCACGCCCCTTCGCCTGAATACCCATACTTTCCGAAAGCCTGGGTGTAAGCAAGGGTTTTGCAAACGGCCAGTCTTTTTTCTGTCAAGATTCTGACATCAGGCGTCCCGGCCATACCTTTCTTTTCCCGGGGCGTTAGGATAACATGAAAACATTGCCACAAGTCTTCGGGAGGGAGCGGGGGCCATGTCCCCCGGCCTCTTTCCTCACTCAACCAGAGGCACACCATGACACAGAGACAGGCGGCGCTGGCAGGCAAAGTGACCCGGGCCATGCAGCAGGCGGCCCGGTCCGAGGGGCTGGAGCCGGAATTCATCCGGCAGGGCCTGGCCCAGGGCACACTGGTGGTCTGCGCCAACAAGCGCCACGGCAACCTGAAGCCCATCGCCATCGGCCGGGGAGTGCGGGTCAAGGTCAACGCCAACATCGGCACCTCCCCCCACGACATCTCCCTGGAAAAGGAACTGGCCAAGCAGGCCGCGGCCCTGGAGGCCGGCGCCGACGCCATCATGGACCTGTCCACCGGCGGGCCCCTGGATGTCATCCGCACCAACCTCCTGGACGACTGCCCGGCCCCCTTCGGCACCGTGCCTCTTTACCAGGTGATGACCGAGGCCGCCAGCCTGGAGGCGGTGAAGGCCAATGACTTCCTGGACATCGTCCGCCACCAGGCCGAACAGGGGGTGGACTTCGTCACCGTCCACTGCGGCGTCACCCGGGCCGCTATCCCGCTGCTGCAAAAGCGCGTCACCGGCGTGGTCTCCCGGGGCGGCGCCTTCACCGTGGCCTGGATGCGCCGCCACGGCAAGGAAAACCCCCTTTTCGAGCACTACGACCGCCTGCTGGCCATCGCCAAAGATTTCGACATCACCCTGTCCCTGGGCGACGGCCTCCGCCCCGGCTGCCTGGCCGACGCCACCGACAAGGCCCAGTTGCATGAGCTCAAAATCCTGGGCGATCTCACCCGGCGGGCCTGGGCCCAAGGCGTCCAGGTCATGGTGGAAGGCCCGGGACATCTGCCCTTGACCGCCATTAAGAAAAATATGCGCCTCCAGCAGAAATACTGCGACAACGCCCCCTTCTACGTCCTGGGGCCCCTGGTCACCGACGTGGCTTCGGGCTACGATCACATCGCCGGGGCCATCGGCGGGGCTTTGGCCGCGGTGGAGGGCGCCTCGTTCCTGTGCTACGTCACCCCGGCCGAACACCTCAAACTCCCGGACGTGGAAGACGTGGTGGACGGCGTCATCGCCTCGCGCATCGCCGCCCACGCCGCGGACCTCGCTTTAGGGATCCCCGGCGCTTCCGACTGGGACCTCAAAATGTCCCGGGCCCGCCGGGCTCTGGACTGGGAAACCCAAATTCAGCTCAGCGTCAACCCGCGGAAAGCCCGGCGCTTCCGGGAAGCCTCCCAGGCCACCTCGGACCAGTGCACCATGTGCGGCAGATTTTGCGCCATGAAGGTGTTTGACGAGAAGTTTGAGTGAAGTGGATGACTTGCTGGAGGGGGCCAGGGGCTTCCACAGGCTGGAAAGTTTGTGCCACCGGCCCCTTCCCCCTCCGCCACGCCCCCTCTGCCAATCCCAGAGAGTTGATGGTGGCGCAGGCTTCCAGCCTGTGCGGGCACCCGGGGGCGGGCGTCCTACACAACCTTTTAAGAAATGCCGTTCATGTTCCGGGGAAAACCCCGCAGGCTCTCAAAACCTCCGGTGGCGCAGGTGTCCCGCCTGTGCGCCTTAACGTGTCCTTCCCCTGTCTTTCTCTTGCCCTATCCCCCTCAATAAAGCGCCGCCTTACTCTGGCCGAGCAGTAAGCTTTCACGAAAACCATACGAGACCTTAGGGTGGACGGCGCTCGGGTGGAGCAGTTCAAACTGCCTCACGGCTATTGGGAGGCTAAGGACTCCGCGGATGACCTGGAGAAGGAAATCACCAAGAAATTCACCCCCTGCCCGTCTTTAAGAAAGGGGAAGGTCTAAGAAAAAGGCGGACAGACCCCGCCCTACAGGGCGCCCAGGTGAGGACACCTGTGCCACCCAGATCTTACTCCAGCAGGTCTTACTTCAGGCTGTTCAACTGCAGGGTGATGGGTTTGGTGTCCGCGCCGGGGCCCTGGAACTGGATGGGTCCGGGGAAGCGGTAATGGTCCTCCCGGGCCCACTTGTCCCGCTCTTGCTCCAGGAGCTTGAAAGCCCGCGACTCCAGGTCCACCTTCTGCTTGGCGATCACCAGTTCCAGCCGGCCTTTCCGTTCTTCCAGGTGCATCAGGGGCGCGAGCGGGATGCCGATGGGCTGCCAGCGCTCCACCGGCAGGTGCAGGTCCCGGATGGCCGCCATGTAGCCCGTGGCGCCGTTGGCCAGGAGGCTATAGGCCGCAAAGCCCAGGTTGTAGCCGTAGTCGCAGTCGAACTTGGTGGGAAAGGTGCCCCGGCCGTCGTAGCCGTAAAAGTGGTTCTGGGTGCGGAAGGTCCCCTTGTAAATCCCCTTGGCCCGCTGCTTGCGCAGATAAGTGGCCACCATTTCCAGCAGAATCCGTTCGGTGTTCACCAGGGAAAACTGGAAGTTGCCGTGGCTGTCCCGGGGCAAGAGCAGCCCCCGCTGCAACAGCCCTGGCAGGCCCAGAAAGACCCGGCTGTCGTAGTCCCGCCAGATGTCGCTGTTGTCGATCAACTGCACCTGGTCTTCGAAAGAGAGGGTGTGGAAGGATTCGTCGGCTACGGCCTCCCGGTTGTAGGCGGCGATGATGTAGCTGATCTTGATAATGAGCACGTTGATTTCATGGATGAATTCCAGGATGCCCTCGGGGATGAGGATGGTGCCGTAGTTTTTCCCCAGGCGGGCCCGCTCCACCACCACGTCGGCGATGAGGCGCACCACGTTGTGAATGGTGAGCTCTTTCTCTTCGATCTCCTCGCCGATGAGCACCACGTTGGGGTGGGTCTGGAAGGCCACTTCCAGGACGATATGGGAAGCGCTGCGGCCCATCAAGCGGTTGAAGTGCCAGTATTTGAGATCGGATTTGCAGTCGGAGTTGAGGTTGCCGATCTCGGTGGCGAAGGCCATGCAGGC
>CAZFWX010000056.1:0-2215 GCA_964522695.1 uncultured Desulfobacterales bacterium
CACCAGGGCCGCGGCCAGGGCGGCGATGCCGGCGTTGATGTGCACCACGGTGCCGCCTGCGAAGTCCAGCGCACCCAGGCTCTTGAGCCAGCCGCCGTCGCCCCAGACCCAGTGGGCCACAGGGTCATACACCAGGGTGGCCCATAAGACGATGAAGACCAGAAAGGTGCTGAACTTGAGGCGCTCGGCCCAGGCGCCGGTGATGAGCGCCGGGGTGATGATGGCGAACATGGCCTGATAAATCATGAAGGTTTGATGGGGAATAGTTTCGGAGTAGGCCTTTAAGGGCTCCAGCCCCACGCCATTCAAACCGATCCACTCCAGGGAACCGATGATGCCGCCCACGTCCGGGCCGAAGGCCAGGGAGTAGCCGAACAGGGCCCACTGGACACCGATAACGGCCAGCAGGATGAAGTTTTGCATGAGAGTGGCCAAGACATTCTTGGAGCGCACCATGCCGCCATAAAAGAGGGCCAGGCCAGGTGTCATGAGCATGACCAGGGCGGCGGAGAAAAGGACAAAAGCGGTATCGGCCGCGTTCATGATGAAAATTTCCTCCCTTTCCGCAATTCTTAGGCACTCTTAAGGCAAAGTTCGTGCCATTTTTAATTATTAATAAAATCAATTAGATATGTTTTTATTCTCATATTAAAAATACATTTTTGTCATTATCGTTGTTTTCATGAGAAACAATATTGTATTTTTAAAATTATTCCCCACCATGGGCAATAAATTAGTTACATTTTTGTCGATATCGAGCAACGGATGCTGCCGCAACCAATGGTTGAGAGGGATTATTAGGAAGGCAGGCCGGGCGCGCCGTCAACGACCGGCGCCGGCCCTTTTTTCAGGCGGACGGAGGCTGGATTGGTGGAAAGATCAGGTGATCCTCAAAATGAGCGGAGTTCCGCCTTAAAGATCCCCTTTTACAATGCCGGTCAGCGCCGCGACCACCCGGTCCACGTCGCTGTCAGCCATGGCAGGATAAAGAGGCAGGACAATCCCCCGGTCCTGCAGGTATTCGCTCACCGGCAGGGGGTGCCGGGGCGGGGCGCCGGCGTAGGCCGGCTCCCGGTGGGCGCACATCACCCCCCGGCGGGTCTGGATGCCCCGGTTTTTTAAGCCCTCCATGACCTCCAGCTGGGTCAGGGGGCAGGACGCGGCCAGCACCACCCAGAAGGACTGCCAGTTGGACCGGGCGTAAGGCGGCTCTTCGGGCGTGATGAGCTGGGGGTGGCCGGCCAGGGCGCTGATATACCGGGCCGCCAGCCGCCGCCGGGCCGCCACCATCTGCGGCAGACGCTTGAGCTGCTCCCGGCCCACGGCTCCCTGGATGTCGCTTAGGCGGTAGTTGTAGCCCACCTCCGGGTACTCCTCAAAGATCATCTTGGCGCCTTTGTCAGCCGCGTCCCGGTCCGCTGCGGAAACGGACATGGAATGACTGCGGAGACGGGCCAGCCGGGCCATGATCTCCGGGTCCCGCCCGGTGATCATGCCGCCGTCCCCGGTGGTGATGACCTTCCTGGGGTGGAAAGAAAAAGTGGCCAACTCGCCTAAGGGCCGGCCGATGGGTTCGAAGTCCCCGTTGAGCCGGATTTCCGAACCTAAAGCGCAGGCCGCATCTTCGATCACCGGGATGCCGTGCTTTAGGGCAAAATCCAGAATGCGTGCCAGATCGCAGGGCATCCCCAACTGGTGCACCGCCAGGATGGCCCTGGTTTTGGAGGTGAGGGCCGCGGGCAGGCGCGCCGGGTCCAGGTTGCCGGTGAGCAATTCCACATCCACAAAAACGGGCTCCGCACCCACGTAACGCACCGCGTTGGCCGTGGCGATAAAGGAATGGCTGACGGTGATGACCTCATCCCCCGGCCCCACCCCCAGGGCCACCAGGGCCAGGTGCAGGGCCGCGGTGCCGCTGGATACGGCCACCGCCTGGGGCGAGCGCACCACTGCGGCAAATTCTTTTTCAAAGGCCGCCACTTCCGGCCCCTGCACCACCCAGCCGGAGAGAATGGCCCGCCGGGCGGCGGCGGCCTCTTCCTCGCCCAGATCCGGCCGGGCCACGGGAAGCATGTCAGACGTCATAAGGCCTCTGTGCAAAGGAGATAGTGAAAGAGCCGCGCGCCATGGACTTGAGTAAATTTTACCCTTGCCGCATTACCCAAGCATAGTCGTTTTGTCCAGAAAATATCCTGGACCGGTTCCGGGGGCAGGT
>CAZFWX010000056.1:2315-19663 GCA_964522695.1 uncultured Desulfobacterales bacterium
CCCAGCCTGAGATCAGCCTCAAACCACAGGAATTGGCGGGCAGTACCACCCTACACTTTTATTCCCCCTACCCTTCCCTCGCCAGGTTCAAGGCCCCGCCCAGGGCCAGCATCCGGCGCTGGCGCGGCGTCAGGTCCGCAATAACCCAAATTTCTGTAACGCTGCCGCTTTTCGCCGTGATTTTCACCGGCAGCCGTTCGGCGCCGTCCAGGAGCAGGCGGCGCACGTCGGGCAGTTCCATGATGTCGTCCTGAGTCAGGCTGCCGTAGTCTGCCGGATTCTCAAAGGTCAAAGGCAGAATGCCGAAGTTGATGAGGTTGGCCAGGTGGATGCGGGCGAAGCTTTTCACCAGTTTGACCCTGACCCCCAGGAACCGGGGGGCCAAGGCGGCGTGCTCCCGGGAGGAGCCCTGGCCGTAGTTCTCGCCGCCCACGATGACGCCTTCGGGGATCATGGCCTCCTCTTCCCAGGCCGGGTGGGCCGTCACCCGTTTGACGAAATCCGGATCCACCCGGGAATAGGTATACTTACTGATGGCCGGCAGATTGCTCCGCAGCGGCAAAATCTGGCTGCCCGCAGGCAAGATGTCGTCGGTGGTGATGTTGTCGCCCACCTTGAGCCACACCTTGCCGCGCCAAGTGTCGGGCAGCGGCGACAGTTGGGGGAAGGGGACGATGTTGGGGCCCCGCTGCACCTCCACCGGGGTGCCCGGCGGCGGCGGGGCGATGAAGCTGCGGCCGTCCAGGAGAAAGACCCGGGGCTGGGCGATGCGGGGATAGTCGCCCAGCTTGCGGGGGTCGGTGATTTCGCCGCAGATGGCCGAGGCCACCGCGGTTTCGGGGCTCACCAGGTAGACCTGGTCGTCCTTGGTGCCGCTGCGGCCGGGAAAGTTCCGGGGAAAGGTGCGCAACGACACTGCGCCCGTGGCCGGGGCCTGGCCCATGCCGATGCAGCCCCAGCAACCCGGCGGCATAATCCGCGTCCCGGCCTCCAACAGAGGCACCACCATGCCGGCCAGGGCCAGGTTCTCCAGGACCTGGCGGGAGCCGGGGTTGATTTCCAGGCCCACCCCGGGATGAACGCGGCGCCCCTGAAGCACCTTGGCCACCCGCATGAGGTCCCGCCAGGACGAATTGGCACAGGAGCCGATGAGCACCTGGTCCACCTTGGTCCCCGCCACCTCCCGCACCGGCCTCACCGCGTCCGGCGAACTGGGACAGGCCACCAGGGGCTCCAGGCTGGATAAATCCACTTCCACCACCTGGCTGTATTTAGGCCTGCCTTCGGCCTGGAGCGGCTTAAAGTCCGCCTCCCGCCCTTGCAGGGCCATGAACCGGCGGGTCTGCGCATCGGCCGGGAAAATGGAGGTGGTGGCCCCCAGTTCCGCGCCCATATTGGTGATGCTGGCCCGCTCGGGCACGGTGAGCGTGCGTACGCCGGGACCGAAGAACTCCAGGATTTTGCCCCGCCCGCCCTTGACGGTGAGACGGCGCAGCAGTTCCAGGATGACGTCCTTGGCCGACACCCAGGGGGGCAACTTACCGGTGAGGCGCACACCCAGGATCTCCGGCATCACCAGATAAAAGGGCTGGCCGGCCAGGGCCAGGGCCACGTCCAGGCCGCCGGCCCCGAAGGCCAGCATGCCGGCGCCGCCCGCGGTGGGGGTGTGGCTGTCCGAGCCAATCAGGGTTTTTCCCGGCACGCTGAAACTTTCCAGGTGCACCTGATGCGAGATGCCGTTGCCCGGCGGGGAGAAGTGCAATCCGTAGCGGGCCGCAATGGTGCGCAGGAAACGGTGGTCGTCGGCGTTCCGGAAGTCCGTCTGCAACAGGTTGTGGTCCACATAACTCACCGCCACCTCGGGCCTGGCCCGGTCCACGCCCATGGCCTCAAACTCCAGGTAGGCCAGGGTCCCGGTGGCATCCTGGGTCAGGGTGTGATCAATCTTCAGGGCGATCTCCCGGCCGGGGGTCAGCTCCCCGGCCACCAGGTGCGCCGCCATGATCTGCTCAACGATGGTTTTGGACATATCGTTCCCTTCGGGAATGGTTTTGCGGGGGAGGGGCCAGGGGTCGCAGACCCCTTCCCCCTCCCCCACACCCCCTCCCCCAACCCCATAGTGTTTTTTCACAGGTTGGGAGGGGGGTCTGGGGGGAGAACAGGGAGATCATCTCCCTGGCGCTCCCTCCAGGAAATCAATATGTATTCTTTATATATTCTATCACCACGTCCGGGCGATTGCTGCCGATGCCGTCCACGCCCATGTTCAGGAAGGGCGGCAGATAGGCCGGGTCGTCGATGTTCCAGAGGTAGACCAAAAGACCCTGGGCGTGGGCCGCGGCCACCAGTTCCGGGGTGACGTAGGCGAAGTGGAGCACCAGGGCTTCGGCCAGGGCCGCCCGGGCCAGACCCACGGGATCCACAGGGCAGCCCACCATGAGTACGCCGGTGCGCAGGCAGGGCTCCTGTTCTTTAAGCCACCGGACCAGGGGATGCCAGAAGGAGATGAGGTGCACATCCTCAAGGTGGGCGCAATTCCTGAAAAATTCCAGACACGCCGGCGCGGCTTCGGGCTGCTTGACTTCCACCACCAGGTGGGCCCTGCCCTGCACCAGGTCCACCACTTCCTCCAGGCTGGGGACGCGCTCTCCCTGGCCCGCGTCCAGCTCCCGGACCTGGGCAAAGGTGAGGTCCCGGACCCAGCCCGTGCCATTGGTGGTGCGGTCCACGGTTTCGTCATGGATTACCACCAGGCGCCCGTCCTTGGTCAGCTGGACGTCCAGTTCCACCGCGGACACGCCCATGTCCAGCGCCCGGCTGAAGGAGCGCAGGGTGTTTTCCGGCTCATAGGCCGGAGCCCCCCGGTGTCCCATGATATGTACCATCAACGCCTCCAGAGAAAGGAATGAGAATGAGCCACCGCCGAGGCCGCGACTTTCTTCCGGCTCAGTTCAGAGACGAACTTTTCCGCTGGCAGGCCCCAGTCTGAGCCTCGACGGTCTGGAAGTCCCGTTCGGGACAGGAATGCATGAGCCCCTGACTCACCCAAAGCAGGGAAAAAAGCCGGGAGGGGCGTGCCTTCGTGCCGGCCGCCTTTGGCGGCACAGGCTTTTAGCCTGTGCTGCGCAACGGCAAGACGCCGGCGCCACCAAGAAATTTTCTGGACAGTCTGTTACTTTTTAAAGGAAAAAAGTCTGGGAGGCAAGTTGGCTGGTGGGCCACCGGGGACCAGGGGCAGGCGGCACACTCAAGAAGCGCGGCATAAGGTCCGCCGGCCAAAGGCCTGGAAATTATGGGTCTTGCCCCCCTTGGCCAAGGCAGTGGTATAATGACACATGCCATGGAGAAATCCCGAAAATTTTCGGACAGCCAGGATAACTGCCGGCCCGTAAATTTCTTTAACAAGTAAGGATATACTGCAGGGGAGGACCGGTTTCTTCCCGGGAAAATGTCATCTTCACCCATCGCGAGGACCAGCACCATGCAGACGGCCTCCTGGACGCCCTTCGCCCTGGCCGCGCTTTTCTTCTGGGGTTTCTGGGGTCTGTTCACCAAAATGGCGACTTTCCACCTGCCGGCCCGCAGCGTCTATCTGCTGGGCATCCTGGGTTACCTGCCCATCGCCGTTTTTCTGATATTCAGTCCCGGCCTGACGCTTCCCTGGCACCCCGTGGGGTGGGCTGCCGCTGTGGGCGCCGGGTTCTGCACTGCCACGGGACTTCTGTGTTACTTCCAGGCTCTGGCCGCAGGCGGCCAGGCCTCGGTGGTGGTGCCTTTGACCAGCCTCTATCCCGTGGTCACGGTGATCCTGAGCCTCCTTTTCCTCAAGGAGGGCCTCACTCTGCGCCAGGGGGTGGGCCTGATTCTGGCCATGGTGGCCGTGTGGCTTTTGGCCGATTAGGGCGGCGCCGGTGCACCTTTTCCTGTTAAATATTCTTTGACGTAATATTATTGTTGAATGGAAATTATGCCTCCAGCAAACCATCGGCAGGCCGACGGCGCCTCCAATGAAATCCGCATCCTGGCCCTGGACGTGGGGGAAAAGCGCATCGGGGTGGCGGTGAGCGACCCCCTGGGCCTCACCGCCCAGGGGCTTGAGGTGCTGACGCGCCGCACCGCGGAGGATGACTTGCGCCGCCTGGCGGCCCTGGCCCAAAAATATGGCGTCCAGGAAATCGTGGTGGGCTATCCCCGCCATCTGGACGGCCGGCCCGGCGAGATGGCCGAGGCGATCCTGGCCCTGGCCCGTTCCCTGGCCCAGGCCCTGGGAGGCATCCCCGTCATCCCCTGGGATGAGCGCCTCACCACCCGGGAGGCGGAGCGGGTGCTCCTGGAGGCCGATCTGAGCCGGCGGCGCCGCCGTCAGGTGGTGGACCAGGTGGCCGCAGTGCTCATCCTCCAGGCTTACCTGGACCAAAGGCGCAGTTTCGTTTAAGCGCCCCTCGTTTCCCCCTTCATCCCACTTTCTCCCACCACAGGCCGCCCGCCTTTTGGCCCCCTCTGCCAACCCATCTTTTTTCTTTCGCATGAGAGATTGTGAAAGTTTTCTTATTGCCTTTTGGAGCATAATTTTTCTTGACAGTTCCCTAAAAAAGACCGTATTGTACCTCCAAGTGGGAGAAAGTGGGGCATAGTGGCAGACGGGGGAGTGCCAACCCATGTTTTCCGGTAGCTTCCAACATGTGATGGACAACAAGGGGCGTGTCAGCATACCCGCCCGCTACCGGGAAATCTTGCAGGAACGGCAGGACCGCCAGTTAATCCTCACCAATTGGGCCGGTTACATCCTGGCCTTCCCCCAGAGTGAATGGGTCAAGGTGGAGGCCAACCTGGCGGAGAAAAATCTCCTATCTCCGAAAATCCGCAACTTCCAGCGTTTCTTCCTGTCCGGCGTGGAGGAATGCCCCCTGGACCGCCAGGGTCGCATTCTCATTCCCCAGCACCTGCGGGACTATGCCAAGCTGAACCGGGATCTGACCATGGTGGGCGCCACCAAATGTTTTGAAATTTGGGACCGCGCCGCCTATGAGGCCCATCGCAAGCAACTGGAAGAGACCCTGGATCCGGCGCTGTTGGACGAGATCCTCTGAGGTGCAGCGTGCCGAACTCTCAGAAAGACGGGGATACACCCTGGCCGGAGGCCGCTGACAGCCAAAGACTGGGGAGGCTTGCCGCAGGCTTCGCCATCGTCCTGTTTGACGAATGGCTGCCCCAGAAAAAAGGGGGGAACGGGGATGTGGGATCAGGTATGGTCGTTTATCAGCCTCTGGATGGGGGCAACCATCTTTGTGGCCGTGACCTGGTGGGTGTATGACCGGGTGCGGCGTCTCGAACGGGGCCGCAGGGCGGCCCTGCGGCGCCTGAACGGCGCCTAATGGCCGGGCCAAAATCCGGCAGGAACGGCAAGGAGGACGCCGTTTCTCTTCACAAAGACCAGCAGCCGGTTCATGAACCGGTCATGGTGGAGGAGGTGTTGAGGGGCCTGCAGTGTCGGGCGGGTGGTTTCTATGTGGATGGCACCGTCGGTGAGGGGGGGCATGCCGAGGCCATCTTAAGGCGGACCGATCAGAGAGGGGAGCTCTGGGGTCTCGATCGAAACCCGACGGTCCTTGAAGTAGCCGCCGCCCGGCTGGCCCCCTTCACCTCCCAATTTCGACTTTTCCACGCCTCATATGCCGAACTGGGGGAACTGCTCCAAACCCGGCAACCGCCGCAGGCATCGGGCGTGCTTCTGGACCTGGGACTCTCCCTCTACCTTCTCAAACGTTCAGGCCGGGGTTTTTCTTTCCTGGAGGATGAGCCGCTGGATATGCGTTTCGATCCCACGGTCCCCGGCCCCACTGCCGCCTGGCTGCTCAGCCATGCCAGCCGGCCGGAACTGGAACGGATTTTCCGGGATCTGGGGGAGGAGCCCCGGGCCCGGCTTCTGGCCCGGGTACTGGTGGAACGGCGGCGGCGGCAGCCCATCGCCACTGCCCGGGAATTGGCCGAGGCGGTAAAGGAGATCGTGGGGGGGAAAGGCAGGCGGGAGGGCCAGCACCCCGCCACGCGGGTTTTTCAGGCGCTGCGCCTGGCCGTGAACCGGGAACTGGATGAACTGAAGGCTTTTCTGCACGAGGCTCCGGATTGGCTGGAGCCGGGAGGCCGCCTGGTGATCATTTCTTACCATTCCCTGGAGGACCGCCTGGTTAAGGAAGCCTGCCTCCGTTGGGAACGGGCCGGGAGTATGCGCCGCCTCACCAAAAAACCCCTGACACCCGGCCCTGGGGAAGTGAGCCGCAATCCCCGGGCCCGGTCTGCCAAGCTGCGCGTCGCTGAAAAAGTTTGACTGCCTGGAGAACTGCCATGCCAAAGAATCCAGCCCTGCGACTCAATGCCATGAGTGAGGCGCTGCTCACCCGCAACCGCAAGATCACTCAGCAACACGGGAAGTATTGGCGGGCGGGGGTGACCGCCCTGGTTCTGGCCGCCTCCACCATCATGTTCACCTCTTTTCTGTGGGGGTATGGCAGTATCCCGGCAGTCAACCTGCAATATCAGATCTCCCAGGCCCAGGAGACCAAGAAAGAACTCTTGGAGATGAACCGCAAACTGCGCATCGAGTTGTCCAGTTTAACCGCCATTTCCCGTCTGGAACGGCTGGCCATTGAGACCTACGGCATGGGCCCGCCCCAATCCGGACATGTCATGTACGTGCCATGAACGCCACGTTGAACAAAGCCATCCGCTTGCGCATTATCCTGGTGGGATCAGGCCTCATTGTCCTGGGCCTGGCAATCTGGCTGAGATTTTTCCAGCTCCAGATTCTGCAGGGCGCCGAACTGAAGGAGCGGGCCGACCAGGAGATCAACAAGCTCTGTCCTGTGCTGCCGGTGCGGGGGCTCATCCTGGACTGCAATCAGGTGGAGCTGGCGGTGAGCAGCCGGGTCCATTCCGTGGTGGCTCACCCCCAGCAGATCAAAAACGCCCACCTCTTGAGCCGGCAACTGGCCCCGGTGCTGGGTCTGAAGCACCGTGATCTGCTGGAGACCATCACCCGGGCAAGGCCCTTTGTCTGGGTGAAACGGCACCTGACTCCCGAACGGGAGGAAGCCTTCCGGGTCTGGCAGGCGGAAGCGGAGAAACGCGCGCATACGGCCAAGGCCGCCAATCAGCGGCGGGATGAAGACGCGGTCTATATCCTGCCGGAGGCCCGGCGCTACTACCCGCAGCAATACCTGGCCGGTCCCATCCTGGGCTTCTGCGATATTGACGGCCAGGGTCTGGAGGGCCTGGAGCATCAGTTCGAAAAGGAGCTCTACGGCAAGCCCAAAAAATGTCAGAAGATGGTGGATGCCCGGGGCCACATCGTCGTCACCGATGAAAAGGCCTGGGACCCCGAGGTCATGGGCAATAACCTGGTTCTGTCCATAGACCGGACCATTCAGTATATCGCCGAAAAGGAACTGCGCCGCGGGGTGGAAAAATGGCACGCCGCGGGCGGCCTGGTGGTGGTGGTGCGGCCCCGGACCGGCGAGATTCTGGCCATGGCCCAGTATCCCGCCATGGATCCCAACTTTCACCAGAAATACGGCGAGGACGCCCGGCGCAACCGCAATCTCACTCATGCCCTGGAGCCCGGGAGCGCCTTCAAGGTGTTCACCGTAGCCGCCGCTTTGGATGCCAAGACAGTCAAACCCACAGACCGCTTCCACTGTGAAAACGGCGTCTGGCATCTGGGCGCCAAGGAAGTCATCCACGACGTTCATCCCTACGGCGCCCTGACAGTACAACAGGTCATCCAGAAATCCAGCAACATCGGCTCGGCCAAAATCGCCAGCAAATTGGGCGGCGCCGGTATGGACCACTATCTGCGGGCCTTTGGGTTCGGCAACCGCACCGGCATCCAGTTTCCCGGGGAAAGCGCCGGCCTGGTGAAAAATCTAAAAAAGGCCCGCTCCCCGCTGGATCGGGCCACCTGCGCCTTCGGCCAGGGGGTGTCCGTCACGCCGCTGCAGCTCACCATGGCCCTGGCGGCCATCGGCAATGAGGGCGTGCTCATGGAGCCCCTGCTGATTAAGGAGATCACCAACCCCAAAGGTGAAAAAATCAAGGAATTCCAGCCCCGGCCGGTGCGCCGGGTGATTTCAGCCTCTACTGCTCAAGTTATGTTGAGCATCATGGAGATGGTGACTCAGGAAGGGGGAACCGCGAAGGGGGCCGCGCCGGACGGCTTCACCGCCGCAGGCAAGACCGGCACCGCCCAGAAGCTGGTGGGCCGGGCCTATTCCCACAGCAAGTACAACTCCGTGTTCATGGGCCTGGTGCCCGGCAACAAGCCGGAACTGGCCATTTCAGTGATCATCGAGGAATCCAAGGGGGCCATTTACGGCGGGGTGGTGGCCGCGCCCATTTTCAAGGAAATCGCCGGCCAGACTCTGCGGGTCCTGGGTATTTATCCTCAGATGGAAAACGCCCCGGTGCAGGTTAAGAAGGACCCCCCGGCTAAACCCCAGCCAGTAATGCAGGTGCAGCAGGCCGGTTTCCTGACCGCACCCATGCCCCCCAAGGGGCCGGTAAATCTCAAAACAATGCCGGATTTAAAAGGTCTTACCATCCGCCAGGTGGCAGACCTGTTGCACAGGGCCGGGATCAAGTGCCGCCTGGAGGGAAGCGGCCTGGCCACCACCCAGACTCCGGCTCCGGGCACGCCCATCAACCCCGGCACCGTTTGTGCGGTGAAGTTCCAATCACGCTCGTAAACCGCGGTCTACCCCGCCCCTTGCCAAGGGCGGAAACTTCGGATAGGATGACAGGCAGGGAGGGCCGCCGTTTCCCGTCCCCTTTTCCTGCCTCGCTCACCGGCAATCCGGCATCCCCTTTTCAAGCCATGCAGAAAGAGGTAACCGCCACCAAACGCCTGGAGTCTCTTCTGGAGGGCCTTGACGGCTGCCGGATTAGCGGAGACCCACGCCTGGACGTGGCCGGGGTGGCCTATCATTCCCAGGCAGTGGCGCCCGGCGGCATCTTCGTGGCCTTAAAGGGGCTGCGCACCGACGGCCACCGTTTTGTTGAAGCCGCCCTGGCCCAAGGGGCCCGGGTTATCGTCAGTGAAGAAGACCTGAACCTGCCGGCGTCCGCCACCCTGGTGCAGGTGCCCGACGGCCGCCTGGCCCTGGCCCACCTGAGCGCCGCGTTCTTCGATCATCCCAGCCGGGAACTGGTGCTGGTGGGCATCACCGGCACCAACGGCAAGACCACCACCTCCTACTTGCTGGAAGCCATCCTGGCCGCCGCGGGCCACCGGGTGGGGGTATTGGGCACGGTGAACTACCGCCTGGCGGACCACAGCTGGCCCGCGGCCGTGACTACGCCTGAGTCCCTGGACCTGCAGCGTCTCTTGCGGCAGATGCGGAACCTGGGCGCCAGCCACGTGGTCATGGAGGTCTCCTCCCACGCCCTGGATCTGAAAAGGGTGGACCGGGTGGTCTTCGATGCCGGGGTTTTCACCAACCTCTCCCAGGATCATCTGGACTATCACCGGGATCTGGGCGACTACTTCACAGCCAAGTCCCGTTTATTCCTGGATCTGTTAGTGGATGGCGGCGAGGCGCCGGGCTTGTCCGTCCTTAACCTCGACGATCTGTGGGGGCATGACCTCAACGCCCAAATAACCGGCCCGGTCCTCACGTACGGGCATCACCCGGAAAGCCAGATACGGCCGGTGTTCCACCGTTTCCAGCGCCATGGCACAGAGGCCCGGCTGCATACGCCGCAAGGAGAGCTGGAAATCCGCTCCCGGCTGGTGGGCCCCTTTAACCTGGCCAACATCTTAGCCGCGTGCGCCGCGGCCCTGGGACTGGGCCTTGCCCCCCAGGCCGTGGCCGCAGGCATCGCCCAACTGCCCGGGGTGCCGGGCCGCCTGGAACGCTTCGGCCCTGACGCCGGCCCCCACGTCTTTGTGGATTACGCCCACACCCCCGCGGCCCTGACCCAGGTGCTGGCGGCCCTGTCCGGGCTGGGTTTTGCCCGGATTATTACGGTTTTCGGCTGCGGCGGCGACCGTGACCGGGGCAAACGCCCCCTCATGGGACAGGCCGCAGCAGGACAGAGCGATCTTTTGGTGGTGACCAGCGACAACCCCCGCACCGAGGACCCTCTTCGGATCATCGCAGAAATCGAGGGGGGCCTCCAAGATTGCGCCTTTCCCCGCCTGAGCCTGGCTGCGGCCCGGCGGGGCGAGGGGGGTTACCTGGTGGCGCCCGACCGGCGGGAAGCCATCCACCTGGCCGTGCACCTGGCCCGCCCCGACGACGCGGTGCTGGTGGCCGGGAAAGGCCACGAAAATTACCAGATCTGGGGGGAAAAGCGCCTGCCCTTCGATGACCGGCAGGAAGTGCTGGACGCCCTGGCGGAGTATCCAGCCTGATGGCCGCGCACTTTACCGCCGCCGAGATCATCGCCGCCACCCGGGGGCGCCTGGTACAGGGCAGTCCCACCGCAGTGGCTGTGGGCGTGAGCACCGATTCCCGCACCTGCCAGGCCGGCCAGCTTTACGTGCCCCTCAAAGGGGAACGCCATGACGGTCATAACTACCTGGCCAGGGCCCTGGCCAGGGGCGCGGGCATACTCCTGGTGGAGGAGCGTTATCTGACAGAGGCAGGGGGAGTCTCCGCCGCCAATGCCCCCCCATGGGGGCCGCAGGTCCCTGTGATCGCGGTATCGTCCACCCTGGGGGCCTTGGGTGACCTGGCCCAGGCCTGGCGCTCCCGGTTTGCCATGCCTGTGGCCGCGGTCACCGGTAGTTGCGGCAAGACCACGGCCAAGGAGATGACCGCCCGGGTGCTGGCCCGCTCCTTCCAGGTGCTGAAAAATGAACTGAATCTCAACAACCTCATCGGTCTGCCCCAGACCCTTTTCCAACTGGACGCAGGTGTCGAAGCCGCGGTGGTGGAGATGGGCATGAACCGCTTCGGGGAAATCCGCCGGCTCACGGAAATCTGCCGGCCCACCGTGGGGGTGCTGCTCAACGTCTATACGGCGCACACCGAAGGCGTGGGCGATGTGGAGGGCGTGGCCCGGGCCAAGGGCGAACTCATCGGCGCGCTTCCGCCCGGCGCCTGGCTGGTGTACAACGCCGACGATCCCCGGGTGGCCCGGCAGGCAGAAACGTACGATGGACCCGCCGTGAGTTTCGGCTTTGCCACCCAAGCCTCCCTGCGTGCCGGGGAGCGGGAAGTCAGGGGCAAGGCCGGGCAGACCGTCCGCTTGTACTGGGGCAAAGATTCCTGGCTTTTGAACCTCAAAGTGCCCGGGCTGCACATGGCCTATAACGCCCTGGCGGCCACGGCCGTGGGGCTGGTTTTGGGGGTGTCGCCTGGGGAGTCTGCGTCGCAACTGGCCGATTTCGGGGCGGTCATCCGGCGCTCCCAGGTGGCCAGCCTCATCTCCGGGGTGCACCTGTTGAATGACTGCTACAACGCCAACCCCGGCTCCATGGCCATGGCGCTCAAGACTTTGACTGAATTGCGGGACGACGGCCGGGCCGTGGCCGCCCTGGGAGATATGCTGGAACTGGGCTCGGGCGCGGTGCCGGCCCATCGGGACCTGGGCCGCCAGGCCGCCCGGTTGGGGTTGGACTACCTGGTGGTGTACGGCGGCTTCCGGGAGGAAGTGGCTGCCGGGGCTAAGGAAGCAGGGCTGGCCCCGACCCGCATCCAGACCGTGGAGACCCATGAACAGGGGGCCCAGGCTCTGAAGGAGTTTCTGGAACCAGGTGACTGGCTCTTGGTCAAGGGTTCCCGCAGCATGCGCATGGAACGCCTGGTGGCGGCCCTGGAAGACTAAGCTTCGTCGGCCAGGAACCGCATGGATTCGTTTAAAGATTCGTCTGACGCCGTGGGGGGGAGCAGTGCTTTACCATCTCCTGTTTCCGTTGAAGGAAGTTTTCGGGGGCTTCAACGTCTTCCGGTACATCACCTTCCGCACCATCTTTGCGGTGCTCACCGCCCTGATCATCTCCCTGGCCATCGGCGCCTGGTGCATCCGCCAGCTCAAAAGGATGCAGATCGGCCAGTACATCCGGGAAGACGGCCCCCAATCCCATCACAGCAAGGCCGGCACCCCCACCATGGGCGGCCTCATGATCATCTTCGCCCTTATCAGCGCCACGTTACTGTGGGTGGACCTCACCAACCCCTATATCTGGCTCCTGGTCTTCGTCACTCTGGGTTTTGGCTTCATCGGGTTTCTGGACGATTACCTCAAGATCATCAAGAAGCACAACCGGGGCCTGAGCGGCCGGGCCAAACTGGCCTGGCAGACGTCAGTGGCCGTGGTGGTGGCCCTGTGGCTTTATTATATGCCGGGGTTCGACACCACCCTCACCGTCCCCTTTTTCAAGCAATTTCAGCCTGATCTGGGCGTGCTCTTCATTCCTTTTGCGGTCCTGGTCATCGTGGGCAGCGCCAACGCCGTCAATCTCACCGACGGCCTGGACGGCCTGGCCATCGGCCCGGTGACCATCGCCGCGGCCTTTTACCTGATCTTTTCCTATCTGGCCGGCCATGCCCGCATCGCTGCATACCTGCAAATCAATTACATCCGGGGTGTGGGGGAAATATCCATTTTCCTGGGGGCGCTGGTGGGTGCGGGCATTGGCTTTCTGTGGTTCAATGCCTATCCGGCCCAAGTCTTCATGGGGGATGTGGGCGCTCTGGCCCTGGGGGGCATTTTGGGCACTGTGGCCCTGGCCACCAAGCAGGAAATCCTCCTGGTGGTGGTGGGGGGCATCTTTGTGGTGGAGGCCATCTCCGTTATTTTGCAGGTGGGCTTTTTCAAGATCACCAACGGCAAGCGCATCTTTCGCATGGCGCCCATCCACCATCACTTTGAACTGAAAGGCTGGCCTGAGCCCAAGGTGATCGTGCGCTTCTGGATCATTTCCATCGTCCTGGGCCTGCTCTCCTTGAGCGCCTTAAAGCTGCGGTAATGATGCATCTGCGGGGGAGGAAAACACTGGTGGTGGGGTTGGCGCGTACCGGCTTGGCCCTGGCCCATTTTCTTGCCGGCCAGGGAGCCCGGGTGACGGTCACGGATGCGGCCGCACCTGAAGTCTTGGCCGAGGCCCGGCGGGAGATGGATGCCCTGGGCGCGGCCCTGGAGCTGGGGGTGCCCCAGCCCCGGCAGCCCCAGGACTATGACCTCATCCTGGTGAGCCCCGGAGTGCCGCCCGAACTGCCCTGGCTCGAAGCCGCCCGCCGGGCCGGGGTGCCGGTGTGGGGCGAATTGGAATTGGCCTCCCACTTCTTCACGCTGCCTGTCCTGGCCGTCTCCGGCACCAACGGCAAGACCACCACCACGACGCTCTTGGGGGAACTCCTGGCCGCCGGGGGCTTAAAACCCCTGGTGGGCGGCAACATCGGCACCGCGGCCACCACGCTCCTGGGCCGGCAATCCCAGGGCACCCATGTGGTCCTGGAGGTGAGCAGCTTCCAGCTGGACACCGCCCCCCACTTCCACCCCCAGGCCGCGGCCCTGCTCAATATTACGCCGGACCACCTGGACCGCTATGCCGGTCTTGCCGCCTACGTTGCCTCCAAGGCGGGGCTGTTCCGCTGCCAGGGGCCGACTGATCTGGCCGTGCTCAATTACGATGATCCCTATCTACAGAATCTTCCCCTGGGACCGCAGCGGGTCCGCTATTTCTCCGCCACCCGCATTCTTGAGGAGGGCGCCTGGCTGGACGGTGATGTCTTGCGGGTCAGACTGGACCCGGGGCGGGCGGCTGACTTTTCCATCCAGGATATTCTCCTGGCCGGCCGGCACAACCTGGAAAACATCATGGCCGCGCTTCTGCTGGCCCTGGACGCCGGAGTCGATGCCGCCTCCTGCCGCAAAGTCCTGGCCTCCTTTCAGGGCCTGCATCACCGCCAGGAGTGGGTGGCCACCATCCGGGGCGTGGACTACGTGGACGACTCCAAGGGCACAAACGTGGGGGCCGTGTCTTCGGCCCTGGCCTCCTATGACCGGCCGGTGATCCTCATCGCCGGCGGCCGTGATAAAGACAGCGATTTTTCCCTGCTTTCCTCGCTCATCCGGGAGAGGGTCAAGGCGTTAGTCCTCATGGGGGAGACCCGGGAACACCTGGCCCGGGTGTGGGCGGATCTTGCCCCCGCCCATATTGTGGAAGACATGGCCCAGGCCGTGGAGCAGGCCCGGCGCCTGGCCGAACCTGGCGATGTGGTGCTCCTGTCTCCGGCCTGCGCCAGCTTCGACATGTTTCGCGATTACGCCCATCGGGGCGAGACTTTTCAACACCTGGTTCTGGAGGCGGCTTATGCGGAAAAAGCCTGATTCCACCCTGCCCTATCACTGCGATCAGATTCTTCTGCTCTCCAGTATGATCCTGTTGGGCCTTGGCCTCACCATGGTCTTTATTTCCAGCACCTTTCTGGCCCAGCACCAGTACCAGGACCCCTATTTTTTCTTTAAGCGCCAGGTGATGTATGCCCTGGCGGGCGTGGGCATCCTCTACCTGGGCAGCCGCATCCCCTATCAGAAATATCAGCGCTATGTCTATCCTTTCATGTTCATCGCCTTGATCGGGCTGATTCTGGTCTTCATCCCCCCCATCGGGGCCAAGGTGCGGGGCGCGGCCCGCTGGATCCGCCTGGGTCCCCTCACCATCCAGCCTTCGGAGTTCGCCAAACTGGCCATGGTCATCTTCCTGGCCTACTCCCTGGCCCGCAAACAGGAAAAGATGAAGTGGTTTACGGTGGGATTCCTGCCCCACATGCTGGTGTCCGGCCTCTACATCGGCCTCATCGCCATAGAAACGGACTTCGGCACCGCGCTGACCCTGGCGGCCATCGTTTTCATCATGCTCCTGGTGGGAGGAACCCGGCTCACCTACATCGGCATGGCCGGAGCTGCGGGTCTCTGCCTGGCGGCCATCGCCGTCATCAAGGACCCCAAGAAAATCGCCCGCTTCCTGTCCTTCCTGGACCCCTGGAAATACGGCCAGGATGTGGGCTACCAGCTGAAGCAGTCCCTTCTGGCCATCGGTTCGGGCGGCTTAACAGGCCTGGGCGCGGGCAACAGCCGGGCCAAGCTCTTTTACCTGCCCGACGCGCACACAGATTTCATCCTGTCCATCTTCAGCGAGGAAGTGGGCTTTGTGGGGGTGTTTCTCATTTTGGTGCTGTTCTCCCTGCTGGTTTACCGGGGCATTCTCCTGAGCCTGCGGGCCCCCGACACCTTCGGGTCCTATCTGGCCCTGGGACTGACCCTGATCATCGGCCTCCAGGCCATTATCAACATGGCGGTGGTGAGCGGCATGGCCCCCACCAAGGGCCTGTCCCTGCCCTTCCTGAGCTACGGCGGCTCTTCACTCCTGGTCAACCTTTTGGCCGTGGGCATTCTGCTCAATATCAGCTGCCAGATAAAAAGGCCGGCGCCCACGCTAACGCCGCCCCAGGCGGAGGGCGCCTCAAGCAAAAATGTTTGATAATTTTTATGGGGGCAGGGCCAGGGGGATGATCCTCCTGCCCTCTCCCCCCACCAACTTCTCCAGCAGCCGTAGGGCGGGAAAGCGCAGCGCCTCCCGCCTTTAGAGTTTCTCCAAGTTAGAGGTCCTATGCCCAAACAACCGGTCCGGGTGGTGATTGTGGGCGGCGGCACCGGGGGCCATCTCTTCCCCGGCATCGCCGTGGCCCGGGAGTTTCAGGCCGCCCTGGGCGCAGACATAACCTTTCTCACCACCCCTAAGGCGGTGACCGCCCAGATCCTGGAACGTTACCAGATCCCCTGGCAGGCCATCAGCAGCCGGGCCCTTCTGGGGCAGGGCCGCCTGGCCCGCCTGCGCACGTACTTCTCCCTGCCCGGCCACATTCGGGAGGCCCGGGATGTCCTGAAAAAACTGGCCCCCCACCTGGTCTTGGGTGTGGGCGGCCACGCTGCCGGGCCCGTAGGCGTGGCGGCCTGGAGCCTGAAGATCCCCTTGGCCATCCACGAACAAAACGCCGTCCCCGGCTTCACCAACCGCTGGCTGGGACGGTTGGCCAGCCGCATCTTCCTTTCTTTTCCCGACTCTCAGGGGTCCTTCCCGGCCGAACGCAGCCTCTGGGTGGGGAACCCCATCCGGGAGGAATTCTTGGCGCCTCCTCAGCCCCGGCCGGAACAACCCTTCACCGTCCTCATCATGGGGGGGTCCCAGGGAGCCCACCACCTGAATATGGAGACCCTGGCCGCTTTGAACTGGCTGGGCGACTACAAGGACCGCCTCCATTTCATTCACCTCACCGGCCAGGCCGACCGGGAACATGTGGGCTTATGCTACTATTGCGCCGGTTTCACCAGCGAAGTCTGGGATTTCTCCGATCAGGTCCCCGATTTCATGGCCCGGGCGCACCTCATTGTCTGCCGGGCCGGGGCCTCAACGCTCGCCGAACTCACCGCCCTGGGCCGGGCGGCTCTCTTGGTTCCCTATCCTTTCGCGGCCAACAACCACCAGGAGGCCAACGCCCGGTTCTTGGAGTCAAAGGGCGCGGTTCAGGTCATTTTGAACAAGGAATTTACAGGCGAGGTCTTAGCTGCTAAGATAAGACACCTCCTGGCCACGCCGGAGACGCTCCCGGCCATGGAGGCGGCGAGCCTTTCTTTGGCCAAGCCCCGCGCCGCGCAGGAGATTGTGGCGGGGTGCCGGGAGTTGGTGGAAAAGGAGAAATAAATAATCACCCTCCCCTGACCCCTCCCATCAAGGGAGGGGAAATATATGGAGTTATCTTTCTTTCGGGAGGCAAGTATTTAGATAATATCTGGCATATCGGGACCGCATGACTTCTTCCCCCGAGTCGAGAGGTTCTCAAAGGTCATGGACTAATGACCGCTAAAGGAGGGGGCTTATAAGGCAGCGTGGTTTTTATGAGGGAGAATAACCTTTAACCTCCCTCCCCCTTGATGGGGGAGGGCTGGGGTGGGGGTGGGGAATAGTTGAGCAACACCCTCGTAAGATTTGCAAAGTCGCTCCGCCGGAACCAAACCGACGCAGAAAATCTCCTCTGGTGGCATCTCCGGGCGAAGCAAATAGAAGGTTTGAAATTCCGGCGCCAGGAGCCCATCGGCCCCTACATCGCTGACTTTGTCTGTTTTGAGAACAGGCTGATCATCGAACTCGACGGCGGGCAACATGCCATCGAACAGGCCAAGGACCAGGAACGGGAAGCCTGGTTCAAGAAAGAAGGCTTTCACCTGTTGCGGTTTTGGAACCATGACGTGCTGCAGAATATCGAAGGGGTTCTGGAGGTGATTCGGGGAACGTGTTTTCGCCACCCTCCCCTGACCCCTCCCATCAAGGGAGGGGAATAAGG
>CAZFWX010000057.1:0-346 GCA_964522695.1 uncultured Desulfobacterales bacterium
TCAGGGCGAAGACCGCGGTGCCGTGCACCATGCCCAGGATATTGGCCATCTCCGGCCGGCAGGTCATCACGGTCCTGGCATAGCCGGGCCCCACTTCCGCCAGTTCAATTCCCAGCATCCTGGCGATCTCCTGGGCCCCGGCCCGCTCTTTGAAGGCCGCCAGGAACGCTGCGTCTGGCTTCGTCATGACTCCTCCCTTGTTGGTTTTGTGGGGGGAGGGCCGGGGGAGCAGACTCCCCCCCCCCCCCCCCCCACCCCCACCCCCACCCCCCGGGGGAGGGGGATAAAAAAGATAAATTTTCACGCAAACCCCCGGGGAAAAAAACGAAAAGGGGGGGGGGGGGGG
>CAZFWX010000057.1:356-15148 GCA_964522695.1 uncultured Desulfobacterales bacterium
CCCCGCCCCCCCACACCCCCCCTTCCCAAACCCCTGTTTGGGGTGAAGAATTTGGATCTTTTGTCCCGACTCCCCCGGGCTAAAAAACGTAAAGGGGTTGGGGGAGGGGGTTTGAGGGAGGGGAAGGGGGGCTCGTCCCCTTCCCCCTCCCTCACAATCATTTCTTGTCCTCGTACAACTCCGGAAATTGATTTTTCCAGCGCCGGTGCAGCCACAGGTACTGCTCAGGGTGGAGCCGCACCCAGGCCTCGAGGACGCGGTTCTGTTCCTGGAGATGGCGCAGGATATCCGCGTCCGGGTTGTCGGTTTTCTCCATGGGAATGGGGGGCAGGATGATCAGAAGATGGCGGCCGTCAGCCAGCCGGCTGGTCAGCGCCGGCACGACCGGCACGTCCCGGCGCCGGCCCAGGGTGGCGGCCGCCGGCGTGGTGCGGGCCGGGCGCCCGAAAAAGTCCACCAGGACCCCATCCCTCTCGGCGGTGTTCTGGTCCATGACGATGCCCACGATGCCTCTCTGCCTGAGGTGGGTCAGCATTTCCTTTAAGGCATTCTTTTTGCTGAGCACGCGGTTGCCGCAGCGCTCCCGGAGATAGCGGGCCAGACGCCGGGCCAGGGGATGGTCCAGGTCCCGGGCTACCAGGGCGATGGGCCGGTTTTGGAGGGCGTGGGCCATGACCGCGTATTCCCAGTTGCCCATGTGGCCGGTGATCATGACGACGCCTTTGCCCTGGGCCAGGGCGGCCTCCACATGCCCGATCCCCAGGATAACGACGTGCCGGCTTATAAAGCTGAGCGGCAGGATGAACAGTCCCAGGACTTCCCAGCCAAATCGCACGAAATGGGCGAATACGGCCCGGGCCAGGCGCTCCCGCTCCTGGGAGGTGAGGGCCGGTCCGAAGGCGAACTCCAGGTTGCGCAGCACCACGCGGCGGTGGCGCCGGTCCAGACGGTACCACAGGTCTCCCAGGAAGGCGGCCACACGATCAGCCAGGGAGCGGGAGCGATGCGGCAAGGGCATTGATAATTGGGCTGCATTGAGGCGAGCACCAGGGCCTGTCACGGGCCGTCCGGCCAGTGCGCCTGGTCCTGCGCCATTTTGGATTTTACCAGTAATGTTCCCGGTATTTGCGGTAAAAGTCAATGGTGCGGGCAACACCGTCCCGGAGAGAAGTGCGGGGGGACCAGTTGGTGGCCGCCTGAAGTTTCGTGATGTCGGCAATATAATCCCCCGTCTCCACGAAATAGCGGTCCGCGGGCCAGGGCAGGTGTTGGACCTCCGTGCCCGGGACCAGTCCGGCCACGGTGCGGGCCATGTCGATGAAGCGGGTGCCGGCGCCGGAGCCCACGTTGTAGACCTCTCCCGCCGTGCCTGCGGCCAAGGCGGCGCAGAGGCCGGCCTCGGCCACATCCTCTACAAAAATATAATCCCGTTTCTGGGAGCCGTCGCCAAAGACCGTCAGGGGTTTGCCTTCCAGGGCCAGACGGATGAACCAGTTGACGATGCCGTACTTGCCGTGCCGCATCTGCTGGCGCGGACCATATGGATTGGCCAGGCGCAAGCTGACGGTATCCAGGCCATGGGCGTCATGGTAAAAACGGTAATATTTTTCCCCGGTCAGCTTGTGGATGCCATAGATGCTCAGGCAATTGAAGGGGTGCTTTTCGTCCACCGGGTTGTACTCGATGGTCCCGTAAACGAAGCGGGAGCTGGTGAAAATCACCTTGGCCAGGCGGTTGACCTGGGCCAGGGCCATGAGCAAATGCAGGTGTCCCCGGCAGTTGATGTCCAAATCCAGGAGGGGATCGGTGTTGCTGTCCACGTAGCTCACCTGGCCGGCCAGGGAAAAAATGAAATCCGCGCCGTCCACCAGGCGCTTGATCAGGCCGAAGTCCCGGATGTCTCCTTTGACAAAGACAATGCGGTCGAAAATATCCTCCAAATTAACCCGGTTGCCGCCGTACTGGGGCAGGTGGGCGTCCAGCACCGTAACTTCGGCCCCGTGGGCCACCAGGAGGTGGGCGATGCTGCTGCCGACCATGCCGGCCCCGCCAGTGATCAGCACCCGGGCATCCCGGAAGAATTCATAGTCAGAAATGGCTCACCTCCTGGCAGTCTGGCAAACTGGAAACCTCCTTGCACATCCCTTGCAGAAGAAAAAGTTCTCCGGTGACTGTAAGCTGGTGTAGAGCAGGCGCCCTCGCCGGCAAAAATCGCCGAGGGCTCAATCTGCTGAGGTAACGGAGATCAAGGGCCTTAGGGATCCGCACTCCCGGCCCCGAAACTCTCTGCCCATATCCGGTCGTACACCGCTTCCACCTGCCGGGCCATGTTTTCCAGGGAGAAGCGGGCCGCCACCAGTTCCCGGCCCCGCTGGCCCATACTTTTCCCCTCCTCGGGATGATTTTTCAGCCAGAGGAGAGACTGGGCCAATTCCCTGGCATCCTTGGGAGGGACCAGCAGGCCTGTCTCCCCGTCGGTCACCACTTCGGGAATGCCGCCCACGCGGGTGGCGGCCACGGGCCTGGCCAGGGCCAGGGCCTGAAGGACCGCCTGAGGCACCCCCTCGTGGGCGTAGGAGGCCATGACAAAGACGTCCAGGAGGGCCAGCCAGTCCGCCACCCGCTCCTGGTGCCCCACCAGGGAGACCCGCTCCCCCAGCCCCAGCTCGTCCCGGCGGGCCTCGATCACCGGCCGGTAGGGCCCCTCGCCCACAATGACCAGCGCGGCGTTCAGGCCGGCATCCAGGAGGTGCCTCAGGGCCTCCAACACGTATAGGTGACCTTTCCAGGAACGCAGCACCGACACCGTACCCACGAGAAACGCGCCGGGGTCCAGTCCCAGGGTCTCTTTCAGGGCCGCATCCGCAGGCCGGGGGGCGAAGTCCGTCAGGGACACCCCCGTGGGAATGGCACAGAGCCGTCCCTCGGGAATCTGCACCTGGGCCGCCAAGTATGTGGAGATTGCCTTACTGGTGGTGATCACTGCAACCGGCGCCTGATAGAGCCAGCGGGTGGGCCAGCTCCCTTTGACCGGCGTGGACAGGTGCCGGGTGCGCACCAGCAGCGGCCGCGGGTTCAAAGTGCGCCAGGCCAGCAGCCCCACCCAGGAATCCAGCGAACTGTGGGTGTTAAGGATCTCGATCCTTTCTGATTTTAGTATGCGCCGCAACTGCCGCCAGGCCGACAGGTTGTTCCAGCCCCCGAAGTCCAGGGGAAAGGCGGAAAATCCTGCGGCCGCGGCCCGCCCCAGCACCTGGCTGCGGGGGGAGGCGGCGATGAGGACCCGGTGGCCCCGCTCCCGCATGGCCCGGGCCTCGGCGACAATGCGGTGCTCCTGGCCGCCCCAGCCCAGGGAGGCTTCCGTGTGCAGAATGGCGTAAGACCGTCGGGGGCGGCTGGGCATGGATGCAAGAGAAAACTGCTGCAAAGGCTACTGCCTGAGAATGAAATTCGCCGGGACTGGGATGGGCAGGCCCGGCATCAGAGCTCTTTCCTCATCTTTTTTGAGAAAACCGACCTCATGGCGCTCATCACACTAGGGCGCCAGCTATTATATCTCCTTTATTTCTTTGGGGGGAAAAGATTTTTGGGCAAGGGCGCGGCCTGATAATCCTAGTCCCTTCCCCCGAGCCTCCACAGGCCTTGCTTCTTTCCAGCGCTCCGTTTCACCAGGTCCAGGTAAAGGGCTTCCAGCCGGCGCAGCATGGCCGGGAGCGAATAGTGGACGGCCACGGTGTGCCGGGCGGCCGTCCCCATTTGCCGCCGCAGTTCCGGATGACTGGCCAGGTGCATGATGCTCCGGGCCAGGGCCATGCTGTCCCCGGGCAGCACCATGAAGCCGTTTAAACCATTGGTGATGACGTCGCTTACCCCGCTCACCTGGGTGGCCACCACGGCCAGTCCGCTCCCCATGGCCTTGAGCAGGGCCAGGGGCAGTCCCTCCCACAGGGATGGCTGGACGAAAAGATCCAGGGCCCGGAAGATCAGGGGCAGGTCCCGCCGCGTGCCCAGGAAGCGCACCAACTCCTGCACCTCCAACTCCTGGGCTTGCCGGCGCAAGGCTTCTTCCTCCCGGCCGGAACCCACGAGGAGCACAGTCAGGTCGTGCACCTCCCGGCGGATGTGGGGCAGCGCCTCCAACAGAAAGCGGTGGCCTTTCTGTTCTTCCAGGCGCCCCACCACTCCCAGGCAGAAGCCCCTCACACCCAGGACCTCCCGGGCGGCCTCCCGGGACACCGCCACTTCCAACTCCTCCAGGCGAATGCCATAGGGGAGAATTTCCAGTCGGGCCGGGTTCACCCAGTCATAGTCCCGCACATCCTGCCACACCTGGGGACTGCTCACCAGGATGCGGTGGGTGCCGAGGGCCAGCAGAAAGTTCCAGAGCCGGCGATGAAACTTGACCTTGGTGTAGGTGTTGTGGACGGAGGCCACCACCCCCGGCAGTCCCAATCCCCAGGCCCCCAGGCGACCGTACAAGTTGGGGTGGTACAGGTGGGTGTGCAGGATGTGCGGCTGCATTTCCTTGAGAAGCCGCCGCACCGCCAGGACCAATCCAAAGCTCGAGGTGTGCTTGAAGTCCAGCCCCAGACTGACCACCGGCACCTTGGCCTTCAGGAGTTCTTCGCCCACCGGGCCGGCAGGACCGATGGTGGCCACCTGCACCTGAAACCTCGACGGATCAAGACCCGTGGCGATGGCGGCCACCAGGTCTTCGGCGCCGCCCACCGGCAGGCTGCCGATCAACTGCAGCACGCGCAGGGGGAATAAGGGTTTCGGGCCTTGAGACATGAGCGATTTTCACTCCGGGAAGAAGCCGCACCCCTCCTGAAAAACGATTTTATTATAAAATTAGTAATAATCCCACAATTGGTCCGGCATTATGGCACCGGCCCCTGGGAGAGCCAATCGGGGAAACCCTGAAAGTCCCCGCAAAATTGCCAGGTTGGAAAGGGGTTCTTTCCCTCCCCTATCCCCCTTTTCCAGCCTCCATTCCCTGAGACTCAGAAAATGTCTGACGATCAGGCGCAGCTTTGATAAGATAGTTCCGTGGTGCGCAAAGGTTTCATTTTATTGGCAGGCGCGGTTCTGGTGATCGCCCTGGGCTGGTCCATCGGCGGGCGTTTGGTCAACCCATGGCCGGATGATCTGTTGGCGGCCAGCGGTCGCATCGAAGGGGACGAAGTGGTGGTGGCCCCCAAGGTGGCCGGCCAGGTGGTCAAGATTTTCAGGGACAAAGGCGAGATGGTGGCGCCTGGGGAACCTCTGGCCCTCATCTCTTCGGAACAGATCGCCGCCCAGCTCAAAGCCGCCCAGGACCAGGAGCGCTACTGGCGGCAGCGCCTGGAGCAGTCCCGCATCGATCTGGACTACACCCGGGGCCAGGTCAAAACCGCCATCGACGCCGCCCAGGCCCAGATGGAAGCCGCCGCGGCCCAGGTGGAGGAGGCCCGGGCCCAGGCCGCCCGCTATGCCAAGGATTTCCGCCGCTACCAGGCCCTGCTGTCCCGGCGGGTGATCGCCCAGCAGCTCCTGGACCAGGCCCAGGCCAACCACCAGGCCGCGGACGCCGCCCTGGCCGCCCGGGCCAAGCGCCTGGTTGAGGCCCAGGCCCAGTTGGCCCAGGCCCGGCTCCTCACCAAGACGGTGGAGGCCAAGGAAGCCGATCTCCAGGCCATTTCGGCCCAACTCCAGACGGCCCAGGCCAAAATCCAGGAAGCGGCCGCCAATTTGGAAGATACCCAGATCAAAAGTCCCTCCCGGGGGGTCATCCTCACCCGGGAGGCCGAACCCGGCCTGGTAGTTTCGCCTGGGACCCCGCTGTTCACCCTGGTGGACCTGGACCGGCTCTATCTCAAGGTTTTCATCCCCGAGGCCCAGATCGGCAAGCTGCGCCTGGGCCAGGAGGCCCGCATCTTCGTGGACGCCCACCCCGACCGCCACTTCGACGCCAAGGTGAGCCGGGTCTCCCAGCGGGCCGAATTCACCCCCAAGTACGTGGAAACCCGGGAGGAGCGCCTCAAGCTGGTCTTCGCAGTGGAGCTTCTGGCCCACAACCCTGAAGGCCTGCTCAAGCCGGGCATGCCCGCGGACGGGGTCATCCGCCTCAAGGAGGGCGCGCCCTGGCGCCGTCCCCGCTGATCGCCGTGCGGCAGGTGAGCAAGTCCTTCCGCCGCGCCGCGGCGCTGAGCGAGGTTTCCTTCGAGGTGGCTCCCGGCGAGGTCTTCGGGCTCTTGGGCCCGGACGGCGCCGGCAAATCCAGCCTTCTGTACATCATGGCCGGCCTCCTGCGGCCAGGGGACGGGCAGGTCATGGTGGGCGGTCTGGATGTGGCCGCGGACCCGGAAGGCGTCAAGGCCGCCATCGGCTTCATGCCCCAGGGTCTGGGGGCCAACCTGGCCGACGCCCTCACCGTCCAGGAAAACCTGGAATTCTTCGGGCAATTGCGGGGCCTGGACGCGGCCCGCTTCGCCGCCCAAACCGGGGAATTGCTGAACCTCACCGGGTTGGCCCCCTTCCGTGACCGCCTGGCCTCCCAGCTCTCCGGGGGCATGCGCCAGAAGCTGGCCCTGTGCTGCGCCCTGATCCACTACCCCCGCCTTTTGCTCCTGGATGAACCCAACACCGGGGTGGACCCCATCTCCCGCCTGGAACTCTGGGGCATCATCAACCGCCTGGTAGCCGAAGAACAGGCCACCGTGGTCCTGGCCACCTCCTACCTGGACGAAGCGGAGCGCTGCCACCAGGTGGCCTTCCTGCACCAGGGCCGCCTCCTCTTCACCGAGGCTCCGGAGCGCCTGCTGGGCAGCGGCGCCTGCCCCACGGCCCAGGGCCGTTCGCCCCTGGAAGAGGTTTTCATCCGCACCCTGGCCAAAGACGGTGAATACCTGCCCCCTCCCCTGCCCGACCCCCTGCCTGCCGGGGCGCCCGCGGCCCTGGAAGTGGACGCCCTGACCAAGAACTTCGGCGCCTTCACCGCGGTGGACCGGGTCAGTTTTCAGGTGCGCCAGGGGGAGATCTTCGGTTTTCTGGGGCCCAACGGCGCGGGCAAGACCACGGTGATCCGCATGCTCACGGGCCTCCTCCCCCCCACCCGGGGATCCGCCCGCATCAACGGCCTGGATGTGGCAAAGGACGCGGCCGGAATCAAGCCGCATCTGGGCTATATGTCTCAGAAATTCTCCCTGTACCGGGACCTCACCGTCCTGGAAAACCTCTTCCTCTACGGCGGGATTTACGGGCTCGATCGCGCCGACCTAACCAGGCGCGTCCCCGAGGTGCTGGCCCTGCTCAATCTCACCGGCCTGGAGGACCGCCGGGTGGCCGACCTGCCCGTGGGCCTGCGCCAGCGCCTGGCACTGGGCTCGGCCCTGGTGCACCGGCCCAGCCTTATCTTCCTGGATGAGCCCACCTCCGGGGTGGACCCCCTGGTGCGGCGCCGTTTCTGGGACATCATTCACCAACTGGCCCGGCAGGGCGTCACAGTCCTGGTCTCCACCCATTACCTGGAGGAGGCGGAGCACTGCCATCGTCTGGCCCTCATGCACCATGGCCGCCTGGTGGCCCTGGGCTCTCCGGCGGAACTGCGGGACCGGGCCGAGGCCGCCCAGGGCCGCATCCTGGAGGTGGCCACCCCTCGGTTCCGGGAGGCCTTTCCCCTGGTGCGCCGGGACTTTCCCCGGGCCACCCTCTACGGCCGCACCATGCACCTGCCCACCCAGGACCTGACCAGGGACGCGGCCCGGGTCAAAGCGCTCCTGGCCCAGGCCCAGCTTCCCCTGGAGCGCCTGGGCGAGTGCGGCCTCAGCCTGGAAGAGACCTTCGTGCATTTCATCCGCCAGGCGGAGGAGCAGGATGTTCACTAACCCGCGCCTTGCCGCCGTGGTGAAAAAGGAACTGCGGGAGATCCGCCGCAGCCCCCTCTACCTGGCCCTGGCCTTCGCGGTGCCCGTGATCATCATGCTGCTGTTCGGCTTCGGCCTCACCCTGGACGTGAAAAACATCCCCCTGGCCGTGCTGGATCAGAGCCGCTCCGCCGCTTCCCGCCAGTTCCTGGACCACATCGTTAAAAGCCCCTATTTCCGGGTGCTGGCCCAGCCGCAAAATTACGCCGAACTGGAGCGGCTTCTCCTCAAGGGCAAGGTCCGGGCCGCGGTGGTGGTGCCCCCGGATTTCGAGCGGCGTTTCGTGACCACCCGCGACCCCGCGTTCCAGGCCCTCATCGACGGCGTCTTTCCGGACCGGGCCTCCGCCATCCGCTGGTATCTCGAGGCCATTGCCGCGGCCTACAACCAGGAACTGGCCCGGAGTCGGGCGCCCACCGGACCTGTTCCCCTTATCCGGGTGGAGCCCCGGGCCTGGTTCAACCCGGATTTGGAAAGCAAAAACTTCATCGTCCCGGGGCTCATTGTCACCACGCTTACTTTTTATCCGGCCCTGCTGGCTTCCCTGGCCATTGTCCGGGAAAAGGAAAGCGGCGCCATCCTGAACGTTTACATTTCGCCCATCCGCCCCTGGGAATACGTGGTGGGAAAGCTCCTGCCTTACCTGGCCATCGCCTGCGTCAACTACCTTACCCTTTTTCTCCTCACCGACTGGGTCTTCCGGGTGCCGTTTAAGGGCAGCTTTCTCTTCCTCAGCCTGGCCACTTTCATTTTCCTGGCGGCCACCACCTCGCTGGGCCTGCTCATGTCCGCCCTGTTCAAGACCCAGGTGGCCTCGATGCTCATCACCACCGTGGTCACCCTCATCCCCGCGTTCATCTATTCCGGGTTTTTCATTTCGGTGCACAGCATGGGACCCGAGGCCCGCTTCATGGGACTGCTCATGCCCGCCACCTTTTTCATGGAGATCTGCCGGGGCATTTTCCTGAAGGGCCTGGGTCCCGCCGCCTACGTACTCCAACTGCTGGCCATAATCGGTTACGGCGCCATTTACCTCACCCTGGCCATCTTCAAGGTCAAAAAGAGGCTGGACTGAGATGCTGCGCCGCCTCTTCTCCCTGCTCCTCAAGGAATACCGCCAGTTCTTCCGGGACCGGCCCCTCATCCTCATCGTGCTCTACGTTTTCACCATCGAAATTTATGTGGCCGGCACCGGCTTCAATATCGAGGTGCGCAACTACCCCACCGCGGTTTACGACCGGGACCGCACCCAGACGAGCGTTCAGCTGCTGGAGAAATTCCGGCAGCCCTACTTTCAGGTGACCCATTTCCTCACCACCGACGCCGAAATGGAAGCGCTCCTCAACCAGGGCCGGGTTTCCCTGGTGATCCTCATCCCCCAGGGCTTCTCCCGCCGCCTGGCCGAAGGCCGCGTGGCCGAGGTCCAGGCTGTGGCCGACGGCACTCTCTCCAACACTGCGCTCTTGGCCCTGGGCTACGTGGAGCTCATCAGCCAGCGGTTCGCCGCGGAGCTGACCGGCCCCCGCCCGCCCGCAGGAGTGCGCATCGTCTACCAGCCCCGGGTCTTCTTCAACCCTAACCAGAAGGCCGAGTGGTTCGCCAGCTTGATCGAACTCTTCGCGGTCATCACTTTGGTTTCCATTCTGCTGCCCGGCGCGGCCATGGTGCGGGAAAAAGAATACGGCACCCTGGAGCAGCTCCTGGTCACGCCCCTTCGGGCCGCGGAAATCATGCTGGCCAAGGTCCTGTCCATGGCCTCCATCGTGCTGGTGTCGAGCCTTTTGAGCCTCTTTCTGGTCATCTACCCCATCTTCGGCCTGCCCTACCGGGGTGGCCTCCCCTTCTTTCTCATTTCCACCGCGCTGTACGTCTTTTCCGCCACCGGCGCCGGACTCCTCATCGCCACCGTCTGCCGCAGCCTCTCCGAAACCATTCTCTTTCTGCTTATTATCATCGCGCCCATCCTCTTCCTCTCCGGCAGCTGGACGCCGCTGGAGGCCATGCCCACGGCCCTGCGCCTCATCACCTACCTCTCCCCCCTGCGCTATTACCTCAACCTGGGCGAGGGCCTGCTGGTGCGGGGCACTCCCTGGTACTGGCTCCTGGAAGACTTTCTGGGCCTGGCCCTGTTGGGCCTGACTCTCTTCGCCTTCAGCGCCTGGCGTTTCCGGAAGTATCTAGGATGAGAATGGGAAAAGCGATTTGACTGGGGGGAGGCGGCCGGGGGCTTGGGTCCTTGCCTATTCCCCTGCCCCCGCCAAAACATCAGGTGGCACAGGTGTCTTCACCTGTGCTCCTTTTCGCCTTTTTAATGGGGTGAAAGAAGATTTCTTTGTTATTGCAGTCTGTTGTCCAACAACAGTTATACAGGGCAGGCGCCCCCCATTTCCTTCAAAATGTGGAGGGAGCGCCTCCCGCCATTAAGCCGCCTACCAATCCAAATTAAACAGCACATCCGCGCCGGAGTTGCGCCGGCCCAGTTGGGATTCAATGCTGAGGTAGCGGTTGACCCGGTATTCCAGGCGCATCTGGTTGACGTCCTCCCGGTACCCGGTCTCGGTTTTGCGCTCATAGGAGATGGTCAAATCCTTGGTAAGGGGTTTGGCCACGCCCACCGTATCGGCCCCGGCTTTCAGGGTGACATTGCCCACCAGGGGGAAGTCCTTGCCCAAAAACTCCTGAAGTTTCTGGGCGGTGAGCCCCCCCACGATGCCTGCGGCCTTGGGGCCCACCCGCAGGTACTCCTCCCGGGTCAGGGCCCGGGCCGGCCGCCCGAAGACGAGATAGGACAGGAGGTCCTGGGGCGGCAGGGGGGGGATGCTTTCCAGGCGCACTTCGGGACGGCTGACCGGGCCGCTGAGCAGCATCACCAGGGTGACTTCCCCCACTTCGTGGACGGCCCTGCCCTTCAGGGTGGGCAACACACCCGGTTTGCCCGGCAGGTGCAGGTTCCCTTCCGCCACCTTGAAGCTGCGGCCGTGCAGTTCGATGGCCCCTTTAACGGCCCTGAGGTCGCCCGCCACCGCGAGGGGTTGGCCCGGAAGCTTGGCCGCCTTGATCTGTCCGGCTAAAAGCACCAAGAGCTTGGTGTCCTTAACCCAAATGCCCGGAGTGTCCACGGTTACGTCCACCCGCACGTTGTCCGTCCAGTCCGGCGGCCGGGGGGGCTGGGGGTCCTTGCGGCCCGTGTGCGGCGCCGAGGCCCGGCGCACCAGAATGATGTCCTCGTGAATCTCCCCGGTGAAGATGCCGCCGTGCAGGGATCCCTTGGGCACCGTCAGATGCCCCGCCAGCACCGGCCGCGACCAGGGACCGCTGAAGGTAAGGTTGCCGGTCACCGTGCCTTCCGCGCCCACCCGGGCCATGGCTTTGAAATTTTCCAACCGGGCCTTGACGTCCAACTGCTTGGGCTGGAAGCCGGCCAGGGTGAGGGTCCCGGTCACCACCATACTCCCGCCGCTCACCAGCACCAGCCGGGAAAACGTCAGGCGGTCCCCCTCCAGGGTGAGGGTTCCCGGCTCCAGCCGGTAGGCCAGCCCGGTCTGGCGCAACTGGAGAGTCCCTGCGCCCCAGCGCACCTGGCCGGTGAGCCGGGGTTGCGTCATTTTTCCCTGCCACAGGGCCTCCAGGTCCAGGGAGCCCTGGGCCGACTCGATCTCCGGGCTGAGCGCGGCCAAAAGACTCAGCGAGGCCCGGTCGCCCTTGAGACGCACCTGGAAGTCGTCTGTGCCCGCGGCCAGCCGGAAGGGGGCGAAGGACAGGTGCAGGGGCAGATAACCTTCCCAGGTGAGGCGGGGCCCCGCGGCCTTCTCCTCCAGACTGCCGGCGAATTGCAGCCGCTGGCCCCGCAGGTTTAAGGTGGTGCGCAGTTGCTGGAAAGAGAAGTTGCCCCAACGCCCCTGGGTAAGGGTCAGGCTTCCGTCCACCAGGGGCTGGCGGGCCTCGCCGCTGAAAGTAAAATTGCCGTTCAATTTGCCGGCCAGGGACTGGCCTTTGAGGCTGAAGAGGCCCGCCGGCAGGTCCTGCAAAGTTACCTGGCCGGAGAGGTCTGCGCCCAGGGATTTGAGAGAAACATTCACCCGCCCGGCGCCCGCCTGGAAAGAGGCCGGTCCCACTTCCAGGCCGGGAGCAAAGCGCACGGGCACCGGCCCGCGATTTTCCAGGGTGATTTGGGGCAGCCGCACCCGGCAACGCTCCAGGACCAGGGAATGGGGAGACGCGGCCAGATCCGCCGTACCCGCCAGCTCCGCCTGGGGCCCGCCCGGGGCCGAACTTTGCAGGTTAAAGCGCCAGCGCCGGCCCTCGCCCTGGCCCTGAAAGCGCACCTGGGCAAAATTCCCCACCGGGGTCTTCCAGCCGCTGCCCTGGAGTTCCAGCGAGCCTCCCTGGGGCGGCCAGCCGGCGCCCGCGGCTTTGAAGGCGGCGCTGTCCAAGGCCCAGCCCTCCCCGGCCAGCCCCGCGGCCTTGCCCTGGGCCGAATATTCGGGGGTGGCGAGCGTTCCCGTCAGTTTGCCCTCAGCGGTAAGCCGGCCCCGCCAGCTCGCCGGCCACAGGGGCCCGCCGCCGGGCTGGGTCTGGGCCTGATAGGTAAAGGCCAGGCGCTCGCCTTCGAGACTCCCGCCAAAATCCACCGTCAGGTCGGGACTGACCAGACGGGCCTTGGCCACCTCCAGCCGGGGCTTCTCCCAGGTAAAGCGGCCTGCCAGTTCCTTCAGGTCATATTCCAGCAGCCGCCCCCGCACCTCCGCCTCACCCGCCAGGCGCAACCGCTCCGGCTGCCGCCAGGACGGCAGGCGGAAGGTCCCCTTGTAGCTGCCGGTGAGATTGGTCCCGGCCAGATGTTTCAGGCTTAAGAGCGCAGGCTGCAGGGCCTCCGTTTTCAGGGCAAGTTCCCCCTGGGCCTGGTGCAGGGGGCCGAAGGCATTTACCTGGATTTTCCCGAAGTTCCCCTGGGCCAGACCGGCAAACCGCTGCTCCCGGGCGCTGCCCGTCAGGGCCAATTCCAAGCTTTCCACCCGAGCGGCCCCGAAGGTGCAAGGCTCCACCTTGACGGACCAATCCAGGCGCTCAGGCGCCCAGGGCAGTCCCGCGCCGGCCGCCTTGAGTCTGAATCCCACGGCAGGCGCGGGCTGGGGGAGCTCTCCGGCATAGCCCACGGCCGGGGCCAGACGGGAAACATGGAGGCCTGCGGCGTTCAGGTGCAAATCATAGGTCAGGCCAGAAGCAGAAAATCCCAAGGAGCCCTTCAGATCAAATGCGGCCTCTTTGTCCAGCCTGCCCGCGGCCTCCACCAGCAGCCGCGCGGAGGTTCCTTCGATATTAAATTTTCCCCCAGGTTCCCAGGGCTCGGGCCACCGGGGCCAGAAGCGGCGGATCAGGTCCGCCGGGGCCGGCCCCACCTCCCCGGTCAGGCGCAAAGGGGAAAGGTCCTCTCCCAGGTTCACTTCTCCGGCCAGAGAAAGCAGGGGCTTGTCATCCAGAGCCGCAGTCAGGGACAGCAGGTTGAGCAGCCCCTGGGTAAAGGCCAGGCGGCCGGAGAGGGCCAGACGCCCCCAGGGAGTGGGGGCCGTGACACTTCCCCGCCGCAGTTGCAGGGTTTGCTGGGGAGTGAAAGGATGGAGCAGATTCAGGGCGCCGTCAAGACTCATCTGGGGATAGCGCCGGACCTCACCGGCCCCTGTCATCACCAGTTCCCCGTCCTCAACCACCACCTGGGACAGGGTGATCTCCCGGAAGGCCGGCAGCGCCCCCGGCTTGCCGGTATCCTTGAGAAGCCCCGCCGCCTCCCAGGCGCCGCCGGCCTCCCGCCGCAAGGTGAGGCGGGGCTTGACAAGACTCAGGCGGGCCACCACCGGCTGCAGCCGGATGAGGGACCAGAGGGACAGACGCAGTTCCAGCCGGGGTGCGAAGAAGACCTCTCCCTGCGGGGTGGCCAGGCGCACATCCAGGAAGGCCAGGCCGGTTAAGGGCGTCCCCTGGATGTCCCGCACCGTCAGGTCCCCGTTCACCTGCTCCTGGACCAGGGTCACCAGCTGGCGGCCGCTCCAGCGCCAGAAGGCCTCGGTGTGCAGGACGCGCCACATCGCCAATGCTCCCAGAACCAGCAGCACCAGGATGATGACCAGCACGCGCCCCCGCGTCAGCCGCACGAAAACCTCCCCAAATAGGTTGATACTGGGGGAGGGCGGGGGTGCTCGCTCCCCCGGCCCTCCCCTTAAAAGGCCTGACCGATGGTCAGGTGAAAGCGGTAGCGGTCCCGGCCGGGATCGATGGGATTCAAAGGAAAGCCCACGTCCACGCCGATGGGGCCCACCGGGGTCTGGTACCGCAGGCCCACCCCGGAGGAGTATTTCAACTGGCCCAGGTCCAGGTCCCGGATCTTAAGGAAAACGTTGCCGAAGTCCAGGAAGGCCACGGCCCGGAAATCCTTGTACAGGGGGATGCGAACTTCCAGGCTGCCTTCCACCAGGGCCTCGCCGCCCAGGGGGTTGCCGCTGATGTCCCGGGGACCCAGGTAGTCGTAGCGGTAGCCCCGCACGCTGCCCTCGCCCCCGGCAAAGAAGCGCCGGTAGATGGGAATTTCGCTGGTGGCCTGGATGGGGTCGATGAAACCCACCTTGAGCCTGCCGGCCAGGACAACGTTGGTGGCTCCCAGGGAATGGTAGCGCCGCACCTCCGCGGTGGTGCGGAAAAATTGCAGGGAAGAGCCCAGGAAGTCCGGAGCCACCTCCAGGTTGGTGGCGATGAGGCCGCCCCGCCGGGGGTCGGCCGGATCGTCGGTGGTGTCCTGGCGCAGACCCATTATGGCCATGGAGGAATAATAGAGCTTGCCCGGGTTGGTTTCCCGCAGCAGGATCAGGGTCTGGGTGTCAATGTTGAAGGGACGGG
>CAZFWX010000057.1:15158-19421 GCA_964522695.1 uncultured Desulfobacterales bacterium
ATTCCATGACCGACGAACAGGCGCCAGTTCCGGGGCAGATCGCGCTCCAGGCGCTCCTGGGAGAAGTAAGCCCGGTCGGTGAAGCCCGGCAGATAACGGCGGATAATGCCGCTGGTGGCCACAAAGTCCAGGCGGCTGCCGGCGATCTGGGGATTGGTGAAGGTTCCCGTAGCACGGTATTCCCGGCTGGAGTACTTGGCGTCCAGGTCAAGCACCCGGCCGCCGCCCCCCAGGTTGCGCACCCGCAGGCCCACCCGGGCCCGGAACAGGTCCTCATCGCCCCACCCCAGACCCAGCTTCAGCGAGCGCTTCTTTTTTTCCTTTAATTCTACCGTAACAGGAATGCGGCGAGCCGTCTCCGGGATCAGCTCCGGGCTCAGGCTGACGCTCTGAAACAGATCCAGGCCATAGAGGCGCCGCTGGCTTTCAAAAATCTGATTAAAGGAAAAAAGGTCCCCTTCCTTGAAGGTTAGTTTGTGCAGAATCACATGCTCAGGGGTTTGCAGATCACCCTTGACCCGCACCGGACCGAAATGGCACAGGGGTCCCGGGGTCACCTCCAAGGAAATCTGCGCGGTGTTAGCCTCTTCATCGAGCAGCACCCGTCCCGTCAGTTTGGCCCGGGGATAGCCGCGGTCCAGGAAATAGTTGAGATGCAGACGCTTTAAATCCTCATAAAGGATCTCGGTGAAGCGGTCGCCAGGCTTGAGCGGACGTTTGGCCTTCAGGGTATCCAAATCCTTGGGAGGGACATCCTCAAACCCCAGCAGTTCCACCTTCGTGACCTTCACCCAGGGGCCTTCCTCCACGTTGATCACCACGTCCACCCGGCCCGGGGCATCTTCTTTGATCTCCGGGGTCAGGCGGGCATGGTAGAAACCCCGCTTGCGGAAAAAGAGGTGGAGGCGTTCCACATCGGCTTCCAGATCCTGGGGCGAGAAGGCGGGAAGTTTCTTCCAGGGCCAGCGGGACGGCAAAGGGATGGTCAGTTCTTCCCGCAGTTCCCGGGCCTTGATTACTTTGGTCCCGGTGAATTTGAGGGAACGCAGGGTGCGGGCCGGACTGGCGGGAGCTTCATTGGCAAAGGCGGGCGGCGCACTTGCGAGCGCCGCAAGAGTCAGGATGAACACAAGCGCGATCCAGCCGCCTCCCTGGCCACGGTGCATGCCCTTCGCCCCTGTTGCGATGGGGGCCGCGGCGGCTCCCAACCACGGCCATCCCCCTTATTGTTGGTGCGAAACTGCCGCGACCCGGCCGCGCTCATCGAAGGTGATCCGGGTCTCCCAGTTTAAGTATACCATGCGGCCCGGGGACTCGAAAGGCGATCCCGTTTTGGGGCACCGAAGCCGATAGACATACATCCATCCGCCCCCGGTCTGGCGCCTCTCCGTGGGGGGGCCGAAGGACCGGACGATCTCCGCCTCGCCGGCGCCCTGGCTGATGCGGTGTAAACCCTGCACCCGTTCGTGGAACATATTCTCGTTGTGAATGTCCGTGGTCGGCGCAGGCAGCGCGGGCGGCAGGACAGGATCGGTGGCGCAGCCGGACGGAAGCAGCCATAAGACCATCATGAGAATCAGGCCCAAGCGTCCGATGCGGCGGGCAAATGAGGTTAACAGACAATGCCGCTGAGATGCCGGTGTGGTCATGAAACTCCTCGATTCCAATAATTTTATGCGGAACACCCGCGTCCGCATGACCAGGGAGGCGGGAAAGACTGGAGACCGGGTTTTCATGGCTCACGAGAGACCTGCCGATGCGGCTGGGAGAGACGCCCGCCCCGCCGGCCTTTTCTGGAAACCCAATCAAATTGGCTGCAAATTTCCTCTTATTGGCAAGGGGGGATTTTCCCATCCCGGGAGAGCCCTCGCCGATGCCGGCCCTTACCAAAGATATTAAAATATTAGAACAAACTCCCCTGCCGGCCCGGCGGACAGGGCCGTCCCCTGCCTTCTTCTGCCTGAAATTTTTGTGGCTTGAGGGCCATGGCCAGGGAAGAAAGATAGGTGGTGCGCTTTTTCCCCCACAGGGTGCGGGTCCGGGCCCGGGTGAGGCAGACCTGCCGCCGGGCCCGGGTGAGACCCACGTAAAAGAGGCGGCATTCCTCCCCCACATCCACCTCCCGGCCGCCTTCCGGCTCCCAGGGGATCAACCCGGCTTCGCAGCCGACGATGAATATGTACGGAAATTCCAGGCCCTTGGCGGCGTGCAGGGAGAGAAGCTTCACCTTCTCGGCCTGCAAATCCAGTCCCTCCCAGTCCGGCCCCAGGTCCTCACGGGCCTCTTCCCAGGGGATGCCGGCTTCGCTGAGGGCTTCCTGCAAAGCGGCACTCAAAGCGTGGAAGCGGTAGAGCACGGCGATATCACGGAAGCCGGCGGTCTGTCTCAGGGCCCTTTCCCGCAGGGCCTCATCATTGAGGGAGCGATGGCTCAGCCCGCCTACCAGCCGCTCGATATGGCGCGCCACGGCCCGGGCCTCGGCCTGGGGCGTGGCTCCCTCCAGCAGGGTTACGGGATCTTCTCCCGGGGCATGGGTCGTGAGAGAAGGGGGCGTCATCCCGGCCTGGCTGAGCACCGTTCGGGAAGCTGCCAGGATCGGGGCCGGCAGGCGGTAGGTTTCCGTGAAGGCCAGGCGCCGGGCTTGGGGCCAGTCCGCCGCAAACCGGTGAAAATACCCGGGCCGGGCGCCCCGGAAGCCGTAAATGGCCTGGTCCGGGTCGCCGATGACCATGACGTCCGTCTCCGGGCCGGCCAGGGCCCGAAAGAACCGGTACTGGGCCTCGTTCAAGTCCTGATATTCGTCCACCAGCAGATGGCGGAAGCGCTGGCGGTACGCCTCCTGCAGGCCGGCATTGCCGTTGAGCAGACGCACGGGCCGGGAGATGAGGTCCTCGTAATCCCAGAGCCCGGCGGCGGCCAGAGCCGCTTCGTACGCGGCAAAGGCCGCGACCTGCCCGGGGTCTTCTCCGTGATTGACCTCTTCCGGTTCGAGTCCGGCCTGCTTCCACAGGGCCACCTGGCGGTCCAGGGTGGCGGCGGGGACCCCCTGGGCTTTGGCCGCTTCCTTAAGCATGGCCCGGCGCTCCTCCTCCCCTGCCACTTTCCGGCTTTCTCCTGCCTCCACCAGGATCTGCTGGCCCAAAGCGTGAAAAGTCCTGATAGTGACCTGCTCAAGGCCGGGAAACCCGGGCAGCAGCTGCCCCACCCGGGCCGCCATTTCCCCGGCCGCCTGGCGGGTGAAGGTGACGGCCAGCACCGAAGCCGGCGAAGCCCCGCGGCGCGCCAGCAGGTGGGCCACCCGGTGCGTCAGAGCCCTGGTCTTGCCGGTGCCGGGCCCCGCCTGCACGAGCAACGGCGCGCCCTGGTGGAGCACGGCCTGCCGCTGCCCGGCATTAAGCCCGGCCAGGAGGGGGTCGTCTCCCCGGGCCTCCACCGGTTCGGGGTCGCAGGGCGCCTTTTCGGCCTTTTCCGGGGGCGCCGGGGCCGGGGCCGCAGCCTGAGACTTGCCTGGGGCGGAACGCCCCAGGGAGAAAAAAGCCCCCTGGCCCCGGAGGCGTTGGCGTTCCTCCTCGCTGAGCAGGTGAATCTCCCCATAGGCCCCGTCGTAACCGCCGGCGATGTACACCTCCCCCCGGCGCATCTTGTCCACGGCGTGAGCCACCAGGGCTCCCCCTTCCCGGGCCAAGGCCTCCAGGGGGGCATGGCGGAGCAGGGCCAGTTCAGGACCCAGGCGCTCCAGCAAGCGCAGATACAACTGGTTCACCTTCTTGGTGGCCGGTCCCGCGCCCAGGACCTCTCCCAGGATTTCCGGCAAGGCGATGAGGTAGGCAAAGGGCCTGGCCGCAGCCCCCGGCGTCCCGGTCTCGCGGTCGGCCAGGTCCATGACCCGGTGCATCACCCCCAAAGTCAGGGGCTTGCCGCACTGGGGGCAGCGGCCGCCGGCGCCCCGGCTCTCTTCCGGGGTAAAGCGCACGTTGCATTTGCGGTGCCCGTCCAGGTGGTACTTGCCTTCCTGGGGGAAAAATTCCAGGGTGCCGCCGAAGCCTTCGCCTGTTCTGAGGGCCTGGCTTATGGCCGGAAAGGCGGGATCAACCTGGAAGAGGTTCGCCTCGCGGCCCAATTTTGCCGGAGAATGGCTGTCGGAGTTGGACACCAGACGGTAGCGGTCCAGCCCAGACACACGCCAGTTCATGGGCGGGTCCGAAGACAGGCCCGTCTCCAGGGCGTAGATGTGCTCCGTCAGATCCCCGAAGCACTCCTCCA
>CAZFWX010000058.1:0-19333 GCA_964522695.1 uncultured Desulfobacterales bacterium
CCCGGGCATCCCGGAACTGGCGGGCATTGATGATGGCGTTCTTGTGATGGCCGGTCTCCGGCGCGCTCAGAACGAAGGGGGTGAGCACGTTGAAGACCGACCAGATGATGGATCGGTGGTTTTGCAGAAACGCCGCGGGGTCGTAGAACGCCACGGAAATTTCTTTGAGACGCTCCGGGGGCAGCAGGCGCCCGAAGGTGACGCCCCGGTCGTACTTGGAGACAACTTTCTTCAGGCGGTAGAGGGCCTGGTACCTTCCCGCAAGAAAGCCTGCGCCGAATACTGCCAGGGTGACGAACAGGATGAGCAGGGCGGTAAAGACCTTCTCCCGCCTGCCCCTGACGGCGGCGGGCCGGTCCGGAGAAAGAGGCGGCGCCGTCATTTCCCCTCCCCTTCTTCCGGCCGGCGACGGGCCAGGTAATCCCGCAACTGCGCCAGTGGCGGCGGGGAGGAGAGGCGCTCCCGGAGGCGCAGCAGGCGGGTTGCGCTTTCGGCCACCCGGGGGACCAGTGCCGCTTCCCCGGCAATGAGGCGGGCCGCCTCCCAGGCGCCCGCAACGTCCGTGCAGATGAGCAACAGATCCGCTCCTGCGGCCAGGGCCTCGGCCGCAGCCGGGGCCACGGAGGTCTTTTCAGCAATGGCCCCCATCTCCAAATCATCTGTGATGATGACGCCGCCAAAGTTGAGGCGGCCCCGGAGCCAGCCGGTGAGAGCCACGGGCGAAAGCGTGGCGGGGCGCTCCTCCCAGGCCGGCACGGTGAGGTGCGCGGTCATGACTGCGGGCACACCAGCGGCCGCGGCCTGGCGGAACGGGTGCAGATCCAGCTCCCGCAGGGGATCAGGGGACACCGCCCGGGGCAACACCTGATGGGAATCCACCGTGGTGTCACCCAGGCCGGGGAAATGTTTGGCCGTGGGCAGCACCCCGCCGGCCAGGTACCCCCGGATGGCGGCGCAGCCATAGGCGGCCACATGCTGAGGGTCTCCCCCAAAGGAGCGGTCGTACAAGGGGCATTCCGGCCCCCGGGCCGCGTCCAGGACTGGGGCCAGGTTCATGTTGACGCCCACCAGGGCCAGCTCCCGGCCTACCTGCCGGGCCAGGGCTTCCACATCCCCAGGCGTGGCCTGCGCCCCCAATTCCCGGGCCGCAGGGATGCGGGTCAGCGGCTCCTTTAAGCGCTGGACAGGGCCGCCCTCCTGGTCAATGGCGACCAACAGCGGCGGGGAGCCCGCGGCCGCGGCTTCCTGCTGCAACTCCCGGATGAAGGCGCTCGCAGCTTCGGGGCCGTCGGTGAGGTTGCGCGCAAAAAGGATGACTCCCCCCACCCTGAGGTCCCGGATCAGTTCCCGGGCCACCTGGTCCAACCGGGGCCCGGGCAGCCCCACCATGAGCAATTGCCCCCCGAAGGCGGGATTACCTCCCGCGCCGCTTGCCTGCATACCCCCCCCTCGTTGTTCCTTCACAACCGGATCTGGCAGAGAAATGAAGGGCACAAGCGCCCAGGCCTGCCGGCTTCCTCAACTGCGGCCGGAGGCCGCATTTACTGTACTGAAAGCGGCCCGGGAAGTAAAGGCTCGCGGGACTGCCGCCGCAGCAGGGCGCCGGCTGGGCGCATGGCTGTTCCGTAACGGCGGAATTCACAAGAGGGATGCGGGGAAAGGAGGCTGCGCCCCTTTTCCCCCCTCCCCTTTTTCCGCTCAATGCACAAAATAGACCCGGCAGGCCCGGTCCAGGTTCTCCGGCGTGAGGGTGGGCGGGACGCCGTGGAAGGCGCAGTAATCCAGGATGTGCTCCAAAAGGTCCCGGGGATGGCAGGCGTCGAAGGAGCGGCCGTGGGGGTCGTAGTGCGTGGTGAGCAGATAATCCACCATGTGGGGGAGGAACTCCACGTGGTAATGACCACACATATTTTGAAAAATTTCCGCGAACTGCTCCCGGGTGACGTGGTTCACCTTCACCTTGGAGCGGATGCGCCGCAGGAAGGCGTCGTCCACCAGGGACCGGGGCTCCAGGTTGGTGGCGAACACCAGGAACTGGTCGAAGGGGATGGCGAATTTCTGGCCGGTGTGCAGGCACAGGAAGTCCTGGCGGTTCTCCAGGGGGATGATCCAACGGTTCAAGAGCTCCTGGGGGGAGATCTGCTGGCGGCCAAAGTCGTCCACGATGAACATGCCGTTGTTGGCCTTGAGCTGCAGGGGGGCCTCGTAATACTTCAGGGTGGGATTGAAGGCCAAATCCAGCATGTTCAAGGTCAACTCGCCCCCCACCAGCACCACGGGCCGGCGGCAGCAGAGCCAGCGCCGGTCACCCACCAAGACCCCCTCCCCTGCCTCCACCTGCCGGTGGCTGATATCGTCATAGACCCGGATAACGTGCCCCTCCACATAAAGCGCATAGGGCAGGATAATCCGATCATCCCAAATGGCCCCCAGGCGCGTGGCGATGGTGGTCTTGCCGTTGCCCGGCGGCCCATAGAGAAACAAGGGCTTGCCGCTCACCGAAGCGGGGCCCAGCTGCTCCAGCATCTCCGGGCCGATGACCAGCCCCTCGAAGACGTGCCGCAGGCGGTCGGGGGTGATGGAGGAGAGCTTGATGCTCTGGCGGGCCACCTGCTGCCAGTAGTCTTCCAGGGATACGGGTGTGGGCCCCACATAGGCATCGTACTCCAGGAGCTGAGCGGCCCGCCTTTTGCCGCCGTCGGTCAGGGCGAAGCGGTTGGTCAGGGCCAGGGGGTTGGCCACCGGTTTCAAGGGGTCGGGGCCTCGCACTTCCACGTATTTTTCCTTTTTCAGGTACTCCAACAGTTGCGTGAGGATGGTGGTGGAGAGCCGCAGGCGTTCCCCCAACTCCCCCAGATTAAAGACATCCAGATAGAAGCAATGCTTCAGGGTGAGGTTGGCCAGAAAAATTTCCGGCAGGCCCAGATCTTCAAAGGATTGGGGCAAAGGCCGGTTGAGGCGCAGGTCCTGGCTCTGAGCCACCTGGGCCAGATTGGTCTGCTGGGCTCCTGTGGGCATGGGTGCAGCTCCTTGGTTTCAGTGTCACGGCTTCTCCTTCTTTGTCGACCGGAAGGACGGATATCTTGAACTTTGGACGCCAAGGCCAGGAAAAAGACGTGTCTTTTTTAAAGCTGTCCGAAAAAAAGCCGATAAACGGTTCAAGGCAAAAAAGTCCGCCGAGAAAGGCAAACTGTCCGAAAGGACACGACGCAAAATCACCGACCTACAGCCGGAAAAGGCCATGGTGGCGGGATTGCCGAAGTGGACACCAAGGAACTTATTGCTATTGCAGGATACCAAGCCTGAGAGCCTTCCTTTGGTGACTCGGTGGGCATACCGGGGAGACCGGCAACGGTTGTCGCCCCAAGGAGGTGAAGACCCGGAGGCTGTTAGGAATTGCACCCGAGTTTCTGGCAAAGCGTGACACTCCCCATGACGACCAAAAGAAGGAGGAAAGGCATGTACACCAAAGTGAAAGCGTTTTGGACGAACGAGGAAGGCGCCAGCGCCGTGGAATACGGTCTGCTGGTGGCCGGCATTGCTGTGGCCGTAATGGCCGCCATCTATGGCATCGGCACTGCCCTGAACAACAAGTTCACCAACGTCCAGACGCAGTTGTCCAGCTAAGGCTGAAGCGGCGGGGGGCGGAGCCCGGCACAGGGGGCTCCGCGCCCCCCCAGTCCTGACCACCTGATTCCGGGAATGGCGAACGTGAAACGGAACCCCATAGCCCTGGCTGCCCAGCAGGGAGGGGCCCTGGCCGAATTCGCGGTGGTGGCCCCCATCATTATCGTCCTGCTTTTTGGGATCCTGGAGTTTGGAGTGGCTTTCTACACCAAGGGCCTCATCACCAACGCCAGCCGGGAAGGAGCCCGCTTCGGCGTGGTGTTCACCACTCCCCGGAAGACGGCGGCGGAGATTCAGTCCAAAGTGAATGAATATCTGGTCAAGGCAGGTTTCCCCCAAACGGCCGCGACCAGCGTCACGGGGGCCGGCGGGGCCACGGGCAGCCTGCTGACGGTCAATGTGTCCTATCCTTACAGTTTTCAGGTGCTGCCCCACTTCGTGCAGGGATTCACCGGCAGCATCACGTTGCAGGCCGTGACGGCCATGCGAATGGAGTGAAGAGTCATGCGTCGCTTACCTCCCTGGTTCTGGCTCATGATGGCCCTGGTCTTCGGGGCCACCGCCACCTTCACCGCCCTGGGGTGGCTCAAGAATCAACCTGCTCAACAGACCCAGGAGGCCATCAAGATGGGTCCGGTGGTGGTGGCGGCCAAAGAGATCGGCTCGGCCACTTCACTGACGGCGGACCAGCTGGTGGTGCGGCGTTGGCCCCTGGAGAACCGGCCCCAGGGAAGCTACACTAAAGCGGAAGACTTGGTGGGCCGGGTGGTGGCCTTCCCCATGACCGCGGGCGAGCCCATCCTGGAGACCAAATTGGCCCCCCAGGGGGTGCCCCCCGGTTTAGTAGCCCTGTTGTCCCCGGAGAAGCGGGCCATGACGGTGAAGGTGGACGAGGCCTCCGGCGTGGCAGGCTTTCTCTCGCCGGACAACCGGGTGGACGTCCTGGTGACAGTGGACAAGGGCGACTTCAACAAAGACCCCATCAGCAAGGTCATTCTCCAGAACCTGCGGGTGCTGGGGGTGGGCCAGCGCATCGACCGGAGCAACGGCGACAAGCCCCAGGTGGTGCCCACGGTCACCATGGAGGCCTCTTTGGAGGATTGCGAGCGCCTGGCCCTGGCAGACAAGGAAGGGCGCATCTCCCTGATCTTAAGGCCCCAGAAGGAGGAGGCCCAGGTGGCCACCGGAGGCATGCGCACCTCCGAACTGCTGGGTCATGCCGCCGCCATGGCGCCTTTGCCCCGGGCGGCGGAAGTCCAGGGCGCTTCGGTGACCCCGCCCCCGCCCCGCCACAGTGTGGAGGTGATCAAGGGCAACAAAAGGGAATCCCTGGAATTTTAACACCCCTGTGGGAGCCGTCAAAGGAACCCTGATGGCAGGCGGAGGCCAATCCCATCCCAGGACGGACTAAGGAGATGGCCATCAGATTCTCTCTCTTCTATGAGTCGCCTGAGAACTGCGAGTACCTCAAGAAGATCATCGATACGGCTCCTCAGGCCGAACTGGTGGAAACGTACACGCTGAAGCAGCTGCCGGCCCACGTCAATTCCGGCAGCAGCGTTATCTTCCTGGAATATCTGGCCGACCGCCCGGAGCTGGACCAATGGATCCGCAAGACGGCGGCCGATTACCGCAACCCCTCCATCTTCCTCTTTTTGAAGGAAGTCTCCACGGAACAGCTCTGGCGGGCCTTGCGCCTGGGGGTGAAAGAATGTTTCGCCTTTCCCATCCGCCCGGAGGATTTCCGGGAAGCCCTGGAACGCCTCCCCGTGACTCCGTCGTCACCGGGCTCCCCCCCCCGCACGGGCGCCATTTCCTTGTTGGGGGTCAAAGGGGGCGTGGGGACCACCTTTTTGGCCGTCAACCTGGGCGTCTTTCTGGCCCAGGCCGAAACCCGGCCGGTGCTGGCCCTGGATCTGGACCTGCGCTATGGCCAAATGGTCTATTTTCTGGATGCCAAGCCCCAGTACACCATTATCGATCTGATTGACAACCTGGACCGCCTGGACGAGCACTATCTGGAGGGTCTCTGCTTCCGCTCCGACCACGGCGTGCAGATTTTGCCGGCGCCCCGGCGCATGGAGGAAGCGGAGATGGTGGCCGCGGATCAGGTGAACCGGGTGATGGCGGAGCTCAAAAAGCCTGCGGCCTTCAGTTACGTGGTGGTGGATGCCGGTCACCAGCTGGACGAGGTCGCGCTCAAGGCCCTGGAACTTTCCGACCGGCTTATCCTGGTGGCCAACCAGTCCATCCCCGCCTTGTCCAACGCCAAGCGCATCCTGGAAATTCTGCCGCTTTTAGGCCTGGAAAACGTCCAATTGGAGATCTGGCTTAACTCCTGGCAGAAACGCGCCGACGTGGGTCTGGGTGAAATCAAGGACTTCCTGGGACGGGAGGTCGCCGCCATCCTGCCCGCCTGCCCGGAGGAGGCGGAGCGCAGCATCAACGAAGGCCTGCCCCTGGCCAAGTCCGCGCCCCAACACCCCTGGTGCCGGGAACTGCGGGAGCACGCGGACCGCCTGCGGGGCCGGGCCGAAACGGCAGAGCGGGCCTCCCTGTGGAGCCGCCTGAATATCTTTAAAAGGAAATAATCTTTATGGGCATCATGGCCAGGATTCGGGAGCGGACGCCGGGCGAACGGGGGCCCGCCGTCCCGGCAGGCCGGGCCGCCGACCAGAAGGAAAGCGCCTTTAACGAACTCAAGGCCAGGATTCACTTCCGCCTGCTCAACCTGCTGGATCTGTCCCGGCTGGCCGGGGCCGGGGAAAGCGCCCTCACTGAGGACCTGCGCCGGGGCATTGACATCATCCTGTCCGAAGAGAACCTGGCCCTCACCCTGCCGGAGAAGGAGCGCCTCCTCAAGGAGATCCGGGATGAGTTGCTGGGTTACGGCCCCTTGGAGCCCCTGCTCCATGACACGAGCGTGGGCGACATCCTGGTGAACGGCTTCAACCAGGTTTATGTGGAGCGGCACGGCAAGCTCGTCCTCACCAACATCCGTTTCAACGACAACGGCCACCTGATGAAGATCATCGAAAAGATCGCCTCAGGGGTGGGCCGCCGCGTCGATGAATCCTGCCCCATGGTGGATGCGCGGCTGCCGGACGGCTCCCGGGTGAATGCCATCATCCCGCCTTTGGCCCTGGACGGCCCCAGCCTGTCCATCCGTAAATTCGCCAAAGACCCCATCAAGGTGCACAATCTGCTGGAATTCAACACCATCACCCCCGAGATCGCCCAGGTCATCGAGGGCATGGTGCAGGCCCGGCTCAACGTCATCATCTCCGGCGGCACCGGCACCGGCAAAACCACCTTTTTAAACGTGCTCTCCAGTTTCATCCCCAACGACGAGCGCATCGTCACCATCGAGGATTCAGCGGAACTGCAGCTCCAGCAGGAGCACGTGGTGCGTCTGGAAACCCGGCCCCCCAACCTGGAGGGTCTGGGGGAGATCACCCAGCGGGATCTGGTGCGCAACGCCCTGCGCATGCGCCCCGACCGCATCATCCTGGGCGAGGTACGTCAGGGTGAAGCCCTGGACATGCTCCAGGCCATGAACACGGGCCACGACGGCTCTTTGGCCACCATCCACGCCAACGCCCCCCGGGACGCCCTCACGCGTCTTGAAACCATGGTGTCCATGGCCGGCTTGAATATCCCGGACAAGGCCATCCGCCACCAGATCTCCTCGGCTGTGGACGTGGTCCTGCAACTGGCCCGCCTAAGCGACGGCAGCCGCAAGCTCATGAGCTTGAATGAAATTGTGGGTATGGAGGGGGACATCATCACCATGCAGGAAATCTTCTCCTTCAAGCTCATGGGGCTCACCGAAGACCGCAAGGTCAAGGGCAAGTTTATCACCAGCGGCATCAGACCCAAATTCATGCACCGCCTGGAGGCCATGGGTGTGCACCTGCCCCCCCATATTTTCAAGGAGAACCTGGGCTAAGGCATAACCTCAGGACGGTCCTCATTCGCGGCCAAAGCAGGGGGAAATATGGAGAATCTGGGCCTAGGCACTCATTACCGGCATTACCTTGGGGTTCGGCCGTCCTTTTCCACCGGCCGTTTCCGGTTGCGCCCGGCCCCGGCGGCCGGGGCCGCCGCCCTGTTCCTTCTCCTGGCCTCAGCCGGCGCCGCCCCAGCCCTGGCCTCCGAGGGCCAGGAAGCGCCCGGTCTTTGGGAGAATGTGTCGCACATTCTTAAAGACTTGCCTCACCCCCTCATCATTTTCACCTTTCTTTTTTTCCTATGCCTGGCCGAAGGTCTTTTTCTGTACCTCAGCGATCCGGACCGCCTGCATCAGCGGCGGCTCAAGAAACGCCTGAAGTTCCTGAACAACATGGAGACCCGCCTGCCCCAGGACTCCCTGCTCAGGGGCGACGGCCTGGGAACCAATCCCTGGCTCAGGCAGATTTTGAAAAATATCCGCCATATGGATTACTTGCAGACTTTGCTGATGCAGGCGGACGTCCAATGGTCCGTGAGCGCCTTTCTCCTGGTCTCCCTTTTGAGCGGGTCCATCGGCCTCAGCCTGGGATTTTTCCAACGGGGCCCCCTGGGAGGCCTGGGCGGGCTGGGAGTAGGACTGCTCCTGCCCTACCGGGTCCTGGTCTTTCGGAAAAAACGCCGCTTAAAGAAGTTTGAGAAGCAGCTTCCCGAGGCCCTGGACCTCATGGCCCGGGGGCTCAAAGCCGGTCACGCCTTTGCCGCCGGCCTGCAGATGGTGGGGGAGGAAATGCCTGCGCCCATCGGCCTGGAGTTCTTCAAGACATTCAAAGAATACAACCACGGCCTGGACCTCAACACCGCCCTGATAAACCTGTGCAAGCGGGTGGAACTGAGAGAGCTGCGCTTTTTCACCACCGCGGTCATCATTCAGCGGGAGACCGGCGGCAATCTCACCGATATCCTGGAAAAAATCGCCAGTCTGGTGCGGGAGCGCTTCAAATTGCGCAACCAGATCAAGGCCCTCACCGCCGAAGGCCGGCTATCCGGCTGGATTTTAATCCTCATGCCCCCGGTCCTCTTCCTCATCATGCTGAAAATCAATCCCGATTATACCCTGCTCCTGATCAACCACGACTTAGGAAGGATGATGGCCCTCACCGCCCTCACCATGCAGATGCTGGGCATGCTGGCCATCCGCAAAATCGTCAATATCAAGGTCTAAAGGGGGGATATGACGCCGGCCATCATCTTCGGAATCGCCGTGGGCGGGATCGTCATCTGCATGGGGCTCTTTCTCTTTCAGCAGATGGGCAGCCGGGTGCGCCAGCGCCTGCAAGCCCCAACCCGGCTGGAACCGGGTCCGCAGTTGGACGACAATAGAACAAGAATGGAGTTTCTGCCACCGGCCCTGGTTAACAAATGTGAAGAGAAATTGGGCATCAAGCGGGGCAGCGCCAAGGTTCAGGAACTGCGCAAGCTGCTGCTGCGGGCCGGCATCTACCGGGAAAACGCCCCCTCCATCTATTTCGGCCTGAAAATGGGCCTCTGCGTGGGCCTGCCCATCCTGGTCATGCCCTTCATCATCAGCCTGAAACTGCCCGGCGTCCTTTCCTTGGCAGCCTTTTTGCTGCTCATGGCCCTGGGCTTCTACCTGCCCAGCCTCATTCTCAATCACCTGATGGACGGACGCCAAAAAAAGATCCGGGAGGGCCTCCCCGACGCCCTGGACCTCCTGGTGGTCTGCGTGGAAGCGGGCCAGGCCTTGAACGCCGCCTTGAAACGGGTGGCCGACGACCTGTCCCTGAGCAATCCGCCCCTGGCCAAGGAATTAACCCTGGTCAACCTGGAAATCAGCGCCGGCCTGGAACGGGAGCAAGCCCTGCGCAACCTGGCCGACCGCACCGGCGTCGAGGAAGTGGCCTCATTGTGCTCCATGCTCATCCAGAGCGACCGCTTCGGCACCTCCATGAGCACGGCGCTCCGGGTGCAGTCCGACACGCTGCGCACCACCCGGCGTCAGAAATTAGAAGAACTGGCCGCCAAGACCCCGGTAAAACTGGTCTTTCCCCTCCTCCTCTTCATCTTCCCCGCCCTCATGGTGGTCATCATCGGCCCGGCGGCCATCCGCATCATGGAAAATTTGAAGTAGGATTGACATGAAGGAAAGGGGCAGGGGCCGACGCGCCCCTTCCCCTGCGCCCGAGCGAGCTGCGCCAGTTTTAACTCCGCCAATTAGGGTTGGGAGGTCTGCGTTGGAATGCGCCCCAAGAGCACGGCGCCGGCGTCGGCGTAGAGCTTGCGCCAGCCCGGTTCCTGGGCCAGCAAGCCCGCGGTGCGGGAGCGCGGGTCTATCAGGATAAGGTCAGGTGGGTATTTTTCCAAAAATTCAAACCAGTTCTGCCGTCCATACACGAAATCCCAATAGAGCTTCCGGACATCTTCGGGATAAACAGTCTCGAATCGTCCGTCCAGAGCCACCCGACAGGCCGGATGCAGAGTCCAAAGGAGGTATTCCCCCCAGGCAAATTCGGTGAGCAGCCGCCCTTTGAGGTCATGGGTCTGAATGTAGCGCGCGGCTTCCACCGGGTAGTGGATGGCCTGAGCGTTATCGGCATCCGGGAGTTGCGGCAGGCTAAGACTCAACGGGGTTCGACTCACCACGCCGTATATGAGCCAGCCTGAAAGGGAAAGGGCCACGAGGCAGGGTGCGGCCCACCCCAGACGCCAGTAAGCACTCTGAATCCGGGGGCGCGTGCTGACCTCCGCAAGGTAGGCTGATACGGGCAAAGGGAGGTAGGCCCCCACCGCAAGGAAAAAGAACACCTGGTGGCGTTGGTGTTTTAGGCCCAGATAGAGGGTGACGCCCAGGACCAACCACGGGGTCAGTTCCCGCCAACGCGCCCAGATTCCTATGAGCAGAGCAAAGATTGCTAACGTCACAAAATAGATCCAACCCACTAAAGGCAATCTTAAATTATAAGCTCTGATTAGGGAAACCCACTCGCCAATCTCCGGGCGGGGCATGGTGACCGCATGGAATATATAGCGCCAATACACAAGGCCATATGGATTGATGAGCGTGGCCAAAAGACCCAGAAAACCGGCCAAGAAAAGGGGCCAGGAGAGACGGCGCTGAATGGCCTCCCCCAGGGCGTAGAGGCCGATGAGCCCCAACCCGGCCAGGAAGCCGCCGTGGAGGTTGGCCCAGGGAACCTGAATAATAACCAGAATGAGGAGCCTCCCATAGGAACCGGAAAGGCGGGCGGACTCCAGCACATACAGGGAAAGGGCGAAAAAGAAGTAGGTGAAAACCTGGGCCCGCACCGGGCTATAGCCCAGTTCCAAGAAGAGCATGGTGCCCCAAAGGCAAAGTACGGCGCTCACCGAGTCTGCCCCCCGCAGACGCGCCGTCAGGAAAATGAAAATCAAAGTGCTCATGGCCAGTGCATATTTGATGATCTGTAAACCCGCCCCACCCAAGGTCTGATAGATTGGGTAAAAGAGCACTCCGGTCAGCCACTCATGGTAAACCCAGGGATTCAGGGTGGGAGTATAGGCATAGATGTCCTGATAGGGGAACCGTCCTCCTTCCCAGAAAAGCCGGCCAAAGGCCAGATAACCCCATAGGTCCGGATCGGCAACAGTCCCTGCCAGAAGTTTGGCAATGGCAAAGATGAGAGGGAAAATGACGGCCCACCGTAACAAGGTGGCCGGATTCGCAAACAAGGAATCAGGACTCCGAAAGTTCATAAAAATATATCCTCTTTGACGAAGGGACAAGGGCGCGGCGGGGAGAGGCGTAAGGCCTCACCCCTAGACACCATACAAAAAAGAACTAAATGAAAATTCAAGGGTCTATTCAGCGCCTGGGGTTCCCAAGGCTGACCCTGTCCGGACGGAATCGCGTTTTCTAAGGGGCCTGTGGGGCCGGGTCCTTGGCCTGAAGGGGCTTGATGATCAGGTCCACCCGCCGGTTGAGACGGCGGCCTGCTTCATCGCCGTTATCAGCCAGGGGGACATATTCGCCGTAGCCCGCGGCGGAGAAGCGGGCCGGATCCAGACGGTGCTTTTCCACGAAATAACGCACCAGGCTGGTGGCCCGGAAGGCGGACAGCTCCCAGTTGGAGGGGAACAGGACCGTATGGATGGGACGGTTGTCGGTGTGCCCCTCTACGCCCACATGGTTGGGCAGGCGGTGCAGTACCTCGGCCAGCCGGTCCAGGAGAGGATGGCCCTCGGGCCGGAAGGCGGCCTCGCCGGATTCAAAAAAGAGAAATTCCGGCAGGTGGATGACCAACCCCCGGCCGGTAATGTTGAGGCGAATCTCGGGAAAGTCCCCCTTCTCTCTGATGGCCTGCTGAATGGCGTGGGCCGTCTCCTCCAACTGGGTGCGCACCGGGGTTTTCAGGGCGGCCCCGGTTAAATCCCCGGAGAGCCCGGCCGCCGGGGTCTCGTTGATCCCGGCCTCAAGAGGGAATCCCCGCAGAAAAACAGGAGCGTGCAAGGCCCGTTGGATTGAGAGCTGGGCTTGGGCCAGTTTCTCGCTGTCCAGCCGAGTGATGGAGTACATGGTCACAAAAAAGGCCAGCAGCAGGGTGATGAAGTCGGCATAGGAGACCAGCCAGCGCTCCTGCCGGGAAGCTTCGGGTTTAGCGGGAAGCCGGCGAGGTCGACGCATAGGACTTGGCCTTGCTGCGGCCAGGCGGTTTGAGGATCCTCACCCGCGAGGGCGTCTGTTTGTCCACAAAAGTGGCATCCTCCAGAAAACCTCGCAGCCGTTCGGCCAGAAGCCGGGGGTGGTCCCCCCGGGCCAGGGCCAGGAGTCCCTCCAGGATGAGTTCCTGGCGCCGAACCCGTTGCTGCAGGCGCACCCGGAATTTATGGGCCATGGGCAAGAAGATCAGGTTGGCCGAGGCCACCCCGTAAATGGTGGCCACAAAGGCCACCGCCACGCCGGAGCCCAGCTTGGCCGGTTCGGTCAGGTGCTGCATCACCTGGATAAGCCCCAAGACCGCCCCCAGAATGCCGATGGTGGGGGCATAGCCGCCCGCGGCCTCAAAGACCCGGGCCGGCACTGCGCCCGTTTCTTCCAGATGGTCCAGATCCACTTCCAGGATTTCCCGGATCTGCTCCGGCGGATTGGCGTCAACCAACAACTCCAGTCCCCGCCGGAAAAAGAGATCGTCAATTTTCTTCACGTCCCGTTCCAGGGACAGGAGACCCTCCCGGCGGGCCCGGTAGGACATGTCCACCAGGCGGGAAACTATCTGGGGATTCTCATCCCGGGGAGAACGGAAAATTTGGGGCAGCTCCCTCCAGGCCTGGGCCAGTTGGGGACCGGGAAAACTGACGCACACCGCCCCCAGGGTGCCGCCAAAGACGATGACCATGGCGGTGAGTTGGAGAATCATGCCCGCGGCCCCGCCTTCAATAAGGTGGCCGCCGACAAGGGCCAGCCCGCCCAGAAGGAGACCGATAAGGGTGGCTTTGTCCATAAGGAAGCGTCCGAGGCGGAGGGATGGGTGTCGGCCCCCGGGAGGGCGTCCACGGCGGCGACACTCCTGGAATACTGGCAGACAATCCTCATCGTCTCTTACCTCATCGGCATCTTCCAGGGACTCTTGATTTTTTCTGCAGATGGTGGAAGGGAAGCGGCCAGCACCGGGGCTGCTTGCCCCGGCTCAAGCCGCAGCCGCTGTCAGCAGATAAAGGCAAACGGCTTTCAGGTCCGGATGGTGGCGGCGGCTGGAGGAGATGCGGCTGGGGGCGGGACCTTGGCGGCGTTTTTGGCGGGGACCTGGCGGATGGAGGTGTAGCGGCTGATGAGCTGGAGATAGCTCCGGGTCTCCTGGGGCATGGAGCGGCCCCGCTCCAGGTTGCCCGGTCCCCAGTTGTACGCGGCCAGGGCCTTGGGCACGCTGCCCTGGTAGCGGTCCAGGAGAAAGCGCAGATACCGGGTGCCGCCATCGATGTTCTGCCGGGGATCGTACCCCTGGCTCACCCCCATGTCCCGGGCGGTGCCCGGCATGAGCTGCATCAGCCCCATGGCCCCCTTGGAAGACGTGGCCCGGGGGTTGAAATTGCTCTCCACCTTGATGACCGCTTTGATGAGTTCCTCGGGCACCTGGTGGCGCTGGGAGGCCTCCCGGATGAAGCCGTCGAAGGTGGACGGATGGGGGCGGGGGGCCGCGCCCCCCGTGAAATACTGATCGGCGTTTACCTGGGAAGTCCGGCCAACGGAGGGGGAATTCTGTCCCTGCGGCATCCGGCTCCGGGTTCCCGTGCGACCCAGGGCGGTCCGGGAAATCATGCGGGACAGGTTGGCGTCGGCCACTGCCCCCAGGACGTTCACCCGGGGAAATTCTTGCCGCCGGGCAGAAGGGGCCTGGGATTGATTTTGCCGGGCCAGCAGCGCAACGCTCAGGGTCCGGGCAAAGGCCGGGGTGGGCCCCCGCCCGCCCCTGGCCAGCGGGGCGGCGGCAGTGGGCGGCCCCCCTAAACTTATTGCCGGGATGGGGCTTTTCAGGCCCAGGGCCGGGGAAAGGGGCAAACGCACCATGCTGAGATGAATTGCAATAGCCGTGCCGGGAAAAGAACTGGCGGAAGTGGAAACCGTTGTGAAGTTAGGGTTGCGGGAAGAAATAGCCCCTCCTATTCATGAAGTTCTGGAAATATAGGGCAACTTATTGAAATTCAATAGAATATCAAAAAGCCCGAAAAGACAGAGTGTTTTTTTACACAGGCGGGAAAGCCTGCGCCACCGGGTTCTTGGCATTTTGGGGAGTTATTCGGGATAGAAATGTATTTCAGAAAATACCTAAAAAAACCGTGAGGTTAAATTGGTCTTGTTTCCCCTCCCCCTTGATGGGTGGAGAGCCGGGGTGGGGGTGAATATCTTATGAGTCATGACCGGGAATCGCTTAATTCGCCCCCTCCCACCAGGGGAGGGGGCTTAAAAGCCACTTTTTTGCCAAAACTTTGCCGGACCCTCTTGCCGCAATCTCCCTCTAAATAGGGGGAAGTAATGCTCCAGCGTCACCGCACCCGCCAGGTGAGGCTGGTGCTGAACAGATTCTCGTCGCACTCTTCCTGGTTATCATAAGGCGTCTTGTGGGAAGCCACCAGCAGCCAGCGGCCCGGTTTGTCCAGCTTCACCAGGAATTCCCCCTTGTCGTCGGTCTTGCCCCGCAAGGCAAAGGGATTCTTGGGATCGGCCCACGTTTCGAAAGTGAGCGTTACTTCGGCCCCGGCCAGGGGCTTTCCCTGAAAAATTATCCTTACCGGCAGGGTCTCCCCGATCTTCAAATCATTGACGTTCTTCAGCGGCACGATCTCCAGGGCGCTCCGGGAACTACGGTCAAACCCCTGCGTCTGCCCGCCAACATTAACGATGGTTTTACCGCCCATGTCGAAATGAAAGCAGTTTTTGGCGTCTGGCAGCCCTTTTTTGGTTTGCATCTTCATGCCCTGGGCCGTCCGGGTGACGAAACCCGGCGCCAGTTTGGCCGAGATGAGATAGGCGCCGGCTGACGGCGGGGTAAATGCATAGGTGGCCGTGGAGATTTTTTTCAAGGCCACTTCCTGGCCGTCCGGCCCCACAGCCTTGATGAAACCCAGCCGTCCTTCCTTGAGTTCCTCATCCTTGGGAAATTTGTGCCCAAAGCAGACTTCCACCTGTATGGCTTCGTTTACCTGGGGCGCGTCTTTATCAGGGATAAGCCACAACATGTGGGCCTGAGCCCAGGAAGCGGACAGGAGGAAACAGAAAACTGCAACCAAAATGACCAGAGAAGGCTTTTTCATGGTGAATCTCCTTAAAGGAGGGGGGCCGCGCAGACCTGCCGCCGCCGGCCCCCGGTATCGAAAACCGGGCGTCGCCGCCCCTACTCCGACAGGGTGAAGTGAGGACCGGTGATGGCCCGGCCGACGATAATCATCCCCATCCAGTTCTCTTTTTCCGGGGCGATCTGAGCCAGAATGCTGTCCAACGAGCCCTTGACGACTTTTTCTTTCTGGGTATAGCCGGCGTAATACACCACCGCCACCGGCAAATCGCCGGGATTATATTTCTTCAAGGTGCTCACCAGCCCTTCCATTTCCGACAGGCCCATGTAGAAAACGAGCGTGCCGGGGAACTTGGCCAGGGCTTGGGCCAGGTCCTCGCGTTCGCCCTTGCCGTAAAAGGAGAAGGGCGCGGTCTGGAGCACGAAGCGGGCGCCACCGCCGGTGCTGGCCTTCTTCAAGGCGGCCATGGCGGCCGTGTAGGCTCCCACTCCGGGGATGATTTCCACCTGGTCCGGGCTCAAACCCTCCACCAGCCACCAAGCCCGGCTGTAAATGGTGGGGTCGCCCCCATCCAGGAGAACCACCTTTTTCCCCTGGTCCAGGAGGGCTCTAATTTTCTTCACGTATTCATCCCGCTGCCGGGATTTTTCCGCCACCACCTGTTTCCGTTCTTCCGGTTTATAGGTTGCCAGGTCCTTCATCCAAATCTTTCCCTGGTGAATCCAGAGATCCTTCCAGGGGTCCTCCACCTTCTTTCCCTGCAGATAGGCCGCAAAACGCTTGGCCGTGCCCGGTTCGCACAGAACCAGATCGGCCTTTTTCATGGTTTCCACGGCTTTCAGGGTGATGAGGTCGGGGTCGCCGGGGCCGGTGCCGGCGATGGTGAATGTGCCATGCTGCGGATGGGCGCCGGCCCCCGGGTTCATTATGGAGATGCAGAGGAGCGTGAGTGCCAGGGTCAGCCATACGGTTTTTGACGTACGCATTTCATATCCTTTCGTGAGATCGCCTGAACGTCAGGCCAGAGAATCGAAACTGCAGTTTTATTTCCCGGCGGCTACTCCTGATATTTGCCGATCAGGGGGTCTTTGCCGTCGGGAAACATGGCCCCAAAAGGGTCAAACCGGTCCGCCGGCAGGGCTGTGCAATATTTCATGCCCTGGTTGCTGCCCGTCATCATCAGGGGCCGGGCCCTCTCCAGGTCCAGGGAGCCGTCCGCCAGATACACCTCATCGTCCACCTCCAGGTGCACCACCTGCCCCATGATGAGAACATAGTTTTCTTCTTCATATTCCCGGGCCAGGCGGCACTCCATCCAGGCATAGCATCCCTTGATTCCCGGCGCCTTGATTCGGGCCGAGGGTTTTTCCTCCAGGCCGGCCAGTTCGAACTCATCGGTTTCGGGAGGACTGTAACGGGCCGTGGGGATGACCTTGTCGGACAGGTGAACGCCGGGAAAGTTCAGGACAAACTCGCCTGTGGCCCGGATATTGACCAGGGTGTCCCGCTTCTTGGCCGAGGCCACGCAGACCAGGTCCAGGGGCCGCAAGACCGGCATAACGCAGGAGTACGGGGCGATATTGCGGATGCCGTCGGCGCTTCTGGTGGACAGGAAAGCCACCGGCAGCACCATGAAGGATTCCCTTTTGAAAGGTTGAAGAATCATAATGCCAAGACCTCGACGCTGGTTGGCGTTTCCCTAATACCGGATCTGCACCCCGCCGTAAAAGGTGGCGGTGGGCATGGGATAGCCGGCGTCCTCCTCGTAGAATTGACTGGTAAGGTTCTCCACCCCGGCATAGAGATAACCCTTCATTTTGCCCACATGGACCACGGGATACCGGCCCTCCACGTTCAGGGTGTAGAATCCCCCCATGGGCCGCAGGACGGTTTTGGTGATGCGGTTCTGGGCGTTGATGGTGAGTTGGGGCTGATCCCGCCGGGAAACCATGCGCACGTATATCCGGGCCTCGGCGCCATCGGGATGCTTATATTTCAGACCGATGTTGGCCTTGTTCAGCGGCAGCTCCGTTAGTCTCTGGACGTTCCCGTTTAAGGGGTCCGGGCTGGTGCTGGTGCGCTGGTACGTATAATTGGCAAAGGCAAAGAAGTTGTGGGGCAGGGCCACCTCGCCTTCCACCTCCACGCCCATGAACCTGGCCAGATCGATGTTGTAGACCACCCGGCTGGGACGATACCCGAAGATGGTGCGGATGTAGTTGTTAATATCGTAGTAGTAGGTCCGCACCCGGATTATAGAATTGAACGGCAACTTCTGGGTGACGCCCGCCTCGTATTGCATGCCGAATTCCGGCAGGAGAGCGGTGTTCCTGGTCCGTCCGGGGGGTTGATACCCGGCCCCGAACCAATAAAATTCCGGCAGGCTGGGAAAACGGGTGTTGTAGTTCACCGAAACGTACGCCGTTGTGGTGTCGGTGGGCCGGATGGTCAGGGTGCTTTTGGGACTGAGGGCGTCTGCCCTGAGACCCCGCACGTTTTGGGAAGGCTGAGCTGCGGCATCGTAGTTGTCATAGCGCAGACCCAGGTAGAGTTCGAAGTATTTGAGGAATGGCATGGCTGCATCCACGAAACCGCCGTGAATTTTCTGGGCGTTCTTTAACCCGGAAGAGCTGGTGGGAAACGGCCGGGCCACGTAGTTGGGATCGAGGAAGTTATAGTTGATGCCGCCGTAGCCGTAATAATTGCCCTCCAGGCCGAAGCCCAGGCGCACCGGCCCCGGACTTTGGCGCACCTTGAAGTTCCAGCCCCAGGTGTCTTCATCCCAGCTCCCCCGCTTGGCAATCAGCCGGTTGGGGTCGTTCAGGGCGTAAAACCACTCCTCCCGCACTGCCTGGAAATAGAACAGGCGGAATTGCGCATCCCCTTTCCAGAATTTCTGCTTGGCTTCCAGATCCAGTTCATACCGCTGGCTCAGGACGTGGCTGTTGTCGCCGTAAGTCAAACCCCGGGGACCGCCGGTGACGCCGCCAATGAAGTTTATTCCCGGCCCGTAGAGGACATCGCCGTCGCTTCTGGGTTCGTTATTCTGGTAGAAACGGGAGTCGGGCCGGTTATAGACCACCATGCCGGTGTCCTGGGTGATGTAGCGGTAGGACCCCGTCAGGCTGGTGCCCCAGGGGGAGGTATAGGTGATGCTGGTGTTGAAGTTGCCCCGATTCCGGACAAAGTTGTTGCGGAGATAGCCGCCGCTGTTGCCGTAACTGCCGCTGACGGCCATTTGCACCGGCCCTTTGCTGCCCGTGGCCAGCAGCCGGAAATTCTGGGTGTCCCAACTGCCCAGGTAGGCGTCCGCGGAAGCCTGGGGCTCTTTGCTCCCCTGCTTGGTGTTGATGATCACCACCCCGCCCAGGGTGTTGCCATATTCCGCGGACAATGGACCCCGCATGATCTCCACCCGTTCCAGGTCATCCGGGGTGATGGTGGTCCAGTCTACGAAAAAACCGCCCTTCACCCCGGCGCCTTTCCAGGAGCGGCCGTTCAGGAAGATCTGGTAGCGGGATTCATCGAAGCCCCGCATAACCATCTGCCGCGCCTTCACTCCCAGCAGCGAGCGGCGGCTCATATCCAGACCCGACTGTTCCTGCAAGTAGCCCGGGATGTTCTGATAAGGCCCGAAGCTGATGTCCTCCTTGGTGACCACGGTGCTGGTGGCCGCTTTTTCGGCGAAGGACTTCACCTCAATTTCGGGAAGTTGTTCCGTCTTGTCCGATTTTCCCTCCTTGGCCTCCTCCTTTTTGCCAGTCTCCGTCTGCTCCCCAGGCGCTTGGGCCGGCTGGTTTTCCACACCCATCGCCGGCGCCAGGGTCATGGCTCCAAAGACCAGGAACGCCAGATACCATGAAAGAGTCCTACCCCACATCCCCGTTCTCCTTTTCATCACCAGAGATAAGCCGCACGTTTTGACAAACCGCCCCACCTTCTGGTAGAAAAGGAGATGGGGCCGAGGTTT
>CAZFWX010000059.1:0-19239 GCA_964522695.1 uncultured Desulfobacterales bacterium
GGAGAGCTTGGTTTCAGCTCACCCGCTTGTGGGATGACCAGGTCAAGCACTTAGCCTTCTGCCAATCCCTTTGCACCTGCCGACTTCAATAGAATCAACAATCCTGGCACCTGATTGGGACTCAGATAACCGAGATTTCCTTGTATTAGCAATAACATAGCCCACATAGAGTCATAAAACCTGCACGGAGTCCGGCTTTCCAGTCATCAGCAAGGACAGAAAATGGTCTGGGATGGGTGGCTGAAATTGTGCGTGGCCTGTTTTTGGGGAAAGGGCTCCTCCTGGACTAGGAACACACACAAAGAAATATTTACTCATAGGGCATGGGAGAGAATAAGTCACCATGGCAATTGGACGAATAACTTCCGGGTCATGCCCCAGGTTGGTATGGGATTAAGGAGACCGGGGCTGGAGTGTGATACCAATTGGCTCCAGATGGCCGGAAATGACAGGCAGGTTGGCGGCTGTCATGCCGGAAAGCCAGAACTGGCGAGGATTTCAGCGGAATCCCGCCTTCGGCACCAATATAATATTTGTAATACCAGATAGTTAATCTCGAAAAATCGCTGAAGATTCTCACTCCAGACCCGCCCTGGATGCCCCATAGGGCGGGAAAAAGAAGGCCCCGAAAAGGGCCTTTTTCATTTTCGGAAAGGCTCATAAGGGTGTCAGGTGAAAGGGACAATTCGTGGCTGATGCCTCAAGGGAAAGCGGAGGGAATGGCTTTTTAAAGCAATAAGTAATTAATTATTCTCAGTTCCTTGGTGCGAAACTTGCGTTAAGAGCATGGGATTGGGGGAGGGCATGTGGGGGAAGGGAAAAGGGGCTCGCCCCTTTGCCCCCTTCCCCACGAATAACCCTACAATTTACCCAAACCGCAGATTGGCGGCTTCCAGTTCCTGGATGCGGTCTCGCAGGGTAGCGGCCTTTTCGAATTCCAGTTTCTTGGCGGCCCGCTGCATTTCTTTTTTGAGGCGGGAGATTTGGGCGGGCAGGTTGTCGATGAGGTAGGGCGCCTGTTCCTCCGCGGCGAGGGGTACGGTGACGTAGTCCTGTTCGTACACCGAGGTCAGAATATCTTTGATGGAGCTCTGGATGGTGGCCGGGGTGATATGATGCTCACGGTTGTAGGCCTCCTGGAGTTGCCGGCGCCGGTTGGTCTCGTCCATGGCCGCGGTCATGGCCGGGGTCACCTTATCGGCATAGAGGAGCACCTCGCCGCCCACGTTGCGCGCGGCCCGGCCGCAGGTCTGGATGAGGGACCGGGCTGAGCGCAGAAAGCCCTCCTTGTCCGCGTCCAAAATGGCCACCAGGGACACCTCGGGCAGGTCCAGTCCTTCCCGGAGGAGGTTGATGCCCACCAGTACGTCGAAGACCCCCAGGCGCAGGTCCCGGATTATTTCCATGCGCTCCAGGGTGGTGATGTCCGAGTGCAGGTAACGGACTTTCAGGCCCAGCTCCTGGTAATACTCCGTCAGGTTTTCGGCCATGCGCTTGGTGAGGGTGGTGACCAGGACCCGCTCACCCCGGGCCACGCGAGCGCGGATTTCTCCCAAAAGATCGTCCACCTGGTGGGTGGCGGGCTTTACCGTGATTCTGGGGTCCATGAGGCCCGTGGGCCGGACGATCTGCTCCACCACGCGGCCTGCGGCTTTGCCCATTTCATAGGGCCCCGGGGTGGCCGACACGTAGATTAACTGATGGACCCGGGCCTCAAATTCCTCAAAGTTCAGGGGCCGGTTGTCCAGGGCCGAGGGCAGGCGGAAGCCGTACTCCACCAGGGTCTCTTTACGGGAGCGGTCCCCCCGGAACATGCCCTGGAGCTGGGGCACGGAGATATGGCTTTCGTCGATGACCACCAGGGACTGGCGGGGCAGGTAGTCCAGCAGCGTGGGCGGCGGCTCCCCCGGCGCCCGGCCGGTGAGATGACGGGAATAGTTTTCGATGCCGTGGCAATAGCCCAACTCCCGCATCATTTCCAGGTCGAAGCGGGTGCGTTCTTCCAGGCGCTGGGCCTCCAGGAGCTTACCTTGCTCTCTCAACCACTCCACCCGGGGCCCCAGTTCCGCCTCGATGGCCGCCATGGCCTGACGCCGCACCAGGTCCGGGGTGACGTAATGGCTGGCCGGGTAGATGGCGATCTTTTTGAGCGTTTTTAAAGCCTTGCCCCGCAGGGGGTCGATTTCCCGGATGGCCTCCACCTGGTCGCCGAAGAACTCCACCCGGATGGCCCGGTCCTCTTCGTAGGCCGGAAAAATCTCAATCCGGTCGCCCCGCACCCGGAAGGCGCCCCGGTGGAAATCGATGTCGTTGCGCTCATAGAGCATCTCCACCAGTTTGGCCAGCACCTCCCGGCGGTCCTTCTCCATGCCCTCCTCGAGATACAGGAGCATGCCGTGGTAGGCCTCGGGTGAACCCAGGCCGTAGATGCAGGAGACCGAGGCGACGATGATGACGTCCTGGCGCTCCAGGAGCGAGCGGGTGGCGGAGTGGCGCAGGCGGTCGATGGCCTCGTTGATGGAGGAATCCTTTTCGATGTAAAGGTCGGCCTGGGGGATGTAGGCTTCGGGCTGGTAATAGTCGTAATAGCTGACGAAATACTCCACCGCGTTGTCGGGGAAGAACTCCTTGAACTCGCCGTAGAGCTGGGCCGCCAGGGTCTTGTTGGGCGCCAGCACCAGGGTGGGAAGATTGACCTGGGCGATGACGTTGGCCACCGTGAAGGTCTTACCCGAGCCGGTGACCCCTAATAATACCTGGTGGGGCTGCCCGGCCCGCACTCCGGCCGTCAAGGCCTTGATGGCCCGGGGCTGATCCCCCGCAGGCCGGAATTCCGTGCGTAAGAGAAAGCGGTCAGACATGGTGGATGTCGAGGAATGTGGGGGGAGGACCGGGGGAGCGAGCTCCTCCACGCTCTCACTCGGTCAATTCCTTCCGCATAATATAGTAGCTCTCATCTTCTTCGGCATCCAGGGTGAGAACTTCAGCGACTTTGAAGCCCACCTTTTCATAGAGGTGGATGGCGCCGGCCTTGAGGACATCCACGTCCAGTTCCACATCCTTCAGGTGCAAATTCTGGAGGTGGTGGAACGCCTCCTGCAAAAGGGCGCTGGCCACGCCCTTGCCCTGGTGATCGGGATCCACGGCCACCCTGAGGATCATGCCCCGCTGGGCCAGTTGGCAGCAGCAGGCGATGAGAAAGCCGATGATTCCTTCGGCGACATAGACCAGGAAAACGTCGTTCAGGGACGCCTTGAGATTGTAGTAGTCCCACTGTTCGCCGAAGCAGCGCCGCTCGATGGCGAGGATCCTGAGCAAATCCTCCTCCCGGGCGGCACGGATACACGTCGACAAAATCGGAGCCGCGGCCTCCATGGTTTTTCCCCTTCCTGGGCGCAAAGGTGATGGGAACTTCCGGCTCGCCAGGAGGCCGACGGAATGGGAAGGAGACTGGGGGAGAGCCGGCCCCGACTCCTCCCGAGAGGTTAACATACCCGGAGAGGTGCCACTGTCTGCTCAGGCCGAGCTACTGATGTGAGCCCCTCGCAACTTCAGGGAAGTCCCTTTAGGTAAATAGCGAACGAGCCGGTCAGGGAAGGAAACCAGCCGGTTATGCTGACGGCCGGCCCTGCGCCAGCCCATCCGGTCCACTTCTTTGCTCCATTTAATATAATCACAAATTACCCAGAGGCAAATATTTTCAAAATTATTATGAACTTTATTTCATTAAGGTGAGTCGGGAAGAAAATGCTTCTGGTCCTCCACAGGCATCTTATCCCTGCCAAGGAGTGCAGGGCGTTCCCGGAGGGGGCAGGGGGCAGACGGCCCCGGGTCTGCCCCTCAGGGGCCCCCCGGCCTTTCCTGCCCATGGCGCGACCCGGGGTCTGACTTCAAGGGGAAATGGCGTCCTTGGTCCAGAAAGCCCCGTCCAGGCGCAGGGAGTAGGTTTTGACCGGCTGGCCCGGGTTGGCCAGTTTGACGTGCAGCGTGGGAGGGGCCTCCGGGGGCAGCAGGGCCACCCAGGCGGCCAGGGTGCGGATCTTTTTGGGCGTGCTGCCGGTGCGCCAGATGCCGTTGTCCGGACCGTCCCGGCGGTCTTCCATGAACCTGACGCCGTCGGCCAGGGTGAGGGGCTCTTTGTGACTGCGCAGGAGGAAGTTGATGCGCTGCAGCCTCAAGGCCGTACTCAACCCCTCGGTGCGGTTGAAGCATTGGAAGTCCGCGTCCTGATAGTGGTTGGTCTGGGTGATGGCGCCTCTGTCGGCCACCCGGATGCGGCGCTCATGGCTCAGGCCCACCTCGATGAGAACGGCCTTCTGGCGGTCGGCCACCAGGAAGAAGGCCGGATGGGTGAAGCCGCCCAGGTTGGCCAGGACCGCGTCCACGCCGTCACAGGTGGTGAGGATCCGTTCCAGGAGGTCCGCAGGCCCGGAAAAGCGGTTGCGCTCCGCGGCGGGCAGGCAACTGGCCGCGGACCCCAGGATCACCAGCCCCTTTTCATTGATGCCGTCCTTGAGCCCCGGCCGGGACCCGGTCACGGCAAAGAGGCCCACGTAGCGGAAGCCTTTGTCCGGCTTCACCAACCGTAATTCCTGCTGATGATTGGGGGGCATGTCCCGGGTCTTGGCCACCAGCGCCCCGCCCCCCTGGACCCGCCCGGCCAGCGCCGCCCAGAGGGTGCAGGCCTGGCTGTGCAGGGGGCCCAAGATGAGAGAAATGAGGCAAGCCAGGGGTATATAGCGAAAAGATGTCATCAAACCGAAAGAGTGCGAAGGCAAGCTCATTTTTATGGCCATTCTATATCCGCAGGCCTCATTTTTCCCGCCAGAAATGTCGGGCGGGCTCCGCCCACCGTCGAAAGATAGCGGGCTAAATTTCTTATGAATTTTGAAATCCCTGTTATGGTAACGTATAACTACAAGAAAAAAAATACGTTATGACAGCTTCCCTTGACGACGTTCAATTGAAGGCTCTGGTGACAGAAACCCTGCTGGAAGTTTTCAAGGGGCAGGGGGAAGAATTTGCCGGTCTGCTCCTGGAAGTCCTGAAGGACCTGGCCTTATCCCGGGCCAACGAAGAGGGTCAGGGCAGCGGCTTGGTTGACAAGGAGGAAATCCTCAACCTCATTGCAGGACGGGCGTGATTCTCTCCTATATCGGCAGTTTCGCCAAAGATCTCGGAAAGATTCAGGACCAGGCCGTGCCTGGTGCGGCTGTGGGAGCTGATCCAGGACATTGAAGCCGCCGCCTTCGTCCGGCTCGAGGATCACTTGAAATTTTTTAGGCAATACCTTCTTAAGGCAGTTCTGTCCGGTTCACTGGTTAAAACAGGCCCGAAATCTCCTGGGGATCTGTTAGATTGTGATGGCCATAACCCATGAAATATACAGGAGATTTCTGACAATGCCCTTTTGTAACACAATCTTTCTTTACAGGCGCACACTGATTCCGGGACACCTTTTTGCCAAGCTGGAAGGTTCAGGGCTTGGGTCCCTGCCACCCCTGGCTGTCCACCACTTGGTGAAAAACATGTCTCGGTATGAGCTCTAGTAATTGCCCCATGAGTGCGCCCCAACGCGCCATAAGTCCCATAAGACCTTATAGTGCCTAAGTTTCTCTGGAATCTCCCCTATCATTGACGGGCGGTTTCGGGTCTGTTTTCCTTGCTATTGCCCGCAACGTCTGCCTGACAGCCGTGAATTAAGCTATTGTTATCTGGGAAAGGTTGTTCCCAAGCGATGCCCAGTTGGGTATAGGGCCGGCTTGTCACCCTATTCAGATTCTTTCTGGCCGCTGCACAGGTTGGGTCCATATTTAGGGAGCCGCGGTCAGCTTGTTCCACTAATGCTCTTCGTCAGGAATATCCTGCCCCCAGGCCCGGGCGATAGCCGCGTGGCCATGTCAGTCCCCCCCTTTTTCTTGAAAATTCCTTTTCTTATGCTATTCTTTCCATGAAATAGCGAGCCATTTCCCTGAACGCGATCCTAGAAGCAGCGCCCGCCAGGTCTGACAAGGGGAAAACCCATGAAGCGTCATATCTATCTGCGCATGAAATCTGTGGATGAAGCCCGGGACATCTTTCTCTCCCGCTTTGATCTTAAGGCCATGCTGCCGCCCGAGGAAAGTCCCGCCGCGGCGGCCCGGGGCCGGGTGACTGCGACGCCGGTGTGGGCCCGGCGGTCATCGCCCGCCGCCCACCAGGCCGCCATGGACGGCTTTGCGGTGCTGGCCTCCGCCACCTTTGGGACCACGCCCGAAAAGCCCCGGCATCTGACCGTGGGCCGGGAAGCCTTTCCCATCAATACGGGGCATATCCTGCCCCCGGGGACCGACGCGGTGATCATCGTGGAGAATATTCCTGATCCCGAGGCCGATCCCATCACCGTGGAGGCCCCGGTCTTTCCCTGGCAAAACGTGCGCCGGATCGGCGAGGACCTGGTGGCCGGAGAAATGGTCCTGCCCGAAGGCGTGGCCATCACCCCCTGGGACCAGGGGGCGCTTTTAGCTGCAGGCGTCACCCGGGTCATGGTGCGGCGCCTGCCCCGGGTGGCCATCATCCCCACCGGATCCGAACTGGTGGCCGCCGCCGATTTGGACGCGGACCTGCCGCCGGACCGCCTGCCGGAGTTCAACTCCGTCATCCTGGCGGGCCTGGTGGCCGAGGCCGGAGGGCTGCCCGTGGTCAAGCCCATCGTCCCCGATGACGCCGCCTCCCTGAGTGCGGCCCTGCAAGAGGCCCTGGCCGCGGCGGACGTGGTCATTATCAATGCCGGCTCCTCGGCCGGCACCGAGGATTACACCTGCCAGGCCGTAGCCAGCCTGGGCGAAGTGCTGGTGCACGGCGTCTCCATGATGCCCGGCAAGCCCACTCTGCTCGGAGTGATCGACGGCAAGCCGGTTATCGGCAATCCGGGCTATCCCGTATCCGCGGTGCTCTCCTTCGAGCAGTTTGCGGCGCCTCTGCTGGCCGCCATCGCGGGCCGGCCCATCCCCCCCCGGGCCACCCTGACGGTGCACCCGGCCCAGAACCTGCCCTCCAAACCCGGGCTCACCGAGTTCATCCGGGTGACCCTGGGCCGGGTGGGAGAGAAGGTCATTGCCACGCCGCTGCCCCGGGGGGCAGGAGTGATAACCTCGCTCGTCAAGGCGGACGGCCTACTCATCGTGCCCTCTCTGAGCGAGGGCCTGGAAGAGGACCGGCCCGTCGTGGCAGAGCTATTGGTGCCGCCCGCGGCCATTGACGGCACCCTGGTGGTTTTGGGGAGCCACGACAACACCATTGACCTGCTGGCCACCTTTTTGAAGAGGCAGGATCCGGGGCTGCGTCTGTCGTCGGGACACATCGGCAGTCAGGGAGGCTTGATGGCCCTGCGCCAGGGGCGGGCGCATCTGGGCGGCTGCCACCTTTTCGACCCCGAAACCAACACCTATAACGTCCCCTACATCCAGCGCCTGCTTCCCGGGGTTCCCCTCAGACTCATCAACCTGGCCTGGCGGGAACAGGGTCTCATGGTGCCCCCGGGCAACCCCAGGCACATCCGCACCGTCAAAGACCTGGCGGGCGCCGGGGTGCGGTTCATCAACCGGCAGCGGGGCGCGGGCACCCGGCTGCTGCTGGATTACCTGCTCACGGAAAACGGCCTGGAACCCTCCCAGATCCAGGGGTATGACCGGGAGGAGTATACGCACATGGCCGTGGCCGTGAACGTTTTGTCCGGGACTGCGGACGTGGGGCTGGGGATTTTGGCCGCAGCCCGGGCCCTGGGGTTGGATTTCATTCCCTTGACCCCGGAGCGCTACGACCTGGTGGCGCTGGAAGCCACCTTCCAGGACCCTCGTTTTCAGATGCTGCTCGCCGTCATCCGCTCCCAGGAATTCCAGGACGCCGTGGCGGCCCTGGGCGGCTATGACCTCAAGGACTGCGGCAAGATCCTGTGGGAGCAGTAGTCAGATTGGGGGGGAGGGGAAGCGGCCGGAGGCCATCCACCTTCCCGTTGCCAGAGGTCCGTGGCCACAGTCAGAGGCAGGAAGCCGATTTTTCGGAAAGCAAGGGGTTTTCCTTTTTTCTGCGATATCCAATAGAAAATATAGCGCAGAGAGGAAAGGCGGCGGTGGCGGCCGGGTTCATTGATTTTGTGGCTTCGCACAAGGGCCAGAAGCTCATCCGGAAGTACGGCAAGGCCAAACAACACGGCGAGGGGCTTTACAACGACGCGGCCTACCCCAGGTAATACGGCGATTAAGCCATCTGCAAGGAGGAAACGATCTGCGGGAAAGGATCATTCTGTTAACCCTGGCCCTGGCCGTCCTGCCAGCTGGCCCTGCACTGGCCCAAACCCGCATCAAGTGCGCCTCCACCACCAGCACCCAGAATTCCGGGCTGTTCGATTACCTGCCGCCCCTCTTCGAGAAAAAGACCGGCATCAAAGTGGACGTGGTTGCCGTGGGCACCGGCGCGGCCATTGAAATCGGCAAGCGGGGCGACGCGGACGCGGTCATGGTGCACGCCAGGGAACTGGAGCTCAAGGCCGTGGAGGAAGGCTGGTTTAAAGACCGACACGACCTCATGTACAAAGACCTGACCGGCGACCCCATCCTCTTCAACCAATACGGGGTCATGGCGGTGACCCGGACAAACATAAGCAGGCCAAGTACAAAGAGGCCAAACTCTTCATCGACTGGCTCATTCCCCAAGAGGGCTGGAAGGCCATAGGCGGCTTCAAGGATAAAAACGGCAACCAGCTCTTCACCCCCAACGCCCGGTGAGGAGGCTGGCCGAGAGGGGAGGGTGGGTCAGACCGACAGACCCGCCCGGCGCAGGCCCACCAGAAGGGCATCGAGCAAACCATCGGATTTGACATAACAGCTGATGAGGAAGCGGCCGGCCGCGGCAAAATCCGGCCGCAAGCGAAGCAACTCCGCCAGGGCCCGGGCGGCCTCCGGTCTCCTCCCCAGGCGGCCCAGCAACGCGGCCCGCAGGAGGGGGTCCCAGAAGAGCTGGGGCAGGCGGAGGGCCAGGGCCTCCTGATAGGCTTCCGCATATCTGCCCTGAAGAACTTGCCGGAAAAGGGGGGCCACGTGGAACCAGCCGGGGTAGTGGGGGTTCAAGGCGATGGCCTCCTCCAGGATGGCCAGCCCCCGCTCCCACTCGCCATACAGGGCCAGGAGCCACCCCAGGAAGCCGATGGGCGTCGGCGCGTTGGGGTTCAGGGCCAGGGCGGCGTCGGCCTCCATCAGGAACGGTTCCCGCTGATTGCGGAAGAAATACACCTGGGCCAGCGCAGCCCGGACCATTTGGATTTCCGGTTCCAGGACTGCTCCTTTTTGGGCCGCGGCCAAGGCCTTTTCCAGGGGGGACTCCAGGGGAGCAAATTGTAAAGAATAAGCCTGAGTGTAAAGTAACGACAAGAAACCCCAGGCCAGACCGGACTCGGGCTCCCGGGCCGCGGCCTGTTCCAGCACCGGCAGCGTCTCGGCAAACGTCTGGGGGCTCAGGCTGGCGGCGTGATGGTAGAAGCGCAGGAAAGCTTCATAGGTGGCCAGCTCTTCCGGAGGCTTGCGGCGGGACTCCCGGGACAGGGTTTGGGTGATGATACCGTAGAAGCTGCCCAGCCTGGCCACCACCTGCCGGCCGACCTCCTCCTGCAAAGCGATGAGACTGTCGGGCCGGAGTTCCCGGCGGTAGTCTTCCCCCCACAACTGGGAGCCGCTCAGGGCATCCACCAGCCGGGCCGATACCTTGATGGTCCTGCCTTGCTGGCGAAGGCTGCCCCACAGCAGAAACCGGGCGCCCAAATCCCGGCCGATCTCCCGTGCATCAAACTCCCGGTCCTTCCATCTCAGCGTTGAGTACGGGGCAATGACCCTCAGGTCCTGATAGCGGGCCAGTTCACTGGTCATTTCCTCGGTCAGCCCGTCGATGAAATAATCCTGTTTGGGGTTGCCTGTCAGGTTGCGCAGGGGCAAAATGGCCACCGTGGGCCCCTGGGGCAGCGCCTGGGCCCGGACTGCCTGGGTTCTGAGAGGTTCCTCTCTCCCGGCCACCGTCAGGTTGAGCATCTGAAAGGTGGGTAAATAGGACCCTTTGGGGACGTGGATGCGAAGGGGGTCGTCTTTCCCCCGGGTCAGATAGTAGCGCTCCAGGGCCCGGCGCAACCTGCCTGCCTGGATCCTGACGATGGTGTCTCTGGAGCCGTCAAAGTCCGGACCCCTTCCCAGCCCTTCCGTCGCCACGGTGTAGCCCTTAATGCCCTGTCCGCGGCCGGCCAGGGTTTCTTCTACGATGAACCTGAGAAAATCACAGAGCATGGGGGAGTCCTGAAAGCCAGGGCTTGTCAGGATCTTCTGCAGTTGCTGCCTGATGGCGCTTTCAGGGAGGCCCTGGTTCTGGCAAACAGCCTCTGGTTGGCCTTCCTGCCGGAAAGACATTGACTGGGCCTATCGAGAGAAGGGGGTAAGAAATCAATATGTTTGAAAATAATGGGCAATAAGGTTCATGTCAATACCTGTGAGTCACTGTGAATCACTTTTACAAATGAGAAGATAATCATTAATAGAAGCTGGACAAGATGATTCTACGGGACCGATGCCATGACCCTTAAAAAAATGGAGAGAAAGATTGCACATTCAGGGTTAAAGGTGGTTCTTCAACGATTTCCTGAGCAAGATCCTGTTTTTCACAGACTTTTTCTGAAAAGCTCTTCCTTCCGCTCTCTCTGCGAAGATTATCGAGACTGTCTGGCTGAATTAAAGCACTGGCAGGCGTCAATCGCTGCAGAGGCGCCGGACTGGCGCCAGACATACGCGCACCTTCTGGAAGAATTGGAGCAAGAGTTATGGCAATACCTGCGCGACGAGGCAGTGTCTCATTCAGCTTCGGGCAAAGACTAACTGGAGGGAGACAATAAAGAGAAAATGAATAATATTTTTAATTTTTAAGTTTAACTAATTAACAAGGAGCCGGAAAGAAATGCAAAGCAGATACACCACGATAACTCGTCAAAAAGAGGCAAACTTGCTGAGGGCAACGGTCCTCGTTTTTCTCAGTCTCCTCCTCGCCGGTTGCGCGGGGGGGGGGGTCAGACTTTCCAGGAGACCGGGGGCCAGACCCTCTCGCAGCAGGTGACCACAGAATATCTGCTTACCAAGGCCGGTTTCCAGAAGTGGGACATCAATGATGACACCCCCAAACGGCAGGCGCTGCTCATGGCCTTGCCGCCGGGGAAAATCTCCACCTACCAGCGTAACGGCCAGACCTACCACGCCTATGCCGACGTGGGTTCCAAAAAGCTTTATGTGGGGGATGAGACGGCTTATAAAAACTATTTGTCCCTGTCCGGCCAGCGGCAGGTGTGCGGGCAGGTGGCCGGGGCTAATCAGGAGCATTTCTGGACGTGCATGGAGGAAGTTGCGCCGGCTGGCGGAGGGCGGCCGGCCAAGTGATGAAGAGGGCTTCCCGTCCGTTGGGCTACCCGGAGGGTGCCGCACACCGGTATCGCCTTGAGGTTTTTTGCATGGCTCATCCACAAGAGGTGGCGCAGTCCTGGCGGCCATGAACCTAACCCCTTGTAACAATAACAACTAACTACTTCTAAACAAGGAGGATTATCGTGAAATTCCGTTCCAGTAAATTTGGCGCCGTTTTAGTTATGGCGGCCGCGGTTTTGATGGCTTGCGCCTCTCTGGCCCTGGCCCAGGAAGCGGCTGAGCTCAAAGCCGCTCACAAAATGATGTCGGACGGCTGGAAGATGTTCAACGACGGCCAGCGCATGGTCATCAAGGGCGTGGAGATGAACGACCTGGTGGCCCAGCAGATGGGCTTTAAGAGTGAGCTGGACCCTGGGGACAGGTACATCCAGGACGGCCGTAAAACCATTACTCAGGCGGCTACCTTGTTTGCCCAAGGGGAAAAGACCTTCATGGAAAACATGAAGACCCCCAGTGTCGCCAAACAGGGCCTCAAGATGATGTCGGACGCGTTCAAGATGTCTTTTGACGGGGATAAAATGATCGAAAAGGGCATGATCATGAACAACAAGGTTGCCGAGAAAAAGGGAGCCATAGAGAAGTTCGCCCAAGGAAACCAGGTCATCAACGACGGCAGGAAGACCATGTCCCAGGGCGCCCAATTGTTCATGAAGGGTGAAGCCATCTACCTGAAGCTGAAATAGAGCGGCACAATGGCCGGACGCCCAGGCGTTCCGGCCGGGCCAACCCATGGTTCTGACGCAGAAATAATTCCTTGTGCTTCTGGGCCACGCCGGGGTAACCTGGCGTGGCCGAGTCTTCCGGGCGCCTTCTTCACAGCGAGAGCAAAGCAAAGGCCCGGCGGCGGCCACAAGATACATTCTCCATTGCCCGAGGAGGGGGAATTTCATGCAGAGACTGATCGCCATGCTTCTGGCCATCCTGTTTTTGAGCGCAGCCGGCGCAGGGTACGCGGCTGAGGAGGGGAGCAAGCCGCCGCAGAAAGCCGCCCCGGCCAAGGACGATGACCGCCTGCCCATCCACAAGCAGGACCAATGGCAGTTTTTTTCGCTCCTTATATGTGGTTGGCTGGGATTAATGCCGACATCAATCTCGGCGGTAAATCCGCTTTCATAAACGTGGGCTGGTATGATCTGGTTCCCGATTTATTCAGCAAGGTCTTCGGAGTCATGGGGCGGGTGGAGGCCTGGAAGGGGCGCTGGGGATTGTTCGTGGACAATTACTTTACCTACATGGCCGGCGACGCCAGCGCCGAGGCGGGCAAACAGATCTTTCTGGGCCCTCTGCCCCGGCCCCGCGTATTAGTGCTGTCCGGTGATGCCAAGTTTATCGCCCGGGCGGGAAACACGGATTTCGGCCTGCGCTATCTGGTGGGTACGGTGCCCTTAAACCAATCCGGCAAGCCCCTGCCGGTCATGTCCTTTGAAGTCCTGGGAGGTGGACGCGTCAACTGGTACAACCAGTACGTGAAGTTTAATCTGGCCGGCACCTTTGATGGTCCCTTCTTCACCGCTACCCGTGGCAGGACTATTTCCAGCAGCAGAAGCCGGGCCTATGTGGAGCCCTTCTTGGGGTTCCGCCTGGGCTTCTGGCTCACCGAGAAAGCGCTCATCACCTTCCGGGGCACCGTGGGCGGTTTCGGCTTCATGAACGACAACAATTTGGACGGCGACATGGAGCTCAACTTCGGGTACCGGGTGCACCGGAACATCTATGCCTATCTGGGCTACCGCGCCCGTTACGACCAGTTTTCAAAAAATGAGTTTTCCTTTAATGGATGGATTCACGGACCCGTCTTGGGAGCGGTGTTCGCCTATTAAAGATAGACCCGCCCAACCAGCCAGTGTTGTGACGCTGGGTTTGAGTTGCGGTTTAATTTGTTTCCTGGCCAATGCCAGCCCCGGCATAGCAGGTTGATACCATGGATGGACTGCTTACCCTTTTTGTTGGCACTTTTTCCACCCTGCTGGCGGTGATCAATCCCCTGGAGGCCTTGCCCATCTTCTTGAAGCTCCTCCATGGCCGGGATGATCAGACGCACCGCCAGACGGCTTTGCTGGCCTGCCTCTATGCCCTGTTCCTCATGCTGTTCTTTTTAGTTTTCGGGACCTTTATCATGCACGTCTTTGGGGTCCCTTTGAGCATGATCCGCATTGTGGGGGGCATTATTCTCATGCGCCTGGGCTTTGAGCTTTTCGCCCCGTCTCCCATTGCCGCCATCATTCCCGAAAGCAAGGGCGGCTCAGGCCAGGAAGATGTGGCTTTTATGCCCCTGGCCATCCCCATCATGGTGGGGCCGGGGGTGATTGCCACCGTCTTGGGGATGGCTTCGATGGTCAAACGTGCCAACCTTTTGCCTCTCCTGGTTATCCCCGTCGCCATGTTGGCGGTCATGCTCATAACCTATGGGGTGCTGATCCGGGCCAGGAAACTCATGGATGTGTTGGGTGAGAAAGGTATTGACGCGGCCTCACGCATTGTCGGGTTTTTCATCGCCGCCATGGGGATGGGGCTCATTTTTCATGGGGTGGTGGACGCCTTGCAGACATACGGGGTCATTACCACAAAGTAACCGGCGGGGGCTTTCGAACTGTTCATCCAGAAATAGTGGGGGAATCCTGCCTGCCAGAGATTACGTTAAATTTTACCCAAAGAGGTGACTTATGAAGAAAGACCCTCTATTACGACAGCACCAACCACTACCAGCCTTGCTAAGACGGCTCCGACATCACCTACTGCGTGGTCGCCGACCCGAACCAGTAGGCTTCCCGGAGAGAAGATATGAGAACCAGACGGCTTGACCGTTTTGGAGTGATGGCCCTGGGGTTGCTGGCTTTCTGGGGCTTGACCCTCGTGCTCTCCCTGGCCGAGGAAAAGGCCCCAGCCGCAATGGGGAAGAGCGGGGAACAGGATCTCCAGGAAGTTGGGAAACAGCTCAACAATCCGTTGAGTTCCATCTGGAATATCACCACCCAGAGCAACATGACCTTTCTCAAGGGCGACCTGTCCCCGGCCTACCGGGGGCAGTTCGTCTTCAACTTTCAGCCGGTGCTGCCCATTCCCCTGACCAAAAATTGGAACCTGATTCCCCGGCCGGTCATCCCCTTCCTGTCCACCCCGTATATCCAGGGGGTCGACCGCACCACCTTGACGCCGGAATGGAGCCGCACCGGCGGCATGGGGGATATGGCCTTCCTGGCCATGCTCTCCCCCAACCTGCCCCAATGGATTTTGGGGCTGGGGCCCACCTTCGTTTTCCCCACGGCCAGCACCTACGACCTGGGCCAGGGTAAGTTCCAGATCGGGCCGGCCGCAGCTGCGGGCTTTATCTCCAAGAAATGGGTGGGCCTCATCTTCGCCCAGAACTGGTGGTCTGTGGGCGGGACCAGCGCCAGGCCCGTGGTGAACCAGCTGAACCTCCAGTACGTGCTGGTGCGCATGCTGCCAAACGCCTGGCAGATCCAAACGACTCCCAACATCCTGGTCAACTGGCGGGCCAAGAGTGGCAACCAGGTGACCTTCCCCCTGGGCATCGGCGTAGGCAAAACTTTCAGGATACACCCGGGGATGCCTCCCATCTCCACAGCCCTGGAATTCCAGTGGATGCCGGTTTACCCGGGGGAGTTCGGGCAGCGCTTCAATATCCGCTTCACCTTCAAGCCGGTGTTGCCCAACCTGGTGAAGAAGCCCATATTCGAGTAAACGTCCGGAAGCATCTCGGCGCATGGCTGGGTGAAAGAAATTCGAGGAGGCTTCGCTTACGAGGAAAAATGTCATGAAATGGGGCGATCGCCTGTCATCCCTTGATACCAACCTGGTGGGGTGGTGCGAGCGCGTCATTGCCCTGGCTCTGCTGCCTGATCTGTTTTTTCATCGCCACGCTGCGCCTGGCCCCTCACCAGGACCGGACCTCCCTGGCCACCCGCCGGTTTTTCTTGACGCCGGGGCCAGGCAACCAGGAAGCGGCTGATTAAAGGCCGCGGCAATTCACGGCGGGCTCATTGCTCTAAGGGGACATTATCTTCACCTGCAAGCCGGTGTTGTCCAGCCTGACGAGGGAACTTATCTTGTGACAAAGGAGGGCGCCCCTAATGCACTGGCCCAGAAGATGGACCTGCGTGGTCACAGCCGTGACTTTCCTCATGCTGGCCGCGGGCTGCGGCGCCACGCCGGTGCCCCAGCCCAGTTCCTCCCCGGCTGCCGGCTTGTTCAAGCCCATGACCCAGGAGCCGGATCCCACCTCGGGGAGCGGCAATGTCTCCGGCGATTCCTGGTAGGCGCCGAAAAGTTTGAGTGCTAGCCTTTTATTCCCACCGGCAGGGTGCGGCGGTTGCCTGCGGCAACGGAGAATGGGCATGAAACCAGGCGGTATTTTTATAAAAATTTGCCTCATCGCTCTCGCCCTGGCCGTCCCGGCCTGCACCGGCGCCATCCCGGCGGAAAAGACACAGGACCCCAACTGGGTGGACACGCCCAGCGCCCAGGGCACCAATTGGAGCCTGTATATGGACACCCATGGGGGCGGGCGCTGAGGACCCCGGGGCCGTCTGGGAGACGGGTTTTCCGGCCTCTCGAACCCTGCTTCTCCCCCAAAGCTGTGGGGCCGGCATGAGACGGTGGCGCAGGCTTCCAGCCTGGGCAAGCCGGGCGCAGGTGTCCTCCAGCCGCTCTTGGCAAGGGCGCAGGCCGCACAGGAGACGCCATGATGACCGCACATCAGATCCACTCTGGCCTGAAGCAGACCTACCTGGGGATGCCGGCGGCACAGGTGCTCCCCAGCCCTTCTGTTAGTCAGGAAAGGCCGCTTCATGCCCACCCCGCCCTTTTTCGCCAGCCATCCTGCACGGTGCACCTGTGGCCTGCGGGTCCGGGCCAGGCGTACCTGGTGGCCCAGGCCGCCTGGGAGGCAGATGCAACCAGTTGCGCTCAAGCCGCGTATGGCGAAATTGCCAGGTTACTGGCGGAGCAAGGCCTGGCAATCGTGCAGGAGCGTCTCTTCGGCAGCCTCTCGGTCCAGTCCCCAGTCCTGGCCGCCCGGGAGGCCGCTCTGAGGGCCGCAGGCATCTCCCCGGCAGGCCCCCTCACCTATATTCAGGGACAGCCGCCCTGGGGGCAGGGCTTCGCCGGGGTCATCATCCGGGCCGTGGCGGCAGAATCAGTCTGGACCATCCAGGACCAGGATCATCCCGTGGGCCGGGGCTGGCGGCGGGGAGAGGCCACCTATCTGCTGCTGCAAAACCTTCAGCGATTATCAAACCATGGCAATGGAGCCAGGGACCGGCCCCTCCAGGCCCGGCGGATGATTGAACGAGCCGCCCGGCTGCTGAAAGCGAACGGCTCCACCTACCGGGACGTGGCGCGCACCTGGTTTTATCTGGACGACATCCTGGCCTGGTACCCGGAATTCAACCGAGCCAGAAGCGATACATACAGGGAATTGGGTCTTATACCCGCAAACGGCGACGCCTCTCCACGCCTGCCCGCCAGCACGGGCATCCGGGGCAAGGTGTCCACGGGGGCGGCGGGAGGGTTGGACCTCCTGGCCGTGGCGGGGACCCGGGTCCGGCAGTTGCGCAGCCCGGCCCAGCCCGAGGCCCTGACCTATGGCTCCGCCTTTTCCCGGGGCGCGCTCATCGAAGAGCCCGGCGTCTCCCTCATTCAGTTATCCGGCACCGCAGCCATTGATGGTCAGGGGCGTAGCCTCCATGCCGGCGACGTCCGGTCCCAGATCGACTGCACCTTCGAGAAGATTGCCGCGCTCATTGGCCCGGCAGGGGCCGCTTTGAGCGACACCGTTGCGGCCTGCGTTTTTGTCAAGCGCGCCGAGGATGCCCAGGTTTATCACGAAAGGGCCGCGGCCTGGGGCCTTAAGAACCTGCCCGCGGTGGTCATGGTGGCGGACGTCTGCCGGGAGGAACTCCTGTTTGAGATGGATGCGGAACTGGCGTTTCAGTCAATAGAATGATTTTTTTGATTGCGGAGGGGGCGTGGCTAAAATCAATCGCCAGGACAATAAAGGCAATGCGAGTCAGGCTCAGGCAGCTATGAAGCACATGTATGTCCACCTTACCTTGCTGGTGCTGGTCCTGGGGGCTGTCATCGCCGGGGTCTTTTTCATGCTCAACGGCAGGCATAGTGTGGCCCAGGCTCCCAAACCGCCGGCCGCCCAGGAGTCTGCCGCCAAGCCGCAAAGCCAGGTGGGCTTTGACCTCCTTAAGGGCCGCTGGCAGCGCCCGGACGGCGGCTACGTCATCGAGATCAGGGCCATTGACGCGACGGGCAAGATGGACGCCGGGTATTTCAATCCCCGGCCCATCAACGTTTCCCAGGCGCAGGCGGCCCTGGACGGGACCACCCTCAAGGTTTTCATCGAACTGCGGGACACCAACTACCCGGGCGCGACCTACCACCTGACCTATGACCCGGGGGCCGATCAGCTCCGGGGCAGGTATTTTCAGCCGAAGTTGCAGCAGACCTTTGACGTTTTCTTTGTGAGGATGAGGTGAGAACCCTTCTGACGGGGCGTCCAGGAGAACCCGGGCAAGAGAAAGGATGGTCCATGGGATCACGGGGACATGATCACTGAAAACATCCAGCCTATCCTGATGGTGACCGGGGCAATGACCGCCGGCGCCACCATCGGGTTTTTTCTCTTCCCGCGCAGTTTGCTCCAGCGCGTCTTCCGCGTCAAAGAGCCGGGCCCGGCGTTGACGCTTGTGACCATGTCATTGGGGCTGGCTGGCTCCCTGGTGGGAGCATTGCTGGTCTGGGCCGCGTTCGCCCCGAGTGTGCGGGTTCCAGTTGTCCTCTTGGCTCTTTCCGAAAAAGTCATCTTTGCCGGGTCGGTGTTCCTGGGCCGCCTCAAGAAGTTCGGCCTCGTCAAAGTGGCGGCGGTCGGGGATAGCTTCATGGCGGTGCTGTATGGGGGATACCTTTTGGGTTTTTAAGAGGTTAATCCCAAGGGCATCTATAGCCGGTTTAGGGAAAAGGAGAGGACATAAAAAAAACAGTATACCCAAGAAAGGCCATGAAGCGCTCGTGAGAACCGGATGCATAAGAACTTTAAGCTGAATACTTTTCTTCAATAGGAGGGAAGGATGTCGCGACCACCTAAAACGATCTGCGCCTGTCTTATGGCAGGCCTGGTCCTGGTGCTGCTGGCCATCCCGGCCTTGGCCAAGAAGGCCGAAAAACCCATATCCTTTACTCCACAAGTCACCGGCGTGCCGGGTTCTCCGGGCGCCACCACCACCATCAGCGGGAAACAGCTGCCGCCGCCCGATCCGAAGTTCGGCGGGGTGATCAAGGAAAAGGCCACGGATTCGAAGTCCTGGTGGGCGCCGCGCGTCGTGCCGCCCAAGGGCGCGCCCAACGTGCTGCTCATCATGACCGACGACAGCGGCTATGGCGCGCCCAGCACCTTCGGCGGCGTCATTCCCACCCCGGCCCTGGACCGCATCGCCAAGGCCGGGTTGCGCTACACCAACTTCCACTCCACGTCGCTGTGTTCACCGACGCGGGCGGCGATCATCACAGGGCGCAACCATCATGTGGCCGGCTTTGGGGTCGTGGGCGAGATCGCCACGGGGTTCCCGGGCTACGACTCGATCATCAGGAAAGAGAACGGCACCATCGGCAGGATCCTGAGGGACAACGGCTACGCAACTTCATGGTTCGGTAAGAACCATAATACGCCCTTTTATCAGGCCACCCAGGCCGGGCCCTTCGACCAGTGGCCCAACGGCCTGGGCTT
>CAZFWX010000060.1:0-18989 GCA_964522695.1 uncultured Desulfobacterales bacterium
GCGCCTTTTGGACCGGCTGGCGTCCCAACGAGGCGGTGGCCCTGAAGTGGGCCCGGGTGGATTTCCGGTACGGCAAGATCCTCATCCGGGAAGGGCGGGTGCTGGGGCAGACGGGCATTCCCAAGTCATCGGGGAGCCTGCGGGACATCGACATGCTGCCGCCGGTCGAGGAGGCCCTGACCGACCAGAAGGCGGTGAGTTGGCTGGTGGGGGACCTGGTGTTTGTGGACGGCAAGCAGAAACCCCTGTCCCCGGAACTTTTCCGCCTGAAGGTCTGGGAGCCGCTGCTGCGGCGGGTGGGGATCCGGTACCGGCCGCCCTACCAGATGCGCCACACCTTTGCGACGCTGGCCATCTCGGCCGGGGAGAACGTCAACTGGGTGGCCCGCATGCTGGGGCACAAGAGTCCGGTGGTGACCCTGGAGAAATATAATCGCTTTGTGCCGAATTTAACGCGGCAGGATGGGCAGGCGATGCTGAGCGTGGGCATACCTGTAGCTAACCGGTTCGCTACGGTTAAAGAAATTGTACCATGATTTCAATAGTTTAAGACCTATTGTGGTAGTCCCAACGGGAATCGAACCCGTGTCTCTGCCGTGAGAGGGCAGTATCCTAGGCCGCTAGACGATGGGACCGGATTCACTAGCTTATTTACCCATTGACGCCGCTGTTGTCAACAGGGGGGAAGGAAAATTCTGACAAAGAAGGGCATGCTCACAACCTTGCCCTGGAGCCGGTTCTGCGACGCCGCGGGCATTTCCTTTGAACTTCCTGAACGAACCATCATAGTCTTAAGATTACAACGAATTATGAATTTTTTTCGTGGTCGCCGGGGCGTCCGTCTGGAGACGGCGAAATATGGCGGGCACGGAGGCCCGCCCCACTGAGTCCTCTTTATCGGCAGAAAAGCGCAAACCGCCGGGGATATTGCCTCAGGCCAGCTGTTGCCGAACCCGCTCCAGGTCAGCAGGAGTGTTGACATTGAGGAAGCTTAAGCCCGCCGGGTCCCAGCGGGCCGTTTCGGTGGGAGAAACGACCTGGGGGCGGCAGCTTTCCACAAATCGCTGCAGGCGCCGGTCAGTTTGGAGGAACTCCCGCAGTTTGGGCAGCAGCCGCACCGCATAGAGGCCCGGAAAGGGCTGCAGACCCCGGTGGGTCTCACAGACCAGGGCCGGGCGGGACAGTCCCGGGGCCATGGCCGCCAGGGAAGCCAAAAGTGCGGAAGAAACCAGGGGGGTGTCCACCGCCAGGGCCAGGACCAAGGGGGTGCGGGCAAAAAAGAGGGCCGTCTCCAGCCCCCCCAGGGCCCCCTGGTAGGGAACCAGATCAATGAGCAGGGGCAGGCCCAAGGCGGCGTGGTCCTCAGGGGTGTTGGTGATGAGCCAGAGGTCAGCCGCCACCGGTTGCAAGGCGGCCGCCACCCAGTTGGCCAGGGGGCGGCCCTGAAGCCGCAGGGTGGCCTTATCCCGCCCCAGGCGGCGTCCCCGGCCGCCGGCCAGGATGGCCCCGGTGATCTGACTGCCTTGAGGCACGTTTTCTCGTGTGGAGAATTGTCCTGAAAAGTCCATAATTGCCTGGTGGCGCAGGCTTCCAGCCTGTGCAGACCGAAACGGGGGGGCGGGATGCCCGCGCTTCGGCAGTTCTTGTACCGGGTTGCGGTCAATGGACAATTATCAGTTGCCGCAGGCTTACGCCTGCCGGCCTAAAGGCTGGAAAGCCTGTGCCACCTATGGACGGCAAAATGGTATTTAAGGCTCCGGGTTCCCTACTTATTCAATCGTGATCGCAGCAAATTCGCCAGCCCTTCCAGGTCCTCCGGCGGAAAGACTGGGGCTGGGTCCGTCTCTCCCGCTTCGCTGACTACGGCCAGGAGATTGGGGTCATCACCGCAGCTTGCGGCCCGCCCGGGTTCTCCCACGAGCAGGTAAGGAAAAGGGAAAGGCCGCGTACCCGCCACGAGCACCAGGTCCAGGTCTGGGCCCAGGTGGTCCAGGGCTTCCTCAATCGTAAGTGAGGAGGCCGCGGCCACGGTCACCTGCAAAAATCCAGGAGCAACCAGGGCTGTAGCTACGGCCCCGGCCTGCCGGAACCGGCCGGTGTCCTTGCGCTCATCGGCCAGTTGGCCCCCGGCATCCCAGAGCAGGACGCCCACGGCCAGCCCCTGGGCCCCCAGGCGCTGGACCAGCGAGTCCAGCCAAGCATCTCCCGGAAACCCTTGTGAGATCAGCAGGCCCACGGCCCGGACAGTGGCCGCCCCAGGCGCAACTTCAGGCAGCCGGCCTGGGTCCATGGGGGTTACTCCTGTTCGGGGACGGAGGAGTGGTATTGCTCGAGAACCTTCTCCCGCTTGACGTCGCGGTTCAGGTAGATGGCGCAGCGGTCGCAGGGGCCGTTGCACAGGGTGTCCCGGTACTGCCGCACCTCGAAGCACGGCCGCCAGGGAAGCTGATAGGCGGGGCACTGTTCTTTGTTGGGGCAGTCAAAAATATTCCAGCACGGGGCCAGGACCATGAGATTGCGCAGGCAGGCCAGGGTGAAGCCCCGTTCGTGGATGAGATGATTGATTTGCTGGATCTGATTGACGTCGAAGGAGGAATAGAGGCGGTTGTTGGTGTTTTTCTCCCGGATGGGCTTGATGAAACCCTCTTTTTCATACTCCCGGATGCGTTTCTGGGAGAGATTGACGATACGGGAGACATCGTTGATGAGATACAAGTCTCCCTGACGTACCTGTTTGTTTTTTCCTCGTGGCATCGGTCATTCTATAAATAATCTAGTCTAGATAAAATGACATTACCTCAGAAAGTTCCAAAATTCAAGGAGAAAAAACCTGTTGGCTACGGCCTGGGCGTGTGCTTGGGACCAGCCGCCCATGAACTCTCGCCCTCTCTCATAATCATGAGAAGCCTGGTGGCACAGGCTTCCGACCTCTGGGCAGCGCCGGCAGGATTCGGGCGCCGTCAAAACCTCTTTTCCAGGAATCAAAAAATCGCCGCCCCAGGTTCCCCTGGGTGTTCGTATATTCTCAGAACTTTTTCCGGCGGGTGGGAAAACCCTTTGCAGAAATAGATACAATCCAGTAATATTTCCTAATAATTTTTAAATTTTAATCATGGGAACCGCTCGCTCCGGGGCGGGACAAACTGCCAGGCAATGCTTCCCCGCACCCCGGTCGGCAAAGGGGTTCCGTCTGCTCACCTGCAATTTCCGCCTGCCGGGCCTCCCGGCCTGGGGCGGTCACAGAGAAGGGAGTCACTTGGCATGGATGCATTAATGCTGTCGCGCCTGCAATTTGCAGCCGCCACCTTCTTCCATTTCCTTTTCGTGCCCCTGACCCTGGGCCTGTCCATCCTCATCGCCCTCATGCAATACCTGTCCATCCGGCGGGGTGATGAGGACTACCTGCGGCTGGCCCGGTTCTTCGGCAAGATCTTCATTGTCAACTTCGCCGTGGGGGTGGTGACCGGCATCACCCTGGAATTCCAGTTCGGCACCAACTGGTCCCGGTACTCCAAGTACGTGGGGGACATTTTCGGCTCGCTGCTGGCCATTGAGGCCACCCTGGCCTTCTTCCTGGAGTCCACCTTCCTGGCGGTGTGGATCTTCGGCTGGAAACGCCTCTCCCCCAGGATGCACAACGCCAGCATCTGGCTGGTGGCCTTCGCCTCCAATCTCTCCGCCCTCTTTATCCTCACGGCCAACGGCTGGATGCAGCATCCGGTGGGCTACGCCATCAGAAACGGCCGGGCCGAACTCACCGATTTCTGGGCGGTGCTGACCCAGCCTTTCTCCTGGCAAATCTTTTTCCATACCCTGAGCGGCGCTTATATCCTGTCAGGCTTCGTGGTCATGGGCATCAGCGCCTACCATATCCTCCGGAAGCGGGAGACGGCGCTGTTCACCAAGGCCTTCCGCCTGGGTCTGACCTTCGCCCTCATCTTTTCCCTGGCCGAAGTCTTCCAGGGGCACATCCACGGCGGCGAGGTGGCCAAAATTCAGCCCACCAAGCTGGCGGCCATGGAGTCCCACTGGGAGACCAAGTCCCACGCGCCCATGTACCTGCTGGTCATCCCGGATGAGAAAAATGAGCGCAACCTGGTGGAATTCGGCAAACTCCCCGGGGTGCTGAGCATGCTGGCCTATCACACCCCTTCCGCCACGGTGAAGGGCCTCAAGGATTTCCCCGTAGATGAACGGCCACCGGTGACCCTTACCTTTCTGGCCTTTCGCGTCATGGTGGGCTTGGGTTTCCTCTTTGCCCTGCTGACGGTGGTGGGCTGGTTCAAGCGCAAGAATCTGGAAGCCCATCCCGGCTATCTCCGGTTGATGATGTATGCCATGCCCCTCCCTTATATTGCCCTGCAGGCCGGCTGGATCGTCACCGAGGTGGGCCGGCAGCCCTGGATCGTCTACGGCCTGATGAAAACCAAGGATGCGGTGTCGCCCATCGCCGCCTCCCAGGTGGGCCTGAGCCTTACCGCCTTCATCCTGGTGTACGGACTCCTGGGGGCGGTGGCCTTTACGCTGATGGCCCGGATGGTCAGGCAGGGCCCCGAGCCCGCCCAAGCCGCACTGCCGGGAAAGGAGGGTTGAGGTATGTTGGAGATCATCTGGTTTGTCCTGTGGGGAGTGCTCTGGGGGGCGTATTTCATGCTGGACGGCTTTGACCTGGGGTTGGGCGCCCTGATGCCCGTCCTGGCCCAGGACGACACTGAGCGCCGCATCATCTACCGCGCTATGGGCCCGCACTGGGACGGCAACGAAGTCTGGCTCATCACCGCGGGCGGCGTGACCTTTGCCGCGTTCCCGGCAGCCTACGCAGCCCTCTTCAGCGGCCTGTACAGCGCGCTCATGTTCATCCTCTTCGCCCTGATCCTGCGCGGGGTGGCCTTCGGCTTCCGGGACGAAGTGGAAACGGCCCGGGCCCGCTCCCTGTGCGACCTGTGCCTGGTGTTCGGCAGTTTCCTGCCCGCCCTGCTTTTCGGCGTGGCCTTCGCCAATATCTTCAAGGGCCTGCCCTATGACGCCGAAGGCGTCTTTCAGGGCACCCTGCTCACCCTGCTCAATCCCTACGGCATCGCCGGCGGCCTGCTCTTTGTCCTGCTCTTTCTAGTGCACGGCGCTTTGTGGCTCGCCGCCAAAACCGAGGGCGACCTGCATCAGCGGGCCGCGGCCCTGGCCGCGCGCCTGTGGCCCGTGCTTTTGGTGATGGCGGTGATTTTCTTGTTGGCCACCTATCGCGTGACCCATCTGTTCGATAATTATTTCAAGGTCCCCATCCTCTTCATTTTGCCCCTGCTGGCCGTGGCGGCCCTCGTGGGTATCCGGGTCTTCCTGAAAAAGGGCGACTGGTGGAAGGCCTGGTTCGCCTCCAGCGCCACCATCCTCGCAGTGACCCTGTTCGGAGTGGTGGGACTGTTCCCCAATCTCATTCCTTCCAGCCTCAACCCGGCCTGGAGCCTGACCATCTATAATTCCGCGTCCAGCACCCTCACCCTGAAAATCATGCTGGGCGTGGCCCTGACCTTCGTGCCCATCGTCATCGCCTACCAGACCTGGGTGTACTTCCTGTTCAAGGACAAAGTAAAGCACGAGGACCTGGAAGAAGGCTATTAGTTCACGCTAAAGGGGGAGGCGGCCCCGCCCCCCCTTCCCCATCCCTTCCCCACGACTTATCTTTAGAAAAAATTTAGTTGTTCATGGCCGAAAAGCCGGGTTTTCGCTTCGTTTTGTTCTAATTTCCAAGCTCCCGCTTGGGAACGAGGAAGGGCCTGCAAACAAAAGGTGGCACAGGCTTTCCAGCCTGTGCAGATGACGGGCAGGGACCCGCCAGCCCCCCTTGAGGATGCTTGGTTGAGCTTACGGCTCAGGCGCAATTCTTGTTATCTATCCGGGAGGCTATGACACCCATGGCGACAGATGTGCATATCGACGGCCGCGGCATTGACGTTCTGCCGGAATGGCGGGACAAGGTGGCGGAGGAACTGGCCAAAGTCCAGCGCCACGCGCATGAACCCATTCTCCATGCCCGGGTGGAATTCATGGGCACCGGCCACCACCGGCATGGCGCCTTTGAACTTTGCGTCGTGGTCTCTCTTACCAAAACCACCCTGACCATCAAACGGCGGGGCGCCTACGTCCTGCCCCTCATCGTCGACGCCTTCAATGCCCTGGACCGGGTGCTCAGGGAACATGCCCGCATGCGGGAGCAGAAGGTGAAAGTCCACGAGGCGCCAGGCCAAAGCGGTCAGGTGGCCCGCGTTCTGGCCGACGAGGGCTACGGTTTCATAGAGACCGCGGACGGGCTGGAGGTCTATTTCCACGCCAACGCGGTGAAAAAGGGGGCCTTCGAGAAACTGGCGGAGGGCGTCCTCGTGGAATTCGCCCTGGAAATGGGCGAGGAGGGCCCCCAGGCCGCCTGGGTGAAGGTGAAAAAATAAGGAAGGGTTTTCCTGGGGAGACGTTTTTGAAAAAAGGCAGGGTGGCTGATTATTTTTTTTTCGAACTACAGACAACCTATATATTGAGAAATATTATTTATTATAAGGAAAGATGCAGAAAAATTCCTTCACTACCTGAAGGCCGAGCGCTTCTTCAAGCCCCAGATGATCAACGGACGCATGGCCAGCCAGGACGGGCCCATTAAGACCTTCCCCCTGCGGGGTATCAAGGACTCGCCGCCCTACTTGCATGACGGCCGTCTGCTGACCCTGGAGGATACTGTGGAGTTCTTCAATCTGATCCAGGGCCTGAAGCTGAGCGACCAGGAGAAAAAAGACCTGGTGGCCTTTATGCGGGCTTTGTAAGGAGACGATCCCGGAGAAGGGGATTCCCCAGGAGAAAGCCCGCTAGTGTCGCGTTTCAGAATTTCCTGACAAAATTACCGGCGCTCCCTTCTCCCCCTCCCCTGGTGGGAGGGGGTCGGGGGGAGGGCTAGCTTCTTTTGCAAGTTTAGGAAATCTAAAGTAAACTTACCAACCCCACCCCAGCCCTCCCCCATCAAGGGGGAGGGAGAATGGGGCCGATTTACCATGGCGGCTTTGTTAAGTTATTTCTGAAACGCAACACTAGGCTCAGCCAACTAATACCATGTTGCCGTCAAACGGTGGCACAAGCTTTCCGGCCTGTGCAGACCCAGGCTGAAGCCTGCGGCTACATGGCATTGTCATTTGATTGCAACCTGGTATATGTCCCCGAAACAAGAAGGCAGGCTTTCAAGGAGGACGTCATGGAACCCAAAAAAACCCTGGTTTGCACCTGCGAAAATTGCGGCAACGAGGCGGAGATGACCATCAAGTGCGAAGAGGTGGCGGTGACAGAGAAGGCCGCGGCGCCCGCCGCGCCGCCAGCCTCCGGGAAACACACCCTGGTGTGCACCCAGTGCGGCAACGAAGCGGAGATGGTTGTTGATCTCTAATCTGAGGTTCACGGTATCGGGGCGGGTGAAAAACCCGCCTCGACAGGTGATATCGGCAGGTTAACTGTTTGAAGAAGGTCTTGGTGGCGCCGACATCCTCCCGGTGCGATGCACAAGCCGGAAGCCTGCGGCGCCACCCAAAGCGGCGGAGCGGAACTCCGCCCCACCGGCGTGTCATCGTTGCGGGTGAGCCAGGGGCTTACGAATCATCTCTTAAAAAACCCGATGAACACACTGAAATTGGCCGCGGTGTTGGTGTCAAACGGCGTGGTCTGGGACCCCGCGCCGGTCAATGAGGCGTTCGTGGAAAAAACGCTGGCGCTGCTGACCTGGGTGCCGCCGCCGGAGTTGGTCTGCACGATGGCGCTGGTAAAGCCGTTGCCGTAGTTCACCAGGGAAGACCGGCCTGACATTTTGGTCAGAGCACTGTCAGGCAAGGGTTGCCCCCACGCCGCGTCCGGGGCGCCGGGGGTGATCTCCCGGGCCGATACCGTTTGCAGGCTGAGGATGGCGCTGATTACCAGCAGGATTATACCGATGAGAGCTGCGTTTCTTGCCGTCATCATGACCGGGTCCTCCTTCTGTCGAAATATGTTCCTTCCCTGAATCCTCAAGTCTTTCAGAAAAAAGATTTCCTCCCCACGATTGCATTAATTTGCGCCTGGGCGCGCATCTCCGGCAGGCCGTCCGAATATGGCTTCTGCCCAGGCAATAAAGGGTCTTCCGACCTTTTCGGCCGTCACAATGGCGGGTTGCCACGGGAGTAATCACAAGTGTGCAGAGGACTTCGGACAGGGGGAACTGCTTCAGGTTGGGACAACCTCACCGGTACAGGGGAAAGTATCGCCCTCCTCTTGGTTGGGGGTTCTTTGGTTTATGCCGGCTCTCCTCCAGCTCCACCCTGGCTTCCAGGAGGAGGATGTAGCTCCCCCCTGCAGTTGAAGACAGGAAGTGCCGGAAGTTCGGGGCAGTTTTTCCTTTCAATGCCCCTGTTTCTATCATATGTATCGGCTGGAAATTGTCAAGAATCAAAAATATTGGGTTTCGATAGCACATGCAGATGCCCAAGTTCTCATGCAAGTGCTTTCCATTAACGTGAATACTTCTTGTGAGAGAGGCAGAGACCCTTTTCCCCAGTGTACAGGGCATCCGCCGTTTAAGGGGCGGCGCTCCCAAGGTGGCCGCGGCCCGAAGCCAGCCGATTCCGGATACCGCTTTACCGCGCCCCCTGGCGCCCGTCTCTCAAATCCGCCAAAGCGGACATTTCATCTGCTGCGATTGGCGGTCATAGTATTTGCTATCGACACACCGGCGCCGCCGCTTCGTTTTGAAGTCCGCCATGCCTGCCCCCCAAACTCTCCCTGCGAATCCCTTCAGGTCCATCCAACTTGCAGGCGCCTGGCCTTTCTCGCCTATCCCCTCCTCCCCTGCACCCGCAGCTTTCGGTTATCCCCCCCTTGTCCATTTCGGCGAATCTCACTATAGTAGCTTATCGTGGTGAAGGTTACTCCGGCATGGACAGGAGGAGCAATGACCCAGATCATCCTGGTGCGCCACGGCCAAACTCCCTGGAATAAAGACAAGATTTTCCGGGGTTCCCAGGACATCCCCTTAAACGACCAGGGCCGCGAGGAGGCCCGGCTGGCCGGGGAGTGGCTCAAAGGCGAAACCATCCATGCGGCCTATACCTCGCCCCTGTCCCGCTCCCGGGACACCGCCCAGGCCATTGCCGGGCATCACGGTCTCGCCGTCCAGGACTTGCCGGGCCTCAGTGACCTGTGCTACGGCGACTGGGAGGGCCTGCCTCTCACCGAAGTCAAGGTGCGCTACGCCGACCTCTACCGCCAATGGGAGACCGCGCCGCACCTGGTGCGCTTCCCGGGTGGCGAAACCCTGGCCGAGGTGCGGGCCCGGGCCTGGGACGCGGTGCTCACGGTGTCCGCCCGCCATCCGGGCCAGACCGTGCTCTTAGCCGCGCACCGGGCCGTGAACAAGGTTCTCATAGCCGCCTTCCTGGGCCTGGACGACTCCCACTTCTGGCGCCTGGGCCAGGACACCACGGCCATCAACCGCTTCCGCCTGGTGAACGGCGTCTGGCACATCATGAGCCTCAATGACACCTGCCATCTCCGGTCCATGATTCGGGGGGAGTATGTTGATTTTTAAGCATACTGAGATAATTAAGGGGAGAACCGCGGGTATGCGAACCCTGCCTTCTCCTCAAATTGCCGCTCCCAAGTTTCTACCGGAGGCCTTATGACAATCCGTGCGCACCTGCTCCTCTCCTACTTGGGGCTGATTCTGGTTTTAACCCTGGGCATCTGGCTGGTGGCCGAGTCATTGCTGGAGAAGGTTTCAGTGGAGCGCGCGCGCTTTTCCGAAGAAGGCCTGCTTACCCTGACTTACACCAATTACCAGCTCACCGAGGAGGTGCTCACCAGTATCGGCCGCCTGGTGGTCAAGGATAAGGCAGAAGACGTGGCCCGGGAACTGGGGCATCTCTTCCGCGGCCAGAAGACCTTCGATTACGCCAAGATGCGCCGGGACCCCCAGCTTCGCAAGATCGCCATTCAGACCATCAACTCCCTCACCGGCGCGGCCGGCTACACCGACCTCTATGACAACAAGGGTTTTATGATTTTCCATCCTGACCCAAAAGTGGAGGGGAAGTATCAGCAGGATTTTGGGAACGATTACCCCGAAGTGACGGCCATGATTAAAAGGTCTTTCACGGAAAATTATGTCTCCGGGACCTTCACCTTTTTTGACAAGGATAACAAAGAACGCCGCCGCTATGCCGTGCGGGTCCACGTCCCCGGCACACCACTCATTGTCGGGGCCATCGTCAATATCGACGAATTCTTTCAGCCCACCCAGGAGCGCATCCGCAAGGCCAGCCAGGCCATCATCGCCCAGGGACGGGAAGCGGTCCGGCAGCACAATGAAAAGATTACGCGCCAACTGCGGGGCTGGGGTCTGGCCGGGGGCGCCGCCTTTTTCGGCCTGGCCTGCGTCTTCGCCTTCGTCCTTGCCAGTTCCCTTTCCCGCCCCCTGCGCCGCCTGCGGGACGGGGTGCGCCAAATCGGCGAGGGCGACTTTACCGTGGCCGTCCCCACCAAGGGCGCCAAAGAGATCGTCCATCTGGCCGAGTCCTTCAACCACCTGGGGCACCAGCTTACAGAGTATATCGAAAAGCGGGATTTCATCCGGGACACATTCGGCCGCTACGTCACTCAGGAAGTGGCCAAGAGGTTGCTGGAATCCAAAGACGGCCTGGAATTGGGCGGCGAAAAGCGGGAAGTTTCCATGCTCATGAGCGATCTGCGGGGCTTCACCGCCATCACCGCGGCCATGGATCCAGAGGCGGTGATCACCTTCCTGAACCGCTACCTGGAGCGCATGATCGATATCCTTATCCATCACCGGGCGGTGATTGACGAGATCATGGGCGACGGCATTCTGGCCTTTTTCGGCGCCCCCGAGTCCATGGAGGACCACCCCGCCCGGGCCGTGGCCTGCGCGTTGGCCATGCAGGCGGCCATGGCCGAGATCAATGCCGCCAACGCCGCGGACGGCCTGCCCCTGCTGGAAATGGGCGTGGCCGTGAACACCGGCACCGTGGTGGTGGGGAACGTGGGCTCGGAGAAGCGCACCAAATACAGCATCATCGGCTCCGCGGTGAACGTCACCAGCCGCATGGAAGGCTTTTCCGTGGGGGGTCAGGTCCTGGTGGGCGAAGACGCCTACCGGCGGGTGTCGGACATGGTGGAGGTGGGCGAGGTCTATACCGTACAGATGAAAGGGGTGCCTGAGGCCGCCACCCTCTATGAAGTGGTGGCCATTGGGGGGCCTTTCCCGGTCAGGCTGCCGGCCCGGAGGACAGGCCTCACTCCCCTGGCCGCCCCCGTGCCGGTGCGCCTCCAGATCCTTAAAGGCAAGGTGATGCGGGACCCCCTGCCTGCTTCGGCCATCACCGCTTTGTCCGAAACTGCGGCCCGGCTCACCGGCGAAGGCGAAGTGCAGCCCTGGCAGGACGTCTCCCTATCCTTCCTGGACGACCAAGGCCAGGAGCACCCGGCCGCGCTCTACGGCAAAGTGGTGGCCGCGGAAACGGTTGCGGACCGCCGCTTCACGGCCACGGTGCGCTTCACCTTCGTCTCGCCCCCGGCCCTGGAGCAACTGCACCGGCATTTGGGGGGATGCTGAAAAAAATCCCCGATAATCAGGACTGCCAATTCCCACGGAGCAATTTCTCTTCGGATGAAATGTGTCTATAATTTCTGGAGATTATAGCGTTTGCCATAAAATCCTTCTCCATGAAGGTCCTCAAATCACCCTAAGTCACTCTTTTTTCAAAGGGGGATTTTAGTAGCTATTCCTTATATTTCCCCCATTTTTACAGGGGGTGATGGGGGGATGAGAAGGACGCCTCTCTGGGAAAAAACTTTTAGTAATCGCTTAAAGCAGGCAACGCCCTGCCCTACCCTGAACTGTCCGGTCTGTATATGCATATGCCCTTCACCACCCCGACCCGGCGGCCCTGCCGTCTCTGCGGCGCCGAGGATTTCACCACGCTGTGTTTTCTGGACGGCCTGGAGATCGTGCGTTGCCGCCAGTGCGGCTTCGCCCAGATGGGCCCGCCCTTTGACCTTGCCCGCCTTAAGACGCGCTATGCCGGCACGGGGGAGACCACGGTTGATCTCCGGGCGCAGTTTGACCAGCGAAAAATCCAGCGCGGCTCCCGCTTCCGGGCCGACTATGTTCAAAAGCACACCGGTTTAAAAGCGGGCCGTCTTCTGGAAGTGGGATCGGCCCACGGCCATTTTCTGGCGGTCATGCAGGAACGGGGCTTTGAGGTCCTGGGCGTGGAGCCGGGCCGGGAAGGAGCCCTGCGGCACCGGGAAAAGGGCCTGCCGGTCATTAACGACCTCCTGGAAAACGCCGATTTGCCCGAGGCTTCCTTCGACGCCATCGTCATGTTCCAGGTCTTCGAGCACTTCGAGGAGCCCAAAGAAGCGGCGCGGCTGTTGCATGCCAAACTCAGGCCCGGGGGCTACCTGGTGGTGGAAGTGCCGGATATCTTCTCCGTGGGCGCCCGCTTTGAGAAGCAGGCCCACAAGCTGTTCAAGGATGAACACATCAGCTATTTTTCCCGGGACACCCTGACAGCGCTGCTGACCGGCGCGGGCTTTGCCCCTGTGTGGGTGCATCACGTGGATTACGACCCCTTCCGCCTGCCCTACGCCCAATCCCTGGTCAAGATTTTCAAACCGGCCCTTATGCCTCGATTTCCCGGTCTCCTGGACCGGCTGCTGGCCGGTGAGATGGATGTCCACATCTTCCGCCCTTCTCCGGCCCCGGGGCCCGGCCCGGCCGCCACCCTGCCATCGGCTGCCCGGCAATTCTCCAAAAAACTAAAAAATTTCCGGAGGATGCTGACCGCGCCGCTGGATATCTGCCTGGGCTACCTGGCCTACCGGCTGGACCGGGGCGCCAGCCTGGCGTGGATCGGGCGGAAGGCGGGGTGTCGCGTCTGAAGCAAAATTCTCCCTTTGACCTTTCTTGCGCGCCCTTTTCTTCATTACCCTTTTGCGACGAAAAACCTTAATATAGGCCAGCTACCCCATCCTGCTGCGGCGGGCCGCCTTTTCCCCCCGCAAGGAGCAAGGCCATGAGTATCCGCGTTTATCTCGTGGGATCGTATCTCGCCCTGGTGCTGCTGCTGGTGGGGGGCCTGTGGGTCATGGGCTACCAGGTCACCGGCCGCCTGACCCAGACCAGCCAGGAAAACGCCGAAAAAGGCGCGCAGCGCACCATCGCCGTCACCTCCCAGATCGCCGAAAATCTACTCACCGTCTATGGGGAAAAAATCGTCACCATGAAGGTGCAGGGCGTGGCCCGGGGGCTGGCCCTGCGCCTGAAAGGGATGGATCTCACCGATTACGCCAAATTGCGCCAGAATGACACCCTACGCCGGGTGGCCACCCAGGGGATTTCCACCCCGGAAGGGGAAGTGGGCCACATTTCCGTCTACGACAGCAAGGGCGAGATCATCTTCCACCGCCTCCTGCGGGTGGAAGGCAAAAACGTCCTCTCCTGGCAGCAGGAAGCCAAGGAGATGCACGACCTGATTCAACGCTCCTTCACGGAGGAGCAGGTCTCGGGGTACTTTGAATTCAAGGATTCCAGCGGCCGCAAGCGCAAGCGCTTCTCCGCCCGGGCCCATGTGCCGGGAACGCCCTTTATTGCTTCTGCGGCGGTCAACCTGGACGATTTCTTCGAGCCGGCCCAGGAGAAGATCCGGGCCGCCAGCCAGCAGATCATGGCCAACGCCAAAGAGAATATTCGCAAAAACAATGAACGGGCCCGCCGCCGGCTGACCCTGGTGGGACTGGGCATGGGGGGTGTTTTGGCCGTGGCCGGCCTGGTGACCGGCCTCTTCTTCGCCCGGAGCCTCACCCGGCCCGTGGAGGCCCTGGCCGAGGGGGTGCGCCAGGTGGGGGAAGGCAACTTCGCAGTGGCCGTGCCCGAAACGGGGGTCAAAGAAGTGGTGCAACTGGCCCAGGAATTCAACCGGCTGGGGGCGCAGCTCACCGAATATATCGAAAAACGGGACTTCATCCGGGACACCTTCGGCCGCTACGTCACCCGGGAAGTGGTAAAAAAACTTCTTGAAGACCGGGAGGCCCTGGAGCTGGGCGGGGAAATCCGGGAGGTCTCCATCCTCATGAACGATCTTAGGGGTTTCACCGCCCTCACCGCGGAAATGCCGCCCCAGACGGTCATCACCTTTCTCAACCGCTATCTGGGCAAGATGATCGAGGTGCTTTTAGAGCACCGGGCCGTCATCGACGAAATCATGGGGGACGGCATCCTGGCCTTTTTCGGCGCGCCGGAACCCATGGAGGACCACCCGGCCCGGGCCGTGGCCTGCGCCCTGGCTTTGCAGCTGGCCATGGACGAAGTGAACGCCGAAAATGCCGCGGACGGCATCCCCTTCCTGGAGATGGGCGTGGCCGTGAATACGGGCAGCGTGGTGGTGGGCAACATCGGCAGCGAGCGGCGCACCAAGTACAGCGTGGTGGGCTCCCACGTCAATTTCACCAGCCGCATCGAAGCCATGGCCACGGGCGGCCAGGTGCTGGTCAGCTCTTCCACCTACGAGCGGGTGAAAGACCTGGTGGAGGTGCGGGAAGTGTTGCAGGGCCAGTTCAAGGGGGTGCCGGGCACGGTCAACCTTTACAACATCAAGGGGATCTGGGGCCCCTACAGCCGCGCTCTCAGGGACCGGGACGAGCAGCTCCACCCCCTGGTCACCGCCTTGCCCGTGCGCTTCCGCAAACTCAAGGACAAGGTGGCCGTGGGCGAGGAAATTCCGGCCGCCCTGACCCATCTGAGCGACATCGGCGGCACCCTGCGCTGCACCGAACCCCTGATGGCCTGGGAAGACATCATCATGATGCTCCTGGATGCGGGGGGAAACGAACTGCCCGGCCGGGTCTACGCCAAGATCACGGCTGTCAAGGAGGGAACCGGCGGGCAGGCTGAGGCCCGGTTGCGCATCACCTCAGCCCCGCCCGACCTGCAGCAGATTCTCATGGACCTGCCTCGCCGGACGGATGGATGAGGGGGACCTTTATTACCTTTTTGCTCAGTTTGTTCAGGAAAGTTTCAGAGACGGGGAAAGGGAAAATAAGGGGTTAAGCCGCTGGGCCTAACCCCTTGAAATTTATGGCGGGCGATGGGCGACTCGAACGCCCGACCTTCGGTTCCGGAGACCGACGCTCTATCCACCTGAGCTAATCGCCCGTTAGATCAATATTACCAGACGCGTGGTCGCTGTCAAGGCGGCGGCGCCCGCGTGTCAAAGGTGATCTGCCTGGTTGCAATGTTTTTCGGGCAGGTTTTTAAGAACAGACAACCAATTATGACGGAACGGGGGCGCCGGTCAGGGATAACGGGAATTGTTCTCAGGGTTTTTTCGCCGTATAATGGGAAAAACCCCAAGGAGGAGCCGGGATGGATGAGGAGGCGCGGCGAACCCTGGTGCGCACCTTGACGTGGGATTGCCTTGCCGCCCTGCAGCCGGCAGGCCTGGCCACCTTTGACGAGGACTTCGCCGCGGCGTCCTTGACCGCCGGGGCGCCGCGGGTGGCAGAAACCCCCCATCCCGCCTTTTCACCCGCCCGTCCTCTGGACGCCACCCTGGTGGCCGGCATGTTTTTTCAAGTGCTTTGGGAGGCCGAAGAGCTGCCTCCCGGCGTCTCGGACCGGGTCTCCTTCATCCGCAACAAGGCCAAGGCCTATCTCGTGGATCAGCTTTCCGGCCAGATCACCCTCTCCCAGTTTTTCCGGCTGCTGGACCTCATCGAAGAGAATGTGCACCGGTATTTTTCCCGGACCCAGACCGGCTGGCTCAGTCCGGCGCCGGCCCCGCCGATTGCTTCGGAACCTGCGAAACCTGCGAAGGCGTCAGACCCAGCAGGAGAGAACCTGGAGACCAATGAGGACCTGCGCCAGGCCCTGGAACTGCTGCCCATTGCCGGCAAAGGCAGGCGCAAGTTCACCCGGGAAGGCCTGTATGATTTTCTCCGGGAAAAAGAGGGCAACTGGTTCCGCCTCCTGGATTTCGAGGAGCATTTCCAGGTGAACAAGAAGACGGCGTGGCTCTATCTGGATCTCCTGCTCAAAGCCAAGATCCTGGAGCACAACGGCGAACGGGCCAACCGGGTGCGCTACACCCTGGCGGGCCGGTACCGGGTTTCCGACCGGCCCTAAGAGAAGAAATTCAGGAAAAAACGAGTAACTTTACAGTAATCCGCAAGATTGAGGAAATGGGAGGGGGGCTTTATGCCCGGGCTCCCATGAACTCACCCATCGCAGTTTCCCTGGCGGTTTCCTCCTGCAGCAATCCTGAAAAAACCTGGCATGGCTGCGCCTGGCTGGTTATATTTTAAGGATGGGTAATTCAGAAGATTCCTGACCAGCTTTCAGCCGGGGAGGATGAAGGTATCCCTGATCTGCTGACAGGAAAGGAAGGCTGTTGATGACCAAAGAAAGGACCCGTCCCGCCCGGGGCACCAAATTAGAGATCAAGGTGATTCCGCCTCAATATCTGGACCTGCCGCTGGCGGAAATCGCCCGTCTCATGGGCGAGGGGCCCCTGTTGTGGCCGGGCGGCGCCGGCAGGGCCCAAGGGGTGAAATTCGTGCAATATGACATTAAGAAGAAGCGGGGCCGCAAGCCCAAAAATGCCGGCGCGGCCGCAGAAACGCTGGCCGCGGTTTCCAGGAAGGTCCTTCCCTGAACTCCCGCCCGCAATTCTCATGAGGCATTTTGAATCCTGACGGCTTTTCCCCTACCGTATGACCACCGATTCCATTATCATCCGGGGCGCCCGGGAGCATAACCTCAAGAACATTGACGTGGAGCTGCCCCGTCACCGGTTCATCGTCATCACCGGGGTGTCGGGCTCGGGCAAATCCACCCTGGCCTTCGACATCCTCTACGCCGAGGGGCAGCGGCGCTACGTGGAGTCCCTGTCGGCCTACGCCCGGCAGTTCCTGGAGCTTATGGACAAGCCGGACGTGGAGTACATCGAGGGGCTTTCGCCGGCCATCGCCATCGAGCAGCGCACCGCCTCCAAAAACCCCCGCTCCACGGTGGCCACGGCCACGGAAATTTACGACTACCTGCGAGTGCTTTTCGCCCGGGTGGGGACGCCTCATTGTTACCAGTGCGGCCGGGCCATCGCCTCCCTCACCGTGCCCCAGATGGTGGACCAGATCATGGAGCTGGCCCTGGGCAGCCGCTTCACCATCCTGGCGCCGGTGGTGGTGAACCGCAAAGGGGAGCACGCCAAGCTGCTGGAGCGCCTCCAGCGGGAGGGCTTCGGCCGCATCCGCTTGAACGGCGAACTGGTGGATTTGGAGGAACTACCCGCCCTGGACAAGAACAAGCGCCACACCATCGAGGCGGTGGTGGACCGGCTGGTGGTGAAGCCCGAGTTGCCGCCCCGTCTCACCGACTCCCTGGAGCTGGCCCTGAAGCTGGGGGGTGGGGTGGTGCGGGTGGCCGTGCAGGACGGGGAGGAGCTCCTGCTCAGTGAAAAATTCGCTTGCGACCACTGCGGGGTAAGTCTGCCGGAAATCACCCCGGCCCTCTTTTCCTTCAACAGCCCCCAGGGGGCCTGCCCGGCCTGCAGCGGCCTGGGCACCCGCATGGTCATCGACCCCGACCTGGTGGTCCCCAATCCGGACCTGAGCCTCCGGGAGGGCGCGGTGCGGCCCTGGGCCCATCAGCATTCCCTGCGCCACCAGCAGATGCTGGAGGCCCTGGAGAAGCACTACCACTTCTCCGGCCAGACCCCTTTCCGGGAGCTGCCGGAGCAGGTGCGCCAGGTACTGCTCTACGGCTCCGGCAAGGAAGAGGTCCAGTTTTTCTATGACCAGCAGGGCCGCAGGATCTTCATGCCCCGGCCTTTTCCCGGCGTCATTCCCCTCCTGAAGGAGCGCTACCGGCAGACAGACGTGGCCCTGGTGCGGGAGGAAATCGAGGAGTACATGACGGTGCAGCCCTGCCCCGATTGCGCCGGCGCCCGTCTGCGCCGGGAGGCCCTGGCCGTCAAGCTGGATGGCGCGGACATCAGCCAGGTGGCGGGCTTCACCGTGAATAAGGCCCTCACCTGGTTCAACGGCCTTAAACTCACCCCTCGCCAGCAGGAGATCGCCCGGCGGGTGCTCAAGGAAATCAGCGAGCGCCTGGGATTTCTCCTGGAGGTGGGGCTGGACTACCTGACCCTGAACCGGGCCACCGGCACCCTGGCCGGGGGCGAGGCTCAGCGCATCCGCCTGGCCACCCAGATCGGCTCCCGGCTGAGCGGCGTGCTTTATATTTTGGATGAGCCCAGCATCGGCCTCCATCCCCGGGACACCCGGCGCCTGCTGGGAACTCTCAAGGTGCTGCGGGACCTGGGCAACACCGTGGTGGTGGTGGAGCACGACCCGGAGACCATCCGGGAGTCTGACCATGTCGTGGACATGGGTCCTGGGGCCGGCCGGCACGGCGGCGAAGTGGTCTTTGGGGGCCCACCCGCCCGGCTCATGGAACAGGACCATTCCCTGACGGGGCTCTACCTCTCCGGCCGACGGGAGATCGCCGTGCCCGCCCGCCGGCGCACGCCCAAGGGATTCCTGCGCCTGGAAGGAGCGCGCGGCAACAACCTCAAGGATCTGACCGTGGACTTCCCCCTGGGGGTGGTCACCTGCGTCACCGGGGTGTCGGGGTCCGGAAAGAGCACTCTGGTCATGGACACCTTATACCCGGCCCTGCGCCAGAAGCTCTACCGGGCCCGGGTGCCGGCCGCAGCCTACGACTGGTGCCAGGGGGTGGAAGCCCTGGACAAGGTGGTGAACATCGACCAGGCCCCCATCGGCCGCACCCCCCGGTCCAATCCGGCCACCTATTCGGGGCTGTTCACCATGGTGCGGGAGCTTTTCGCCCAGGTGCCCGAATCGCGCCTCAGGGGCTACAAGCCGGGGCGCTTCAGCTTCAACGTCAAGGGCGGGCGCTG
>CAZFWX010000061.1:0-6172 GCA_964522695.1 uncultured Desulfobacterales bacterium
GAGGGGGCAGGGGTCTGCGACCCCTGGCCCCCTTCCCCACGTTCAGACGACGGCCGCAGCCAGCGGGGTTCCTTGAGCCCCATGATGCCCTGGGGGCGGAAGATCATGAGCAGCACCAGCAAGAGCGGTCCCACCACCCAGCGCCACAACCCCAGGGGGCGCAGGAGCTCCAGGAGGATGGTGAAGATGGCCGCGCCCAACAGCGACCCCGTGAGGCTCCCCACTCCGCCCAGATAGACCATGACCAGCATGTCCGTGGACTTGAGGATGGAGAAGCTCCTGGGATTGATGAACTGGAGCACGTGGGCGTAAAGCCCTCCGGCCACCCCGGCCAGGAAGGCGGAGACCAGGAAGGCGTAGAGTTTGATGCGCCTTGTGTCCACGGTGGTGAGGTTGGCCGCCATCTCATCTTCCCGGATGGCCGTGATCCCCCGGCCAAAGTTGGAATAGATCAGATTGCGGCACAGCCATAAGGTCAGCAGCACCCAGAACGCCACCCAGGGGAGCGTGGTGAGCCGGGGCATGCCCAAGAAGCCCCGGGGGCCGCCCACCACCTCCAGATTTTCCAGGATACTTTTGACGATCATGTTGAAGGCCAGAGTGACGATGGCCAGGTAATCCCCCCGGGTGCGGAAGGAGGGGAAGGCCACCAGCAGGCCGGCCACCGCCGCAGCCAGGCCGCCTGCCACCAAGACCAGCGGGAAGAGCCAGGGGCTCAACCCCCGGGGCAGCACCCAGACGGTGAGGATGGCGGCCACGTAGGCGCCGATGCCCATGAAGCCGGCGTGGCCCACGGAGAATTCCCCCATGTAGCCGTTTACTAAATTGAGCGACAGGGTGAGGATCATGTTGATCCCCACGTACATGAGGATTTGCACCAGGTAGGGATTGAGCAGGCCGGAAGCGGGCAAAGCCCAGGCAGACACCAGGATGAGCAGAGAGGCCAGAGGCATCCCGTACCCCCTGACAAGGCCGGTTATGCGCACCTGAGACCTCACACCCGTTCGAAGACTTCCCGGCCCAGAATGCCGGTGGGCTTGAAGACCAAAAGGATCAGGAGCAGGGAGAAAGCCACGAAGTCCCGGTAGGTGGAGGAGGGCAGGATCAGGGGGGTGAAGATCTCCACCGCGCCCAGAATGAAGCCTCCCAGCATGGCCCCGCGGATGTTGCCGATGCCTCCCACAACTGCGGAAATGAAGGCCCACCAGCCGATGCGGATGCCCATGTAAGGGTCCAGGACCGGGTAGGCCAGGCCATACATGAGGCCGCCCGCGGCGGCGATGGCCGAACCCAGGGCAAAGGTGAAGGAGATGACCCGGTCCACGGGGACGCCCATGAGAGGCGCCAGGGGGCGGTTATAGGATATGGCCCGCATGGCCATGCCCAGAAGCGTGTGGCGGACCAGAAAGTCCAGGGCCAGCATGAGCCCCGCAGCCAAAATGATGATGAGAATTTGCAGCGGCGTGATGCTGAGTCCCGCCACCTGCCAGGGGGTCATGTTGATCAAGGCGGGAAAGTGCCGGGGCTCGGGACCCAGGACCGCCAGGGTGAAATTTTCCAGGAAAAGCCCCACCCCCAAGGCGGTGATGACCGCGGACACCCGGGGCGCCTGGCGCAGGGGGCGGTAGGCCAGCCGTTCGATGGTCACCCCCAGCAGGGCCGTCAGCACCATGCTGAAGAGCAGAGCGCCCACAAAAACCAGAGGCAGCGGCACCGCGAAGGGCAGGCCCAGGAGAAACACCGCAGCCGCCAGGGCCAGATAACACCCCACCATGAAGATGTCGCCGTGGGCGAAATTGATCATAGTGAGGATGCCGTACACCATGGTGTAGCCCAGGGCGATGAGGGCGTAGACGCTCCCCAGCAACAGAGCGTTCAGGATATTTTGGACCAGTATCGCGGGCATGGGGGCCTTCGATGATCTTGAGGGAGGGGGCAAGGGGGCGAGCTCCCCCGGCCCTCCCCCCACAAACCTTTATCTTAAGTTCAAGGCGAAACGCTGGCGTGGTATTTGAAGGCGCCGCCTTTGATTTGCAGAATCACCGCGCTTTTGATGGGGTCGCCGCTGCCTTTGAAGCGCATCTTGCCGGTGACGCCTTCCATTTCGCTGATGGCGGCCAGGGCGTCCCGCACCTTCTGGCGGTCCGGGGCGCCGGCCTTGGTAATGGCGGCCAGGAGGAGCTGGCCGGCGTCATAGGTCAAGGCCGCCACGTCGTCGGGCTTCTTGCCGTATTTGGTTTCGTAATCCTTGATAAATTTTTGGGCCATGGGGGTGGCGATGTCCGGGGCGTAATGGGTGCTGAAGTAGGAGCCTTCCAGGACGTCGGGGCCGGATTTCAAAAGTTCGGGACTCCCCCAGGAGTCGGAGCCGATGAAGGGCATGGTTAGCCCCAGGCGGCGGGCCTGCTGCACCTGCAGCGGCACTTCGTTGTAATAGTTGGGCAGAAAGAGCACCTCGGGGTTGGCGGCCTTAATAAGGGTGAGCTGGGAGGAAAAGTCCTTGTCGTCTTTGGTGTAGGACTGGAACGCCACCACCTTGCCGCCGTCGGCCTCGAAGGATTTCTTGAAGAATTCAGCGATGCCCTTGTTGTATTCCGACGCCACATCGTAAAGCACCGCGGCGGTCTTGGCCTTGAGGTTTTCCCGGGCGAACTTGGCCATCACCTGTCCCTGGAAATCGTCGATGAAGCAGGCCCGGAAGACGAATTTCTTGCCCTCCGTGGTCTTGGGATTGGTGGACCAGGGGCTGATCATGATGACCTTGGCGTCTTCGCAGATAGTGGCCGCGGGGATGGCGTTCCCCGAGGCATTGGGGCCCAGGATGGCCAGCACGTTGTTCTGGTTGATGAGTTTCTGGGCTGCGGCGGCCGCGGATTCGGCCTTGTCTTCATTATCTTCAACGTACAGGACGATCCGGAAGGTTTTATCGCCCACTTTCACGCCGCCGGCGGCATTGACCTGGGCGGCCAGCAGTTCCGCCGCCTTTTTGCACGAGTCCCCCACAGTGGGTTTGGGGCCGGTAAGTTCGGCGTTAACCCCTAGGCGGATTTCATCGGCGGCAAGGGTCTGGCAGGCCCAAGACAGACAGGCGGCGCAGGCCAGGGCGAAGGCCAATCCTTTTTTCCAAACCATGAGAAACTCCTTTCCGTAACAGGTTGGGTCGGCTTCCCAGTCAGTGGGCACCAGCACTCTACCATCACCCCCAAGGGGCCGTCAACCCTAACCTAAATGCCAAGAAATTGTTAGAATGATAAAAGAAAACGCGGTATGACAGAAAGACTGCATCTGGGTGAGGGCTGACAGATGACCATGGCGAAGCAGGACCTGCTGAGAAAAAACCATCTCTTTGCCGGGGTGGAAGAGAGGGATCTATCCACCCTGGCCCAACTGGCGGTGAGCCGCAGCTTTTCCCGGGAAACCACCATTTTCTGGGAGGGCAGGGAGGCTCAGGGGTTTTATGTGCTCACCAGCGGCCTGGTAAAGTTGGTGAAGAGTTCTTTCGACGGCAAGGAGTATATCATCCGGTTGGTGGGTCCCGGGGAAACCTTCGGTGAGGCTGCGGTTTTTGCGGAATCCATCTACCCGGCCACGGCCATCGCTCTGGAGGACTGCCAGGCCTTGTTTTTCCCCAAGACGGATTTTCTCAATCTGCTCACGTCCTCACCCCGGTTGGCCCGTAATATGCTGGCCACCATGAGCCGTTTGTTATATCACCTCACCCGGCAACTGGAAGATTTATCCCTGAAGGAAGTGTCAGCCCGGCTGGCCCGCTACATTTTAGAGCGCTGCCAGGAAGTTCATGGTGAAATTAAGGCGGGATCAAGCTTTGAATTGCCTGTCACCAAAACCCATCTGGCAGCATATCTGGGCACCATTGGTGAGACTTTGTCCCGCACATTGGCGAGATTTAAGGGCATGGGAGCGATTTTGGAGGATAAAGGGCGGATAACCGTCAATGACCCCTATATCTTACAGAATATCGCGAAAGGAGGAAAATCTTGATCAGTGTGACAGGTAATTTTATGTGTTACCACATCGCGCTATTTAAGGTGATAATAAAAAAATTGATCAATAGTATAGAAAAATCTTGACGCGTACATCGGAGGTCACTATATTTGAGCCGGAAGGGTGAACCGTAGTTTTCCACCAATCCCCTCTGACAATCCCACCAAAGGAGAAGAAAGAACCTTATGACCACAGAGATCCTAAAATTAACGGCCCAGATTGTCATTTCTCATGCCTCCATGTCTGAGTTGACCCCCAATGAACTGGTGGGGGAGATCAAAGACATACACAATCTCTTGGCGTCTCTGGCGGGAGTGACGGTGCCGGCTCCGGCCGCGGAAGAAAAGGCGGCGCCGGTGGGGGTGAAGAAGCCCTCCATCGCCCTGGAAGAGATCGTCAAAGACAAGTATGTGGTCTGCCTGGAATGCGGCAAAAAGATGCGCACTCTGAAAGCGCATTTGCGGAAGGCGCATCAGTTGTCTCCCGCGGATTATTACAAACGCTATGGATTGGACCCCAAGAAATTCCCGCTGGTGTGCAAAGAGTATTCTGAACAGCGGCGGCAGTTGGCCAAGGAAAAAGGCCTGGGGGAGCGGGGGTTCGGGCGGAAAAAAGCCTGAGCGCGTCCCAGTCAGGGGGGGAACTGGGGAAAACGCGATTTTTAGTGGGTAACCTGTGGTACCTCGGAGGGACCGGCGACGGTCCCTCTCTTTTTTGTGCAACAGTTTCTCGCCGCAGAAACCGCAACCCTTGAGTTTTCTTGTGAAGGGCGATAAATTAGCATAGTTAACCAAATTTTGCATATTTCCCGGTTCAGGAGGGACAGGACGTAAGACCTCGCCTGCCCCCTGATCCGGTGACGAAGGCTTTCTCATGCGTCTTTCTCTCAACTGGCTCCAGGAATTCGTGGATGTCAAAGTTTCGCCCGGCGACCTGGCGGACCGCCTTACGCTGGCCGGCTTTGAAGTGGAAGCCGTGGAACCGGTGACCCCGGCCTGCCGCGGCGTGGTGGTGGGGCGGGTGCTGAAGGTGGAGGCCCACCCCCAGGCCGACCGTTTGCGCCTGGCGGAAGTGGACGCCGGCGGCCGCACGTTCCGGGTGGTCTGCGGCGCTCCCAATTTGGCGGCCGGGGTTCTGTATCCCTTTGCTCCGCCGGGCGCGGTGCTGGCCGGGGGGCAGGAACTCAAGCCGGTGAAATTGCGGGGAATCCTCTCCGAAGGCATGCTGCTGGCCGAGGATGAGATGGGGTTGTCCGAGGATCACGTTGGGCTCATGGCCATTCCCCAGGATCTAACCCCGGGCCGGGATGTGGCCGAAGCCCTGGACCTGGCCGACACCGTCTTCGAGGTGGGCGTCACCCCCAACCGCCCCGATTGTTTGAGCGTTCTGGGGTTGGCCCGGGAGGTGGCGGCCCTTTTGGGTCAGCCCCTGCATCTGCCGCAGGTGCAGGTGGATGAGGCCGGGGAAGCCATAGAGTCCCGGGCTAAAGTGACCATCCTGGCCCCCATACCCTGCCCCCGGTATGCAGCCCGTCTCATGACCGGATTGAGCGTGGGGCCCTCGCCCTTCTGGCTCAGGCGCCGCCTGGAACTGGCAGGCTTGCGGAGCATCAACAACCTGGTGGACGTCACCAACTACGTGCTCCTGGAGTGGGGCCAGCCTTTGCACGCCTTCGATTATCAGCGTCTGGAAGGCGGGGAGATTGTGGTGCGCCTGCCCCATCGCGGTGAGGAGCGCTTTATCACCCTGGACGGTCAGGAGCGGGTCTTGACTCCTGAAACTTTGCTCATCTGCGACGCGGTGCGTCCTGTGGCCCTGGCCGGCATCATGGGGGGCCTGGACTCGGAGGTTACCAGCGACACCAAGGATGTCCTGCTGGAGAGCGCCTACTTCAATCCCAGCCATATCCGGCGCACCGCCAAGCGCCTGGGGCTCAGCACCGAAGCTTCCTACCGCTTTGAGCGGGGGGTGGACCCGGACGGGGTCATTCACGCCCTGGAGCGGGCGTCGCAACTCATGGCGGACTTGGGCGGCGGGCGCGTGCTGAGGGGCCGGCTGGACGTCTTTCCCACGCCCGTGCCCCGGCCCCGGCTGAGCTTGCGGGTTTCCCGGGCCAACGCCGTTTTGGGGACGCAGTTGCCCCAGGAAAAGATGGTGAGCCTCCTCA
>CAZFWX010000061.1:6182-18819 GCA_964522695.1 uncultured Desulfobacterales bacterium
CCCTGGTGGTGCAGGCGCCGTCCCACCGGGGGGATCTGGAGCGGGAAGCGGACCTTATCGAAGAGGTGGCCCGCCTGGCCGGTTACGACGGCATCCCCGTCACCCTGCCCAAAGGGGATCTGGGCACCCCCCGGCCCGGGCCTTTGGCCCGTTTGCGCCGGGAGGCGCAAGAACTCCTTACCGGAATGGGCTTTTCCGAAGCCGTCACTTATTCGTTTCAGTCGGACCGGCTTTTCAACCTGCTGGGAGAAAAAAACCCCGGCCTGAGGCTGGCCAACCCCCTAAGCGAAGAGCAGGCGGTGATGCGCACCTCCCTGGCGCCGGGCCTGCTGGAGATGCTGCGCCGCAACGCCACCCGGCAGATGGCGGACGTGCGTCTTTTTGAAATGGCCCGCAGCTTTACTCCCCTGCCAGGGGCTGACCTGCCCCGGGAAGAGGAGCGGCTGGCCGGAGTGATGTGGGGCCACCGCCAGGAAGAATCCTGGCTGGCCAAGCCTGAGCCGTTGGACTTTTTTGATCTCAAGGGCGTGGTGGAGACGCTGCTGGCGGGGCTTCTGGCAAGCGATGTGACCTTTCGGGCCAACGAGACGCCGGCCTTTCTCACCACTGCGGCCCGGGTCTTCGCCGGAGACCGGGAACTGGGCTGGCTGGGGGAACTTTCCCCCACGGTCACGGACGCGCTGGATCTGGCGGGGCCCGTTTTCGCCTTTGAACTCAAAGTGAGCGAACTGCTGGCGGCTGCGGAACCATTCCCCCTCTATACCCCGTTGCCCCGGTACCCGGCGGTTTATCTCGACGTGGCCCTGGTCCTGGCCGAGGGCGTGCCTGCGGCCCGGGTGACAGAAGTGCTTTATCAACATGGCCGGCCCTGGCTGGTGGAGGCCCGGCTCTTTGATGTCTATACTGGCCCCCCCATTCCGGCGGGGAAGCGGAGTCTGGCCTTCCGCCTCACCTACCGGGACCCGGAACGCACCCTGACGGACGAGGCGGTGCAGCAACATCACCAGCGGCTGGTGGCGGCCCTGGGCCAGGAGTTGGGGGCGGAATTGCGCTGAGGCGAGGTTGGAACAGGAAATTCCCCGGAAGGCCTATTACACCATCGGCGAGGTGAGCCGCATCACCGGGGTGCGGACCCACGTCCTGCGCTATTGGGAAACCCAGGGGAAGATCCTCAAGCCCGCCCGCAAACGCTCCCGGCACCGGCTGTACCGGCCGGCTGACATCCAGCTCATCTTTGAAATCAAGCGCCTGCGGGAGGAGGAAAAGCTCACCCTGCCGGCCATGAAGCGGCAGCTCAACCCCCAGGCCTTGAACCGCCCACCCCTGCCGCCGCCTCCCCCCTTGCGGGCCATGGGCCACGAAACCCTGGAACTGCTCAGGGATATCCGGGATGAACTGCTGAAACTTAAGGAGCTTCTGGAGTAAATTTCTTTTTTTGTCTTGAAAAGTTGCTGGTGGCGCCGGCATCTTGCCGGTGCGGCGCCCAGACTGGCAAGCCTGCACCACCAAAGGCGGCGGGCACGGAAGCCCGTCCCACCCACTAATCCTGGCACCTTTCCAGTTCGGGGAGAAAAATTACCCACGCCAAGACACCAGGGTTTTTGTTCATCATTTTTTTTCAGTATTCGCTTTTTTTCCAGAACTGCAGCCTCTGTTTGACGCGCTCCCACTTGCTGGGCGGCGGGGCCGGAGGCTTTTCGGCGCTTTTCTCCTCCTTTTCCTTTTCCCCCGGGTCCAGTTTGGGCGGTAATCCCGTTTCCGGCGGCGGCGGTGCGGCCGGCCCGGCTTCGGGCTCACCCTTGGGAGGCGGAGAGGCTGACCCCGGCGGCGGCCCAGCCACCTCTGCTGTGGGGACCGCAGGTTTTTCTGCCTCTTTTTTTCCGGAAATTTTCAGGTTTTCATCTTTCTTGCTCGTCTCTTTGGGAGATTCCACTTTTTTCTGAACCGAGGCCATGGTGCGGCGGCGCTGACGCAGCTTGCCGGAGCCCACCGGCCCCAGATCAGCAGGATGGAGTCGCATCTGCTCCCCCAGGAACCGGAGCCGCTGGTCCACCTGGACCATCAGACCCCGGTAAAACGCCTGCCCGGCAATCTGGCCCTTTAGGAAGCGATAGCGGAGCAGGGCTCTCTCAAACTGAGCCAGGCGCAGAATTTCTTCAGTGGATTCATAGAATTTTATGGCCCCGGCCGCCCGGATTTCCTCGGTGAACAGGGCCAGGTCCATATTTTTGGGGGTCGGGGCGGCGGGTTTGGCCTCGCCGTCAGCCCAGACCGGACCCCCGGCCCCTGCTGTAAACACCATGAGAGCGAGCACCAAAATAGACGAAATCCGCCATGGATGTGACCTTTGCCGCATCCTTCCTCCCATTCTTTTTTCTTTTCGACCTTTCTTTGAAAAAACTTTACATATTTTCTTTAGAGTAAATGATTATTTTAAAATCATGGAAGATCTGGTGGAGCCGTCGAGAAAGCTTGCTTTACCGTTGGCGAGAAACTTTTTTTCAGAAAAATCATGCTGCTTGCTCTAAGTCAAACCTTTGCCGCCCCCCCCTGGTTATTTTCACAATCAAGCTTATCTTCTCTTAAAAACCGGAAATACGGACTGGCCGGGAAGAGAGCCCAAGGGGATTGCTCAAAATTATAAAGCCAAGAATTTCTACTTTTACCCAGGAGGAGGCACCAGATGTTCTGTTATCAATGTGAGCAGGCGGCTAAAGGCGAGGGTTGCACCATCCAGGGCGTGTGCGGCAAGGATCCGCAGGTCGCGGCCCTGCAGGACCTGCTGATTTACGCCATGCAGGGGCTGTCCCAGGTGGCGGTGGCAGGCCGCCAGGTGGGCGTGAAAGACCGGGGAGTGGATGTTTTTACCGTGCAGGCGGCTTTTTCCACCCTCACCAACGTGGACTTCGATCCCGCCCGTTTTGTCGAGCTTATCAACGAATGCGTGGAACTTCGGGAAAAACTGAAGGACAAGGTCAAGGCCGCGGGCGGCAATGTCAACTTCGGCGATGGGCCGGCCACCTTGAAACCCGCTTCCGGAGTGGAAGCCCTGGTGGCACAGGGCGAGAAGGTTGGCCTCAAATCGTATCCGGCTGAGAACCCCGATGCCCTCTCCCTCAAGCATATCCTACTCTTCGGCATCAAGGGCGTCTGCGCCTATGCCGACCACGCCCAGATTTTAGGCCAGGAGGATGAGAAGGTTTACGCCTTTATCCACGAGGCTCTGGCCGCCATGGCCCGCACTGACCTGAGCGTACCGGATCTCATCAACCTGTGTCTCAAGTGCGGCGAGATCAACCTGCGCACCATGGAACTGCTGGACGCGGGCAATACCGGCCGCTACGGCCATCCGGTGCCCACCCCCGTGCCCCTGGGAGCCAAGAAGGGCAAGGCCATCCTGGTCTCGGGCCACGACCTGCTGGACATGGAGGAGATCCTCAAACAGAGCGAAGGCAAAGGGATTTACGTTTACACCCATGGCGAGATGCTCCCCACCCACGCCTATCCGGGCCTGAAAAAATACAGCCATTTCTACGGCCACTACGGCACGGCCTGGCAGAATCAGGCCAAGGAATTCCCCCAGTTCCCCGGCCCCATTGTCATGACCACCAACTGCATCCAGCGGCCCCAGGCCTCTTATGCCGACCACATCTTCACCCGGGGGCTGGTGGGCTGGCCGGGCATCAAGCACATTCCGGACTTGAATTTTAAGCCGGTCATTGAAAAGGCCCTGGCCATGCCCGGTTTCCCTGAGGACACCAACGGCCGCCAGGTGCTGGTGGGTTTCGCCCGGAATACCGTCCTGGGCGTGGCCGACAAGGTCATCGAGGCGGTGAAGGGTGGCGCCATCAAGCACTTCTTCCTGGTGGGCGGCTGCGACGGCGCCAAGCCTGGCCGGAGCTACTACACCGAGTTCGTGGAAAAGACCCCGCCCAACACGGTAGTCCTCACCCTGGCCTGCGGCAAGTTCCGCTTCTTCGACAAGCAACTGGGGGATATCGGCGGCATTCCGCGTCTGCTGGACGTGGGCCAGTGCAACGACGCCTACTCCGCGGTGCAGATCGCCGTGGCCCTGGCCAACGCCTTCGGCGTGGGCGTGAACGACCTGCCCCTGTCCATTATCTGCTCCTGGTACGAGCAGAAGGCCGTGGCCATTCTCTTGAGCCTGCTTTCTCTTGGCATTAAAAACATCCGCCTGGGCCCCAGCCTGCCTGCCTTCATCACTCCCAACGTCCTGGACGTGCTGGTGAAGAACTTCGAAATTAAACCCATCTCCACCCCGGATGAGGACTTGAAGGCCATTCTGGGGTAGGGGAGCCAAGCTCCTGAGAGAAAAGGTGGGAAAAGGAACGGAGACCACGTCCCTGGTCCTTTTCCCACTTGTTATTTCTGGATCTCCGCAGGAGGATAGGACAGTGGGGCAGGAAAAATATTCACAAGACGTCAAGGCCGTTCTGGACTCTCTTCTGCTGAGCCTGCCCGGGGTAAGCCTCGGGAAGATGTTTGGCTTTCCGGCTTACTATGTAAACAAAAAGATGTTTGCCTGCATTTACGGGGACGGCGTGGGAGTCAAGGTCCCCTGGCCTCTCGCTCAAAAGCTGCTGGCCCAGCCCGGCATTATCCCCTTCCGTCCCCTGGGCAGGCCTCCCATGCGGGAATGGGTCCAGATCAACCGCCCCCAAACTGCTGATTATCGCCAGGACCTGGAAATCTTGCAGGCGGCCATTGCTTATGTCAGCACCTTAGATGACAAGTGATCTGGGAGAATCCCGGACCATTGGGTCACGCCCTCTTCTTTTCCTGCACGCCTCGAATTTTTCCCACAGAATATTTCGCCATTCCTCTCTGTGTCCTTGCTTCCTGCGGAAAGGTGATTACTTGAGGAAAAAGCATTTTTGCTGAATAATCTAACCCAGCCGGGAACAGCGCCATGGTGCATCTCCGCCTGCCCGAAACGATCTATCAGGCCAACGGGGCCATTCAGAACGGCGCCTTTCAAGGGCGCTGGCACTTTTCCTTCGATGATTACCGCGATCCCCATTATGTCCATTTCGGCACACTGCGGGTCTTCAACGACGACACCCTGTCTCCCGGCGCGGTCTGGCCGCTCCACCCGCACCGGGAGATCGAAGTGGTGACGTACTGCGCCGCAGGGGAGTTCCGCCACGCAGATGAGCACGGGGCGGGGGGGATCCTTAAGAAGGGCTGGGTGCAGCACACCACGGTGGGCACCGGCATGTACCATGCCGAAATCAACAACCTGGCCGATGCGCCCATGCGTTTTATCCAGATGTGGTTTATGCCCTCCCGAAGAGGTCTGACGCCGGCGGTGCAGCAAAAGCAGGTGGAACAGGGTGACCGCCTTAACCATTTTCTGCCCCTGGTATCCAATGAACATCCCCAGGCCCTGCCCATTTTTGCCGCAGCCCGGGTATTTTCCTGCTTTTTGGAGCAAGGGAGGGATGTGGGGCACGCATTGGGCGAAGACTGGGGGGCTTATCTCTATGTTTTGGAAGGCGGCCCCATCCGGGTAGACGGCCGCACCCTGCCGGCCCTGGGGGCGGCCATGATCACCGGGCAGGCCTCTTTTGCGGTGAAGGCTGACGGACCTGCCGAACTGCTCCTGGTGGAGGCGGGGCTGGGGGGATGACGCAGGCCGCGCCCCCGGACCGGGAAAAGGTAAAGCGCGCCGCGGCCAGAAACGGTATCACCATGCAAGTCTGATCCCGAGGTTTCTGGAGGATGCCTTTCATGCAAAAAATTTCCCTGGCTTTCAGTGCCGGGGCCCTGGGGGGGCTGGTGAACGGTTTGGCCCTCTGGCTGACCGGCTGGCTGGGAATCCCCAGGCTGCTGGGGGTGGCGCTTGCGCCCGCTCTCACCCCGGCCTTCCTTTACAACCGGCTGGTGTGGGGCGGCCTTTTCGGCATCCTGCTGGTCCTGGCCGCCCGGCCTTTCTACTGGGTGGGCCGGGGGCTTTTCGTCAGCCTGGCCCCGACCCTGGTCCAGTTGTTCATCGTCTTTCCCCACCATCTGGGGAAAGGCTATGGGGGACTTGACCTGGGGACTTTGACACCGGCATTCGTCCTGGTCTTTAATGCCATCTGGGGCCTGACCGCAGCTTGGTGGTACGACGCGGCCACGGCGGCAAAAGGAGGGGGGCGGGCCGCTTGAGTAATGTGCGGGGATGCAGGGGGAACAGGAGGCCGGGCGGCCGAAACGCCATCGGACTGCTGCTCCACACCGCATCTCCCGCAATTTCTTTGTAGAGGAAGAATCATGGCCACGGTGCGGAAAGTGAGTCTGGCGTTTGCTGCGGGTTCCCTGGGCGGCTTGGTCAAGTCGGCCTGTGCCTGGACTTTCGGCAGCCTGGGGATCAACGCCCTTTTGGGGGTAAAGATGGCCCCGGCTCTGACGCCCTTTTTCATTTATCAACATGTCGTTTGGGGCGGGCTCTGGGGACTGCTTTTTCTGGCGCCGGCCCGGCGGTGGGGGCCCTGGCTGAAAGGTCTGGTCTTCAGCCTGCCCATGTCTCTGATCCAGCTTTTTTTCATGTTCCCCCAGGCAGGCAGCGGTCTTTTGGGCCTGAAAATGGGTATCCTCACCCCGGCCCTGGTCCTGTTCTTCGGCTTTATCTGGGGCTGGACCACGGCCTTCTGGCTCAAAGTCACGGAAGGGGGCCGGTAGGTCAAAGTCATCTTGCCATAACCTCCAACTTTGCCTAAAATGGCGGCCAGGCGCCGGAGCCTGAATCCACACTTGAGGCAGGAGGTTATGCCCACTCCCCACAACAGACGCCGCGTTTTGACGGCGTGTCTCGTTCTGGCCGCAGCCCTGATGCTGACGGCCGCCCCGGCCCCGGCCAAGCTGGTCCACTTCAAGGAATTGCTCCCCTTCGTCGATATGCAATTGGATGGCTGGCAGCCCCAAGGCAAGCCCCAGGGCTCCACCCTGCAGAGCGGCCAGATGGAAATGAGCCAGGCGTCGGCCACCTTCCGATCCGGCGGTAAAATCCTGGAAATCCAGGTAGGGGACGGGCTGCCCGCCCAGTTCGCGTCCCTGGGCGCCAGCAAAGGCTTTCAGTTCGAGACTACCGAAAACTACCTGAAACAGGTGGAGGTGGATGGCTTTCAGGGCATGGAGTCCTTCCACTTTCAGGAAAAGAAAGGGGATCTGCTCCTCAACGTGGCCGACCGTTTCCTGGTGGTCATTAAGGTGCACGGGGCTGATAAAGGTGACATTTTGACGACCGTGGCCAAGAAAATGGACCTGAAAAAGCTGGCGGAATTGGCGAACTGAGGGGAGGGTCTGGAGGTTTTTGGGCAAAATTCCCCTTGATTCCGGGTGAATCCGGCAAGGTTTTTGCTAATATCCGGCTTGAAAAGAATCCCTTTGCGGCCCTGGTGCGAAAAATTTTCCATTTATGGTGGCGCAGGCTTCCAGCCGGTGCGCCGCACCGGCAAGATACCGGCGCCACCAGGAACTTTTTAGGAAAGAATTTTGCTTCGTTAAAAAACACATTTATAAAACGAGGGGGCGACTATGATCGCGATGTACATCCTCTTGGGCCTCCTGCTGGTGGGGGTCCTGGGCGGCGTCAGCATCTACAACCGTTTGGTGAAGAACCAGGCCATGGTGCAGGAAGGCTGGAGCGGCATTGACGTGCAACTCAAGCGGCGGGCCGATCTCATTCCCAATCTCCTGGAAACGGTGAAGGGCTATATGGGGCATGAGCGGGGCGTGCTAGAGAAGGTCACGGAACTGCGCCAGCAGGCCATGGCCGCCCGTAACGTGGGGGAAAAGGCCAAAGCGGAAGGCCTGTTGGGCGCGGCCCTGGGGAACCTTTTCGCGGTGGCGGAAAACTACCCTGACCTCAAAGCCTCCGTCAACTTCGTGGAACTGCAGAAATCCCTGGCCGACATCGAGGAACAGGTGCAATTGTCCCGGCGCTATTACAACGGCGCAGTGCGGGAGCTCAACATCATGGTGGCCTCCTTCCCCAGCAACCTGGTGGCCAAAACCTTTAATTTCACCCCGGCCGAATACTTCGAACTGGAAGACCAGGCCGACCGAGCCGTGCCCAAGGTCAGCTTTACCTAAGGAGGGGCCATGGGGCGGGTTCAAAGCATTGTCCGATGCATCCTGGCGGCCGCGGCGCTGACGCTGGGACTGGCCGCCTCCGCCGGGGCAGCTTCGGAGCGCATTTACACCTTCAAGAGCCACATCATTATCCACGCCGATGCCACCATGACGGTGACGGAGACCATCACCGTTAACGCCACGGGCAACGAAATCAGGCGCGGCATCATCCGGGAGTTTCCCACCACCTACAAGGACCGCCTGGGCAACAGGATCAGGGTGGGCTTCCGGGTCAAAGAGGTGCTCAAGAACGGCTATCCGGAGAACTACAGCCTGGAGACGGCGAGCAACGGGGTGAAGGTGCGCATCGGCAGGAAAGAGGTTTTCCTCAACCCCGGGGTCTACACCTACCGCATCACCTACGAGACGGACCGGCAACTGGGTTACTTCAAGGACTATGACGAACTGTATTGGAACGTCAATGGCAACGGCTGGACCTTCCCCATCGACAGCGTGGAGGCGTTGATCGAACTGCCGCCCAAGGCGAGGGTGGTGCAGCACGCAGGCTACACCGGCCCCCAGGGGGCGCAGGGTAAGGACTTCATCTTTGAGGACAAAGGGGACGGGCGGGTCTATTTTAAAACCACCCGCCGCTTCGGCCCCAAGGAAGGCCTGACGGTGGCCGTGGCCTGGCCCAAGGGCCTGGTGCACCAGCCCTCCGCCGCAGAGGAGGCCCAGAGCTTTATAAAGGATAACCTGGGCACGGCCGCGGCCCTTATCTGGATCCTGGTCATGGTGTTTTATTACCTGAAGGTCTGGAACCGGGTGGGCCGGGACCCGGCCAAGGGCACCATCATCCCCCTGTTCTCCCCGCCCTCAGGGTTTTCGCCGGAGGCCGTGCGCTACCTCATGCGCATGGGCTACGACAACAAGACCTTCGCCGCCGCCCTGGTGAACATGGCGGTGAAGGGGCACCTCATCATCTCGGAGACGGACGACGGCTATTCCCTGAAGCGGCTGCCCAAAGGCAAGGAACCCCTGTCCAGTTCTGAAATCATGATGATGTCGCGGCTTTTTGGCGGGTCCAGCACCCTGGCCATGACGCAGACCAATCACGCCAAATTCAGCGGGGCCAAATCAGCCCTGGAAGCCAGCCTGGACCAGCAACTGGACAAGATCTACTTCAACACCAATTCCAAGTATGTGTTCGGCGGCGTCCTGCTTACCCTGCTGGCCTTCGCTTCTTACATACTTCTGTCTCCCCAGGTGGAGTCCGCCCTGTTGTCTTTCTTTTTCGTGACCATGATGGGCGGCATGGCCGTTTTTCTGGGCACTTTGGTCATCCGGCAATGGCTTATGGCCCTGGGCGGCAAGATCAAGTGGGGGAATCTCCTCACGGCCATCCTCATCACTCCCTTTGCCGCCATGTTCGTCATTGTCTTCTTGGTGGGGTTTTTCAGCGACATGGAGGCCCCCTTCCTGGTGACGGGCTTCATCTTCGGTTTGGCCATGGCCGTCAACGGCACCTTTTATTACCTGCTCAAGGCCCCCACCCTGGAGGGGCGCAAAACCATGGACCAGATCGAGGGATTCAAGCTCTATCTGTCCGTGGCGGAGAAGGACCGCTTGAACCTGTTAAATCCGCCGGAGAGAACGCCGGAACTCTTTGAAAAATATCTGCCCTATGCCCTGGCCCTGGATGTGGAGCAGGAGTGGTGCGAGCAATTCGCCGACATCCTGGCCCAGGCTTCGGTGGACGGGGAAGCCTACCACCCGGTCTGGTACCACGGCACCTCCTGGGACCGGTTCAACGCCTCCACTTTTTCAAGTTCCCTGGGCAGCAGCATGGCCTCGGCCATCTCTTCAGCCTCCACCGCGCCGGGGTCTTCCTCCGGCAGCGGCGGGGGCGGCTCCTCGGGCGGCGGGGGCGGCGGCGGCGGCGGCAGCGGCTGGTGAGAATCCGCCTGGTGGCGGCTAACTCATCTAAAAGAGGATCATTCTGATGGGATAGATCTTTTCATACCCCTAAATCCCCCTTTAAGAAAGGGGGACTTCAAAGAGTTACCTCGATTTACCGGGTCTATTCCTTTACCCCCCTTTTTTAAAGGGGGGCAGGGGGAGATTATCAAGACTGCCACACACCGGGCAAGGCGTGGATTTGGCACTTGGTCAGGTCCTTGGACCTGATATGCTCTCTGCTTCTGGTAGAAAATTCTGGTAGAATAAAAACTTATGAGAGAGTTGGCCCTTAATTCAACCAGGATGGACGGGCCCATGTCTTTGGCCGGAGAGCTGCAGGGGAGCGGCCTGAATGGCGCCAAACCCGTGCGCATCATTGAACTGTCCGGCTCACCCCGGGAGCGGGGCCGGCGGCACGGAGAGTTGCTGGGTGATGACATCCGCCGCATGCGCCGGGGGCTTCTGCGTTATCTGGCCCGGGTCACCCTCTACGCCGGGGCCGGTCCGGTTCTGGTGCTCCTGGCGGTGGCCTGCCGGCGCAGCCTGCCCTATATTCCGGCGCACCTGCATGAGGAAATGCGGGGGCTGGCCGCAGGCGCCGGCCTGGTCTTTCCGGCCATCCTCATCATCAACGTCATCGACGACGTGGGCAACAACGGCCCCCAGTGCTCAGTGTTGGCCGTGTCCGGCAGCCGTTCCCAGACGGGCGCCTGCCTGGCGGGGAGGAACCTGGACTACCCTCTGTTCACCGACATGATGGTGGAATTTCAAACCCTGTTTCTGTACCAGTCGGAGCGGGGCCGGGCCCTGGCGTCCCTGGCCTGGCCCGGTTACGTGGGGGTGTGCACCGGCATCAATCAGGCCGGGGTGTCTTTAAGTCAGCTGGCCTCCATGAGCCGGGACCGCACCCTGAAAGGGGTGCCGGCCGCGCTGCGCTTCCGTCAGGCACTGGAACAGGAAAGGACTGTGGCCGGAGTGGCGGCCCGGATTATGGCGGCGCGGGGCACCATCGGCAACAATGTGCTCCTGGCCGGGCCGAAGGAGGCGGTCGTCCTGGAATTGTCGGCCACCCGGGGGGCCATCCGCCAGCCGGTGCAGGGGCTTATCACCGCCACCAACCACTATCAGAGTGAGGCCATGCTGCCCTTCAAAGGCAGCTTTCCGGCGCGGCCGCCCTACTCCCCCCTGTCCGACTACCACTGCACCGAAGATTACAGCCGGGCCAGGAATGCCCGGCTCCAGGAACTGGCCGCAGGCCGGCGCCTGGGCCACCAGGACCTGCAACTAATCATGGCGGACCCCCAGGTAGCCAATCCCGGCACCGTGGGGAGCGTCGTCTTTTCCCCTGGGGACCTGACCCTGTGGGTGGCCCGGGGCCAGAGGCCTCCTGTCAACTGCGGCCCTTTCCAAAAAATCTCGCTCTGGCAGCAAGGATAAAAGGTCAGAGGTTCGGCAGAAAGAAGGGGAGAGAGACGAACAGCCCGGCCGCTTAGCCGCAAAATTGACAGCCAGGCAAAAGGACAGGGGGCCAACGCCCCGGCTGTCCTTTTTTTGTCCGCCGGTTTGCGGCCCGGGGCGTTGTCACAAGGGCAGACCGACCAATTTGCGGAAGGGGAGACGCGCCTTGCGCCCCGCCCGCATATCACCCCGGCGAGGCGGCCTTCGGAAAGACAGATTACGTAGTCTTTTCTTGTGCGGCAACTTTGCTTCAGGCGTTGCCCATGGTGAGGTTGTAAGCCAGATTGTCCAGTTTGACGGTGAAATCCACATTTTCCACAGCCATCCCCTCGGGGACCTGGAGTTGCAGAGGGGCAAAGTTGAGAATAGCCCGGATGCCCGCCTGGATGAGCCGGGAGGCCACCTGCTGGGCCTGGACGGCGGGAGTGGTAATGACACCGATCTCGGCGTTCTTTTCCTTGACCACCTTTTCCATGTCGTCCAGGTGGTGGATCATGAGGCCGCTGGGCAGGCGGCGCCCCACTTTGACGGGGTCCACATCGAAGACGGCGGCGAACTCGTACCCCTGGCGCACGAAATTTTGGTGAGCCAGGAGGGCTGACCCCAGGTTCCCCACGCCCACCAGGGCCATCTTCCAGGTCTTGTTCAGACCCAGGATGCGCTTGATTTCAAAGAGGAGTTCCTTGACGAAGTAGCCGACGCCGCGAATCCCAAACTCACCGAAGTAAGCCAGATCTTTACGGATCTGGGCGGGGTTGATGCCGCACTTCAGGGCCAGCTTGTCAGAGGCGATGATTTTCACGCCTTCCTGGGCCAGAGCCTCAAGGTAGCGGGAATAAATGGACAAGCGCGTAATAGTGGCAGTGGGGATTTTTGAAAATTTTGTTGTGCCACGCATAGGTTATCTTCCAGGAATGGAGATCAGCACGTGGAGAAAAGCACAATAGGAGCCGGAAAAAACGGGGGGGTTACTGCACCCCCCCGTTGGGAGAATCAATTTACAGCTTGAAGCCCAGGGCAGTGGCGATGGGCTTGGCCATGGGGTAGGCGTAGAGGATGATCAACGCCACGACCAAGGCGTAAATGGCCAGAGATTCGATCATGGCCAGACCGATGAGCATGGTCACGGTGATTTTACCGGAAG
>CAZFWX010000062.1:0-18807 GCA_964522695.1 uncultured Desulfobacterales bacterium
GGGGAAAACACCGCCAGCAGCGTCCCGGCGCGGATGGAAAGCTGCTTCAGCCCCGTGGTGTGCCTTTGGAATTGGGCGGCCTGCTGTTCCTCCGCAGCCAGGACCTTGACCGTGTCGATCCCCTGCACCGTTTCGTCGAAGACCCGCTGGATGTCGCTCCAGGTCTCCCGCTGGGCCCTGGCATAATAACCCATGAGGCGGTTGAGGAGGGAGACGAGCAGCGTGGTGAGGCCCACGATGCCCAGGGCCGCCAGGGTAAGGGAAGCCGGACAGAAATAGAAGAGGATGAGCGTCACCGCGACGGCGGTGATGAGTTCGCGCCCGACCCCCGGCACAAAATCTGCAAAGAACCGCTGGGCCTGGGCAATATCGCTGTTGAATTTGGTGAAAAATTCGCCCGCGGATTGCTTTTGGAAATAACCCAGGGGCAGGTGGCTGGCCTTGTCGAAGAAGTCGGTTTGCAACTGTTTGAGGAGGTTGAACGAAAAGACGCTGCCGGTATAGCCGCTGATCCCATGCAGCACCGCCACGGTCAGGAAGATAAGGGCCAGTTGCCCGAGCAGGGGCAGCCCCGCAGTCCAGAGATGGGCGTGGGGGCCGCTGACGGCAAGGCTTATCAGCTGCTGATAATAGCGCGGCTGCAGCGCCATGAGGACCCCGCAGCCGAGCTGTAAAATAACTAACGCCATCAAAGGGAGGCGATAGCGCGAGATGATGCCGATGATCCAGAGTCTCATGATTCCGGGTGGGGGTGGGACGTTTGCTGCAGGTCAGCCAGGGTCCGCTGGATTTTGGCAAATATGAGCTGATAATCTTTACAGAAAGGGTCCTTGGCTCTAAGGTCCTGACAAAACGCCAGGGCGTTGAGCGGGCATCCGCCATGGCAGATGGTCCAATGCGTACAGGAGTGACAACCCGCAAGCCTCTCCGCCCGGCGCCGAATATCCTGGCAAAAAGGGGAAGAGACCAGGTCCTGGATCTCAGAGTCGTGAATGTCCCCCACGGGGTGGGTCCCAAACCGGCAGCACAGCACCACCTCCCCCGAGGGTTTCACCCCGAGGTGCGACCCCACGCAGGTTTCCCGCTGCTGACATTCGTAAGGCAAGCCGCTCAGAACAGCCTTGAGGTACAGGTCCAGAGGCGACACCTTGACCCGCCGGTGCGCCGTACTGATCCAGGCGTCGAATAAATTGCCCAGAAAAACCCCATATTCCCCTGGCTGGAGCAGGTAGGAGGCGTTGATCTCCGGGTGGCGCGCCGGGATCATGGGGTTCACCCGGAAACCGTACCCCAAGTCATGAAAGAACCCGTAGATTTCCCTCTCCTGGCCCAGGCTGCGCCGGGTGATGACCGCGTTGAACCCCGCTGACACGCCCTGTTCCGCCAGGAGACTAACCTTCTCCAACACCGCGGCATGGCTGCCCTGGCCATCCGCACCGGTGCGCAGGGAGTCGTGCAGACCTTGGGGTCCGTCCAGACTGAGGCCGATCTGGAACTCGTGATCGCGGAAAAAGGCGCAGAAGTCGTGATCCAAAAGCAAGCCGTTGGTCTGGAGATAATGGCGAAAGCGCAGGTGGGGGGCGAGCCCGGCCAGCAGGTCCAGCGCCGCCCGGAAGAAACCCAGCCCCGCCAACAGGGGTTCTCCCCCGTGCCAGAGGATATGGACTTCCCTGAACCCCTGGCGCTGGGCATAGCGGACCGTTTTCTCCAGGGCCGCCTGCAGCGTCTGCCGGCTCATGACACTGGCGCCGGAGCTGTCCGCATAGCAATAGCGGCAGCTGAGATTGCAGTGCTGCACCGGCTCCAGAGTCAGGGTGAAGGCGTCTTTGGCCTCAAACGGCATTGGCGAGCTCCCGCCGGACGACTTCCCGCACGTGACGGCGGAAAGCCCTCAGCCCTTCACAGAAGTAGGTCTCGCCGCGGATCTCCTCCCAGACGGGGGGCAGGATGGCATCGACCCAGCGGTCGTCGGGCAGTCCCTCTGACCGGGCGCAGAGCAGCATGGCATTGTATTTCATGCAGGAGAAACAGCCGCCGCCGCACTGCCGGCCCCATTCGCAGCCTCCGCAGGCCATCTCGCTTCCGGACCGCCGGATCCGTTGCTTAATCCTCTCCCACAAAGCCTCTTTTTTCGTCAGGATGTTTTCCAGGGCATCCCGGCGGATATCTCCCAGGGCCGTCCGGTCGTCGTTCACCCATTGGTCGCAGCTGAACACCAGGCCGTTGGGGGCAAAAATCAGGCGCCGGAAGTCGCACCGTTTCTTATCAAAGGGGTCGCCCAGATTGAGTTCCGGCTGCAAGGCCAGCTTGACCTCCTGCCGCAACTCCCGGAAATCCACCCGGCCCTCCTGGTCCCAGAACCAGAGGTCGAACAATTCGGTCAAGAACCGCCCCACTTCGTCCGGCCGGGGGGCCAATGCCGATAAATCCGGCGTCTGGCCGGCTTCCTGGAACACGTCCAGCCAGCGCATATCATAAATATCCAGTTGGACATCGGCGCCCAATTCCTGAAAGAATTGAAATATGTCGGCGGCGCGGCCGATGCCGGCCCGGGTAACCACGGCAATCACGGCAACGCGGTCCACCCCGGAATGATGCCGGTAACACTCCAGGCCGCGCCGGGCGGCCTCATACGTTCCGGCCCGGGACCCGCGCAAGCGGCGGTAGCGGTCGTGGAGGTCCTGGGGACCGTCCAGGCTGAAGCCCACCTGAAAGTGATTATCGGCGAGCAATCGGGCCATGTCGTCACTCATGAGGGTGCCGTTGGTCTGAATCCGGTTTTGAAAGGAAAGGTCGGGATATTGGTCCTCGAGGCGGAGAATGGCGCGGAAAAAATCGATGCCCGCCAGTAAGGGTTCGCCGCCGTGCCAGTAAATCTGAATTTCTTTGTGGCCCGGATCAATGGCCAGATTATGGGCGATGACCTGGCGGAGAATGGCCTCAACCGTGGAGAGGTCGATAATGCCCCCGGCATGCTCCTGGAAGCAATATTCACACGCCAGGTTGCAGTTCCGGGTTACCTGGATCTGCGGCACCACCGGGATATGTTTTTCCCAATCGAGCCCGGATGGATCTATGGGGGAGAGATTTTCCATGCTGGGAAAGAGAATTCTGACATTATTCTGGGGGGTTGAGGATACGCGTCCGCCCCCTTGTTCTCAAAGGCGGGATGGGGGGATTGAAGAGCGGACTCCCCATCCCCCTCAAGCTTCCTCTAAACATTAAGGGTGGTGCAAACTTCCGGAGCAAAACCCGCAATGGGGTGAAATCACATCCGGTAAACCAGGACCCGTTTGGAAACGGGTTAAACCATCAGGTCCACCAGTTTAACCAGTTGAGCCAGTTCCACCAGTTGCGCCAGTTACGCCAGTTGCGCCAGTTCCACCAGTTGCCCCAATACGGAAAGGCTACCCGCGACTCTTCCTCCTGGCGGATTTCCTCCAAAATTTCCCGGAGGACCCTGTTCTTGACCTGTGACTCTTGACTTTTCACAGTCATGGCGTCCTCCTCAATGCGACGGCAAACATACGTCTTGGCGCCATTTCTCCAAGGCCATAAGATACTTGCCTTGCTGTACCGGGGTCATTAAAGCCAGTTCTTCATCCAGTTCAGCCTTATAAGAATTAAACAGTTCAGTCTGGGCGTCAACGTAGGCTTTAACCAGTACCTTTACTTTCGCTTCATCAGGTTTGGGAGCTGCCAACGCGGCTTGCAACTCCTGCTTGCCTTTCTGCAATTTGGCGATGATTTCTGTCCGCGTCGCCACACACTTTTCTTCCATATCGGTCAACTTTTTCTCTTTATCCGAGCCGATTTGCAGCTCCTGGAGCGTTTTCGCTTTAAATGTACAGAGCTTTTTCCCCAAATCTTCAGACACCTGACCAATGGCGGGCGCCAATACCAGCAAGCTAAAGATGATGGTAAGCGCCGCAAGCTTGAAATTGAGCGTCCTTGTCATTTTACACTCCTTGTGAAAAGATGATGAGTCTATCTTGTACTTCACGTTTCCATGATAAACACAATTTCTTTATGCTGTCAAAAGATTCTTTGGGATGATGGTCAAGATCCCGGGGAAACTGATCCCAGGGCTTTCATCCTCCAGTTATATTGACGAGTTATGCGCGGCCCTGCATCATATTGGCGCCGTTCACCGTGCTGAGGGAACATTTTTCCGGAGCCGGCTGCGGCGGCTGACCTCCGAGAAGAAGCAAAAATGGAGCTTTCCCGGCCAGGAAGTGACCATGGCCTTCCTGAGAACGTCGAAACCTTAAAGAACCAGTTATCTCCCCCGGCCGAAGAGCACGATGCGGATGGTTTTGAGGAAAATCACCAGGTCCAGCACGGGACCCATATTTTTAATGTAATAAAGATCATACTGCAATTTTTCCCGGGTTTCCTCCAGAGAGGCGGTGTAGGGGTACAGGACCTGGGCCCAGCCGGTGATGCCCGGCCGCACCATGAGGCGGTAACTGTAATACGGAATCTTTTCTTTATAGCCGCACAGCACCTGCGCCCCCGGGGGATCGCCGGCCCGGCGCCCGGGACGGTAGGCGGGGACCTGTTCCTGAAATTCCTTGATAAAGACTTCCCGCTCCGGCCGGGGGCCGATGAAGCTCATCTCCCCCTTAATAATATTCACCAGTTGGGGCAGTTCATCCAGCCGCCATTGGCGCAGAATCCTGCCCACCCGGGTGACCCGGGGGTCGCCGGGGGTGGCGAAGGCCGGCCCCTGACGTTCCGCGTCGTTGATCATGGTGCGGAATTTGATGATGCGGAAGGGCCTGGCGTCTTTGCCCAGACGGTCCTGCAGGAAAAACACCGGGCCTTTGCTGTCGCCCTTGATGGCCGCAGCAATCAGCAACAAGACGGGGGCCGCGCCGATAAGCCCCGCCACCGCCAGGAACAGATCCACCAGGCGCCGGAATTGGCGGTAGGCCACCCGCTGTCCCCGGAGGCTGTTAAGGAAGAGCCAGGTATCGCTGATGTGATCGATGGGGACCTTGCGCGCCAGGAATTCATAAAACGACGGCATGTCCAGGATGCTAACGCCGTCCATCCCCAGATGCGTCAAAGTGCTTAAAAGGAGAGGAGATTTCTCCTGGGTAATGGCCACCACCACCAGATTGACCTTTTGACGTGCGACCAGTGATTCCAGGGAGGTGGCATCGCCCAAAACCGGCACCCCGTCATGACTGGTTCCCGCCTTGGCGGGGTCGTCGTCCACAAACCCCACCGGTTCAAAACCTGAGTGGGGCCGCTGCGTCAGGGCCTCCAGGATGCTGCGTCCGGAACTGCCGGCCCCGACGATGATAAGTTTTCTTTTGAGACGCCGGGGCAAGGCCAGGGCCGAGAAACTGTAGCGCCAGAAAACCAGCAGCCAGATGAAGGCCACGGCTTGCCATTCCAGGAAACGGCGGGGCAGGAACTTGGGGGTGGGGCCGCAAAAGATCAGGAGAGCTGCAAAAGCGCTGGCCAGGGCCCAGAGGATGATCTTGCCGATACTCTCCGGGCGGCGAAAATCCAAATAATAATTGTAGAGTTCTCCCACGTAGAGAAACGTAATATTAACCAATCCTAAAAATGCCAAAGCAGTTAAATCATCTTGAAGAAATAAAACTTGATAACCGAAAATAAATTCTAAAAAATAAACCAAGGGGATTGACAGCCAAAAAACTATCAGATCCCCCATAAGTAGCATCGTAGCCCATTTTGAAATCGTATGCCCAAATAATGTAAACATAAATTCGGCTGTTAATAGAATAATTCCTAAATATTATAATAGCTTTTTGTAAATATCCTGGAATTTAAGAATCACTACGATTTGCTGACCATAATTGTTGTGCCGGTTCAATAGAGAACATCATTGTTCTGCGTTTCTCATTATGGGGGTCCCACATTTTGCAAGCGCCTTTGAAAATATAGTGAAGGCCCTTCAGCCCACCTTCTCAGCGTCTTCGTCTTGACCACCAGCGGCGCGGCGCGGACGGGGGTATGTCTGCCGAAGAGTTCTGCTTTTCTAACAGCCCCTCCTGTGGAGCCGTGGGAGAAAGCCCGGCGCCGGTTAGGGTGTCGCCGGCGTCTGCCAGTCCTTTCTGGCCCGCAAGATCTTTCAGAAGCGGCAGCAGTTCGCCGGTCATTTCCAAAACCAGCCCTTCCAGCCGTGCCAGACGCTGGGATAATTCCATTACCTCCCGGTGCAGGTGGTTGTCGCCGCCTCCCGCCCCCGGTACCGCGAAAGGGGTGTCTGGAGTTCCCGCACCGGCAGCAGATACTCCCAAGCTTCCTGCGTCCCCAGGTTCCCCGGGGTCAGACGGAAATTCGGCCGGGACCGGAGCGCCGGGTGCTTCCGGCCCTTCCAGGGCCTCTCCCTGGGCGGAGACCACGGTTTCCAGGAATTGTTCGTCGATGTCCCGGCGTCCTTCGGCAAATCCTGCCACCAGGGCCAGTTCGCACCAGGCATTAATGCGCCGGGGCACCCCCTGGGTGTAGTCAAAAATCTTCTCCAGGGCGCCATTGCTAAAGATGCCGCTGCCTCCTACCCGGCCCAGACGGTACTGGATATACTCCTTGGTTTCCGCCCTGTCCAGCGGCCGGAGATGATAATGCACCCCCACCCGCTGTGCCAGTTGGCGGAGAGAAGGATGGCGCAGGCGCTCCCGCAAGCTTGGCTGGCCCACCAGGATGACCTGGAGGAGCGGTTCTTTGTCGGACTGGAGATTGGAAAGGAGCCGCAATTCTTCCAGGGCGGCGGGCCCCAGATTTTGCGCCTCATCGACGATGAGGACGACATGCTCCCCCCGGCTGAAGGTCTTGAGCAGAAAATGGTTGAACGCGGACAGCCGGGCGGCCCGGGAATGGAACTGGCCCCGGATGTCGAATTCCCGCAGGAGCAATTCCAAAAGATCTTCGGCGCCCACCGAGGTCTGGTATAAAACCCCGATGCGCTGGCGGCCCTGCCTGGCTTTCACCAGGGATTTGATCAAGGTGGTCTTGCCGGTGCCGATCTCGCCGGTCAGCACCACAAAGCCCAGACGCTGGGTGAGGCCATATTCCAGATAGGCCCGGGCCAGCTTATGTTGGGGACTTAAATACAGGAAATCCGGGTCAGGAAACAGAGTGAAGGGGCGTTCGGTTAAACCATAATATGATGCGTACATTAGCCCTTCATCCAATCCAGAAGGCCTTTGGTCCCCTTAGGCCTCCCATTTTTGTCGCCATAATAGGGATATCTCTGATCAGGCATCTCCACCTTGTTCAGGACAAAGCCGAGGATAGGGAAGTCTTTGAGAATCTTCACGCACTTTTCGATATTTTCCCGGGAAGATTTCCCCACCTCCACCACTAAAATAATGCCGTCCATCAGGGGGGCAAAGGCCAGGGCGTCGGCAAAGGGCAAGACCGGCGGCAAATCAAAGAGCACATAGCGGTCCGGGTAGAAGTCCTTGAGTTCCGCCACCAGATCCGCCATCACCGGGGAGCCGATGAGCTCCGCAGCGCCCGGCACCGCCCGGCCCCCGGGAAGAATGACCAGCCGGTCAAACCCCTGGGGGTGCACCAGAAGTTCAGAGAGGGCCGCGCTCCCGCTCAGATAATCCACCAGGCCCGGTCCTTTGGGAAGGCCGAAGAGGTCCGCGATGTTGGGATGACGCAAATCGGCATCCACCAGCAGCACGGTTTTGTCCACCTCTTGGGCCAGACTGATGGCTAAATTGATGGCGGTCAGGGTCTTGCCCTCAGCCGCCGAGGGCCCGGTAATCATCAAAGTGTTTTTGCGGGCTGCCCTGGTACGTTGCAGGATCTGGGTGCGCAGAATCTTGTACTCCTCCAGCACCAGGGGATCAAAATCCCCGGCGATAATGCGCTGGCGCTGCAACGCCTCCAGGCGCACCGGCACGGTGCGGGTGGTGGTGTACTGGATCTGCCCGGCCAAAGGAGTTCCAGAAGCAATCTCAGCCAAGGTGACCCCGGAGGATTGGGGTTCCTGATGGCCGGGGGTTCTTTCCCGGGAGGCCTTGGCTTTTTCCAGGGCTTTATCTATGTAGCCCAAACGGTGTCCTCCAGCGGCTAAAGGTACTTGCTCAGCAGTCGCCCGATCCTGGCAGTGAGAATGTAAAAATCCATAATAAAAAAATGAAAGAGGAGGAGGCTGGTCACAAACAACGCGCCGATGCACGACCAGATGACGCGGCGCTGGCGTTTCTCGCGCCGGATGTCCTCAGCCGTCACGATCCGGGCAATGCTGCCCAGGACCGGCAAACCGGTGAGCCAGGCCAGTTCATCGGAATCTTTGACGGAGCGGTCCAGATTCTCCATCAGAGCCACCATGCCCAGCCCGCCACCCAGCCCCAGGATAAGGCCGGCCAGGATAATCAGGGCCCTTTTGGGGGCCACCGGTTTCTCCGGCAGGGCCGCAGGGTCGATAATGGTGAATTTTTCCCCCTTCTGGGATTCCTCCATGCCCTCGGAAATGCGCGCCTCCATGATTTTATTCATGATTTCCTGATGCTTATTGTGGGCATTCTGATAATCCCGGGTGAGGGCCAGGTACTCCTGCTCCACCTTGGGGGCGTCTTCCAGTCGCTTGCGGAAGGCCTTGAGGCGCTCTTCCAAACCGGCCTGCTGCCGCCTGAGAGCCAGAATGTCACTGGCCGCAGCCTGAATGCTGGTAAGGAGATTGATATAAGCCGGGTTTTCCGGCTGGGCCACCGATTTTGGCGGCTGGGGAGCCTCGGGAATCTTTTCCAGCTCGGCGATCTCCTTTTTCAGCTTGATCACTTCCGGATGCTGGTCAGAGTAGCGGCCCTGCTTCTGGGCCAACTCAGATTTGAGCTTGGTCAGCTGCTGCCGCTTGAGCGAGGGTTTGCCGCCGCCGGGGCCGGTCAGCTTCTGGAGTTCCAGGATTTCTTTTTTGACCTTGATGATTTCCGGATGGCTGTCCGTATAGCGGGACTGGAGGTCGCAGAGAGACACCTGTAAATGGTGCAGCCGGGAGTGGGGGTCCATGACCCGCTCCCCCGTGCTGCTCATGATGGGGGTGTCCGGCTTCACGGTGGCCAGCTGCCCTTCCAGGTAGATCTTGCGGTCTTCGGCCGTGCGAATCTGCACCTTGATCTGTTCGATCTCTTTGGCCAGGTTCTCCGCCTGCGTCGTGTTGAATTGGTTCAACTCAGGCAGGATACCTTCATGTTTGGCTTTAAATTCCGTGATTTTTTCGCCCAGGCTTTTGATGCGCGCCTGGATTTCTTTCAGCTCCATTTCCAGGAATTGGGTGGTGGTCTTGGCCTGCTGCTCCCGGTTTTTCAGATTCTCCTGGAGATACAGGGAGGCCAGGGTGCCGGTCACCCTCTGGATGATTTCAGGGTTCTTGCCGCGGTAGGCGATGGTGAAGGCGATGGTCATCCCCTCGCCCTTGGCCCCGCGGCCCCGCTTTTTATCGGAGACCTCGGCGCTGATGAGATCGACCTTGATGTCATCCCGCATCTTTTCGATGATTTCTTCCTGGGTGTACCTCAGCCGCAACTCCTGGTAGAGATTGAACTGCCGGATGATCTCCAGGAGCTTGGTGCGGGAGAGAATCTGCTGGTTGAGGCTTTGGATGCGCTGGTCGGCAAAGCCGGTGACGGTGGACCTGACGAAGTCCGGCGGGATTTGTTGGGCCTCAATCAGAATCGTGGAACTGGATTCATAGACGGCGGGCAGGGCCAGGGCCACGATGGCGCTGACCAGAAAGATAGCCAAAGCCGGCCAGATGAAGTAATGCTTACGGGCTACTAATATCTGCCAATACTGGCGAATATCCTTTTCCGGTTCCATGGCTTCCGTACATCATTTTTGAAAATGCAGGGGATACGAGTAATTGAAGTATACCAGGACGAGATGCCGGTTAGCGGTTCTTTCGCTTACCAAATCATCCCGCCAGCCATATTGATACGAAGAATTTACCGACAATTTCTCCGTTATTTGATAATTCACCTCTGGTGAAAAGGATAATGTCAGGTTTTCATACGTACTGCCTGGCGAAGAGGCATTACTGTAATAAAGATTACCTCGCAACGACCCCCGCAAACGCTCAGTAAAATTATGCGTAATTGACCCATAGGTGCTATGAAACTGAGAAATGGTCCCTCCGCCTGAGGCCGACTGATCCAGTTTGTACCCATAAATTAAGCCGGTTTTTGCCCACTTATGTTTCCCTTCAATATTAATAAACGGGGTAACATTAAACGTGCGCTGGGTCACCTGTCTTTGCACAGTAAAGGGAGTAAGAGAACCGAAATCAAACACCGCCGTCTGACTGGTAAACCAGTTATAGTTCAGACCTCCGGCCAGGGAAACGGACCAATCCTGGGAAATTTTATGCTCCAGGCCGGCATAGCTGATGAGGTTCCGGTATTCATTGTCAATGGAGGGGTAGTTGGTGAATCGGCCCACCAGAAAGCTGCTGATGGTGGTTTTCTCATTTTTCAGGAGGTAATGCAACCCCAGGTTGGCCGTGTGCTGCAAATAGCCGATAAACCGGTCATCCTGGTAATTTACCTGATTGAAAGCATACCCCATTTTGAGCAGGGCCCGCTCGGAAAGGTCAAAGGCCAGTCCGGGAGCTGCGTTGATGGCTTCCCGCTTGGTGCGGTTCATGATAAAGCCGGAAGCCGTCAGTTCCTCGGCCAGGGTGGAATCCACGATATAGCCACCATCGAACCTGAGGGCGAGGCGAGGCGCCACCTTCCGCTGGCCGGACACCGTGTAGGCCTGATTCAGGGCGTCCAGGTTGCTGTTGCGCACATAGAGGAGACCGTTGAGGGCCAGCCGGCCCACCAGTTGGCTGATCTCGCTGGCGTATTTGAAGTCCACCGCAGGAGAAAGGTTAAAGATATAGTCGTGGGTTTTGTGATCCAGGGTGAAGTTGATGTTGCTGTCGTAGGACGCCCCGGCCTTGAACTGGGGTGTGACGGACCAATCCGCGGCCCCCGCCGGCTGGATACAGAAGAAACACAAAAGTAGAACGACAGGCAGACACCGCCTTACACGTGCAGGTCGCATGGCCACTCCCCCCGTTATGGCGCAAACACCCGTTATGGCACTACCACCACATCCCCTGGCAAGAGAGTACGGTTCTGCTCCAGGGATTCTCCCCGGGACACTGCCTTGTAATCAAAAGGCAGCGTCTGTTCTTTGTCGCCGCTGCGGCGCAGAATGACGATTTTGCCGGGCGAAGCGAAGGGCGTGAGCCCCCCGGCCATGGCCAAGGCCTGCATGACGTTGGCGGGTCGGCCCACATGAAATTCGCCGGGCTTGTTGACTTTGCCCACTACGTAGATTTTGTAATACTGGGCCTTCAGCAAAATCACCGTGATCTGGGCATCGGCCACATACTTTTCCAGCTTCTTGGAGATCTCCTCCCGCAATTGCTTGACCGTTTTCCCGGCGGCCTGTATCTCGCCGATGAGCGGATAAGAAATCTTGCCGTCGGGCCGGACGGCGATCTTTTTGGCCAGTTCGGGCTCTTTCCAGACCGTGATCTCCAGCTCATCCTCCGGGCCCAACTGGTAGTTGTCTTCCACCACCTGCGTGGCCGCGGCGGCCTGGGCCTCCACCGTGGGACTGATTCTGGGAGCACAGGCCACGGGAAGCATTAACATCCCCCCCACAAACAACAGCCAAAAAAATTTTTTCAGCACGAACAGGCTTCCCCTCTCCTCTTACTGATTTTCAAAATATCTTTTGTGGGTGATGCATGGCAATCCCCAAACTCCCTTCACCTCTCATTGGCTAGGCATCTTAGGACAAGAGTCAATGACTGTCAAGTTTGTAATACCCCAAGAATTCCCATTTTATTGAGAAATTTCGTCTTGATCATTTTAAGAATCAAAAAATAAAATTTGTCAACTCATAATTGCAAAACACAACCTGAATTTATTAACGGTTGGCAAATATCCCCCACACACAATCGTGTCTTATAAAGGCGGAATGATTGTCTTGGAGACTGTCACGGCTCATCCTGAATCGTTATTAAAGACTCGGGGAAAAATCTCTGGCTGTTGCCGTTTGGAACACCACAAACATTCGCAACCACTTGAATAAACAAGACTATTCGTCTGATCAATAATGCCCGGCGGGGTTTCCGGCCAGGCTTCTGCAAAGGGTCTCCGGGCCATGGGACTCATTGACCTTCCCGGAGCTTTACGCAGGAAATCCAGCGCCTTTTTGTTGGCCTCTCAATGGCCGGCGCCTCTCCGGAGAGGCAAGATGTAAAAAGGCCAACTGAGGGACATGAACAGGGAAAATACTGCACCCCGCCCAAAACGCTATTTGGAAGTTGCCTCCTTCTTGTTCTTGGCGTACCATGACAGGTAAATTTGTTGGGGGGGCAGGACGGTCCGGTCTCAGCCCATCGGGGCTGAACCGGTAATTCCTTTCATTATCAAGGTGTTGACCTCGTCCTTGGTGTTCCCCGGGACAGAGGCGCCGGCATGGCAAAGTTCCCGAAGAAACGCACTCAGAGCAGTTCAGTCCTACTCTTCAGAGCCAGAGAGGAAAGATGAACGGTTCGGAGCAAAGCTACAAAGAGTTTTTTGGATTTCCGGAACCGCCTTTTCAAGATGAGCCGGACCCCAAATTTCTTTTTCTCCCGCCCCGCCTGGAAGCGATATTGACCGACATGGTGGATTTCCTCGCCGCCGGCCGGGGAGTAATGGTGCTGGAAGGCGAGTCCGGCGTGGGCAAAACCAGGCTGGCCCAAGCCCTGATACAGAAGATAGGCCACAATGTCCAACCACTGATCCTCACCAAGCCAAGCACCGCTCCCATGGCCCTCACCGTGGCCATTGCCACCGCCCTGGCCATTCAGATCGCCGAGGAAAATTTCCTGCACCTCAACCGGCTGGCCGACGCCCTGCAGGCTGCGGCCCGCCAGGGGCAATCCTCCTTCCTGCTCATCGATGACGCCCAGGAATTGACGGACCAGCATCTGGAGGAGGTGTGGGTGCTGTCCCAGATGGAATTTCAGGGCCGCCATCTCCTGCCCGTGGTCCTGGTGGCCGACGCCTCTCTAAACCAGAGATTGGCCAGCCATGATAATCCTAACCTGGCCGGGCTGGCGCAGGAAGTTGTCCATGCCGAGTGTCTGACCCCCGAGGAAACCCTTCTCTACGTTGACCACCGCCTGCGCCAAGCCGGGTCGAGCCTGGCCGCCTGCTTTGCCGAAGATTTCGCCGGCCGGATCTTTGCCTTAACGGGCGGCAACCCCCGCCGGATCAACGCCGTCTGTCAGGAAGAGCTGCAGCGTTGTGCCCAGGCCAACCTGACCGGCCTTCCCGGGGAGATGCCCCAGGAAGGACAGGCAGTTCCTCCCGGAGACGAAGTTTCAGCGGCAAAGCCAAAATTTGGAAAAATATTTGCGGCGGTGACGGCCGTGGGGCTGATGGCGGGCGTGGCTGCCCATATGCTCCTGACCGATGCACCCCAAAGGCCCTCTTTCAGGGAAAGCCCGGTCCCCCCCACCCATGCCAGGATCCATGTCAGTAAGGCGGTTCCGCCAGTCTCTTCCCCAATCCTGGACAGCAAGCCCCCGACGCTCCAAGATCTGGCTGAGCTGGAAAATCTAAGACAAGCTCCCACTGCCGGAGCGGCACCATGGTCCCCCACGGCACAGCACCTTGCCAACGAACCCGCGCAAGCTGAAGCCTTGCCGCCTCCGGCGCCCGGGGGCCAGGCCGTAGAGAGCGAGTGGACCAGTCCGGGGCAATATGAGGTTTCCGCCAAGGACCGGAGCCTGAATAAAATCGTCGCAGCCCATTATCCGCATAATGTGAAATTCGGCTTCGTTGCTGTACTTCTGGCCAATCCCCAAATCATTGCAGAAGAGATCATTAACCCGGGTCAAATACTCATCCTTCCCAAAATGCACAAGAAGAACAATTACATTCAATTAAATGATAACTTATACTATTTACTTCATAAACGTTATAATGACGAAGTTCAATTAAATAAAATGACAGCTAAGCTGAAGGAATTAAAAATACGTTATCTTGTCCGGGAAAGTGAGCATCATACTGCAGGAAAAGTGTATCGCATCTTTTTGGGCGGCTATGCACAGGAGAGCGATTTAACCAAAGCGGAAGCAGCATTAGAAGAGTAATTCATAAATAATTCTTACACCTTGGATAAGTAAAATTCTTTTTATCAGTTAAATCCCTGGCTCTTTCACTCAGGCGGGGAGATTTTTCAGCCCTTGCCGGTTCCCGCGCCACTGGCGGCTCTTCGTGGAAATCGCGCCCGCTAAGACAGCGGGCAGATGGCATGCCTCTTGTAGCGTAGCGGAGTCCAGGCGCTGGCTCTCACCCTGAAGCCAGGCTTATGGACCCCTTTATTCCCTCAGCTGATTGCGGCGGATAATCGAAACTTCCCCGGGAATGTGATATAGAGGGTTGCAAACGAATATTCCTAAAAACCAGGTATGCATGATGACAAAGCAATTGCGTGGAACAAAGCCTTTTTTGCTGCTGACCGTCGTGGCGCTCATTCTTTCCTTGCTGGCCTGCGCCACCATGGAAGAAAAACGGGACAAATTCATGGCCCGGGGCAAGGCCTCCTTCCAAAAGAATGATTTTATTACTGCGCGCCTGCATTTTAAGAATGCCCTGCAGTTGGATCCCAAGCTGCCGGACGCCTACTTGTGGCTGGGCAAGACCGAACTGCGCCTGCAGAACCCCAAGGGCGCGTTCGGGGCCCTCTCCAAAGCCGTGGAGCTCCAGCCTGACCTCCTGGAGGCCCAACTCATCCTGGGCAATCTGTATCTCCTGACCAAGCAGGACAAGGAGGCCGAAGCCAAAGCCAAGCAGATCCTGGAGAAAGAGCCCCAAAACGCCGACGCCCTGATGCTCATGGCCAACGTGGCGAATTTGCGCCAGGAGTGGGCCAACTCTCTGGATATCCTGGCAAAAGTCCGGCGCATCAATCCCGGCAAGGTGGAAGCCTATCTCATGCAGTCGGCCATCGAGGCCCAGCAGAAAAAGCTGGACGCCGCGGCCGCCACCCTGGAAGCCGGTCTCAAAGAGGATCCCAAGGCCGTGGCGCTCTATGCCGCCCGGGCCCGCCTGGCGGAGCAGCAAAAACGCTTTGCCGAGGCCGAAAATTTCCTGCTCAGGGCCCAGGAGTTTGCCCCGAAGGACGTGAAATTGCAGGACGAACTGGCCCGCCTGTTTATCCTCCAAAAGCTCTGGGACAAAGCTGAGCAGTCCCTGCGCCGCAAGATCGCCCTGGAACCCGACCAGGAAGCCCACGTGGCCGCGCTGGCCCGCTTTCTCAGCGAGCGGGGCAAGTTCGATCAGGCTGAAAAGACCTTCCAGGAATTCATTGACAAGCACCCTAAAAACGTCCAGGCCAAGTTCTCCCTGGCCAGCTTTTACCTGGCCCAGCGCAAGTTCAGCAAAAGCCAGCAGCTGCTCCAGGCCATTGCCGAGAGCGAACGCGCCACGCCCCTGGCAGTGCAGGCCAAAGGTCAGTTGGCCATTATCGCCCTGTCCCAGGGCCGGCAGGGCGAGGTGGACAGGCTCGTCCAGGAGATTCTCAAGGAAAATCCCAAAGATATGACTGCCCTCAAGCTGCAGGGGGTAGTGGCCTTAACCAAGAAGGACGGCCAGAAAGCCGTGGCCAACTTCCGCATCCTCACCCAGGATCAGCCCCAGAATCATGAGAACTGGCTTCTCCTGGCCCGGGCCTACCTGGTCAACAAAGAAAAGACCCTGGCCCGGGAAGCCGCCAAGAAATCCCTGACCCTGAAACCCGATTATGCCGAGGCCCGCAGTTTTCTCTACGCCACCTATGCCGAAGACAAGGATTATGACGGCCTCATCAGGCTCATCAAGGATTATCTGCGGGCCAACGACCAGGATGCGGGCAACTGGGGCGCCCTGGGGGATGTCTATGTGCTTAAGGGGGATGAGCAGGAGGCCCGGGCCGCCTTTCAACGGATCATCGCCCTGCAGCCCAAGGACCCGTTGGGGTACATGAAACTGGCCCAGCTGAGCCTGAAAAACAAGCAACCCCAGCAGGCCGTGCAATACCTGGAGAGCGCCCTCACCCAGAACCCCGAGGCCGCCCCGGCGCTGCGCCTCCTGGTGGGGGTGCTCCTGGAGCAGAAAGAGCCGGCCAAGGCCCTGGAGGCGGCCCGCGGCGCGGCGGCTAAGGCTCCCAAAAATGCCGCCATACAGAAGATTCTGGGGGAAGTGCTCCTGGCCCAGAAGCAGCCTGAAGCGGCCATCGCCGCCCTGGAAGAGACCCTGACCATCAATCCCAACGATGCCCAGGCCCTGGGCCTGCTCATCCGGGCCTACGACGCGCTGCCGCCCCAGGCCCCGCCCCTGAAGAAGCTGGGGGAGAAGGCGGCCGACCCCCAGGCCCCGGTGTTTTACGCCCTGGCCCAGGCCCAGCTCCTGGAGCGCCAGAAACAGGCGGAAAAAGCCATCGCCATTTACCAGCGCCTTCTGGACCGGCCAGGCCTGGCTGTGGTGGTGAAAAATAATCTTGCCTATCTCTTTGCCGAATACCAGGCTACGCCGGAGAACCTGGCCCGGGCCTTAAAGATGGCTGAAGAGGTGCTGGCCGACCACCCCGAGGACCCCCGGGTCCTGGATACCGCGGGCTGGATCCATTTCCGCCAGGGGAACCTTGCCCAGGCCAGGCAGTACCTGGAACAGGCTGCAACCAAATTCCCCGAAAACCCGGTCATCCAGTATCATCTGGGCGTCTGTCTGGCGAAGCTGGGAGACAAGGAGCCGGCCCGCCAGGCCCTGGAGAAGGCCCTGGCCGCCAAAGGGGAATTTCCCCACCGGGACGCGGCCCAGAATCTCCTGGAGGAACTGAAAGGCCCGGGGAAATAGGCCGCCGCAGGAAAAATCGGGAAACTTCCTCATATTCCCTCCCCCTTGATGGGGGAGGGTCAGGGTGGGGGTGGCATCTTTAGAGCAATGATAGCCATTTGATCATCACCCGCCGCTGGGTGCAGGCCGGGGTAAGGGGAGCATTCTCTGAGTTGCCGGCAGCACTTTAAAAATCTTCAACGAGCGCGCCCCTGCTCCCCTTGCAGGGCCGGGTCCTTGCTCCCGGAAGAACTTTTCTTATCCTGCGCACCGGAATTCTCCCTTCCTAAGAAAATCTCTCGTTTTGTCCCCCTCATCTCCTGACTCTTCCCTTCCCTGAACCCTCCTGGCGAGCTGCATGGCCTTTTTGCCTGTCAGGGTTTTCCTGACCGCATACCCAGAGTCTGCGCGGATCTAAGCCTCTGGCGGAATCTGATTTTTGCCCGCAAGAAACCTGGAAACGGGATCAAGCTCTTGGGCCTTGGCCATGGCATTTTTATTGCATTAGCCAATACAGCCTGCATTGACGGCAAATCCATCAGGGTTCAGGAGGAAGGGGAGCATCTCCCCCAATGACCATGGCGATCATTCTCTGGGACGGCGACCTCTTGGGCTTTGACCACCTGAGTCGGGGAAAGCGGCAGGTTGAGACAGCAGAAATCATTCCGTTGGGGCGTCAGGTTGTGACGGTGGCCCCGCGCAAAGCTGATACTAGTAAGGAGCGATTCATTGAAAAACTTGGCCAAAGTCCTCATGGTAACGGTCCTGATCGGGCTCATCTGTCAGCCGGGAGTGGCCTCGGCGGACTTCCTCTTGAGTTCCCTGGGATTTAACTGGACCAATAATCCGCCCGCGCCAGGCCCCATTGACCGCATCGACACCTATATCCTGGCGGGCGGCCTCACTTTTTCCACCGCCCTCGTTGGGGTTAACGCAGGGACTGTCGGTTTTTCCAATGCCAACTTCACCGGCTCTGTAATCAACGGCACTTTAAGCCGGGCCACCAGCGCCACTGACTTTACGGGAACCATGACGTGGAACTACAACTTTGCCGGCGCCTACTCCGGCGCCCCCTTCACCCTGGGCATAAACTACTATAACAACGGCACTTTTGTCATTTCCGAGACGTACACCTATAACGGCAGCGGCAGTTGGACAGGGGGAAGCTCCGGTTCTCCCGTGCCCATACCCGGCTCCCTGCTGCTCCTGGGCACCGGCCTGGTGGGGCTGGTCCTGGTCAGCCGGCGCCGGCAGAAAGACAAGGAAACTTAAGAACCCTGAGGAGGCCTGTCATTTCCTTATGGAGAGGGGACGGGGGAGGCGCCCCGGTCAGGAAACCGGGCGCGCCGCCTCCGGCCCTTCTCCCCCAGCTTCACAGAGTCAAAAAATCGAGGCCCTAAGGCCTCGATTTTTTTGGGGTTGGGCTTCATAGCATCATGTCCCAGGTATAACTTACGAATTCCTGGTTTATAGCCCCACCTCTTACCGGTCCCTGGCTCCCCCCTTTCCTGATCCATTCTCCCCCTCCCCCGGTGGGAGGGGGTAGGGGGGAGGGGGAGCTACTTTTGCAGCATAAGGAAATCTAGTGAAAATTTAAATATGAATGCCTATGTGGGACACCCGCCCCCGGGTGTCTGCACAGGCCGGAAAGCCTGTGCCGCCAAGCTTTGCATGACTGAGAGGAAGCGCAGTCGGGCGGGAAAGCGCAGCGCCTCCCGCCTGCCGTTTTGCCCAGGCCGGAAGCCGGCGCTTCCAGGCTTTTTGAGACAGGGAGATCGGCAGGCTTCCTTGCGGGTGCCCGCCAGGACCATCTTCATCTCCCTCTCCCCCCGGCGGGGGGAGAGGGTTGGGGTGAGGGGGGCGCCCCTTTAAAAAATAAAATAATTTTTCTCCCCGCCGCTCCACGTCAACGCAGTTCAGCCCCATACCCCCCCCCACCCCCACTCCA
>CAZFWX010000063.1:0-18771 GCA_964522695.1 uncultured Desulfobacterales bacterium
TCAAAGCCGCTTTTGGCCCCCAGCACGGAAAACCAGGGGGTCCAGATGTGGGCCGGAATGACCAGGGCCTGGGGGTCCGCGGTCAAGGTCAGTTCCAGGACCTGGCGGGCGCTGAGCCCCAGGATGGGACGGCCGTCCGCGGTGACATTGCCCAGACGACCCAGGCTTTGGGACAGGGTCCGGGCCGCTTCCAGGCCGGAGAGGAGGAGAACCAGATGGACCTTGCGCACCCGGCCCCCCTGGCTGAAAATGGTGCTCACTTCCCCGGTGATGAGGAAACGCACCGGTGCGGCCGCCTCCCAGCGTTCGCCCGCGACCGGCAGGGGGAGAGTCCTACCGGTTTTGAGGGCGTAGGTTCCCACATCCACCGGCATGAGCTTCTCCTCCAACTCATCCAGCCAGCCCGGGTGGGTGCAGTCGCCGGTACCCACCGCCGCCACCCCCTTGAGGCGGCCCCAGAGGTCCAGGTTTTCCAGGTCCGAGTCCCGGCTGGTGGCAATGGAGAAACGGGAGTGCAGGTGCAAGTCGGCGATGCTTTCCATCGGCGGCCACCTTATCATAATTGCTCCCCGGGGGGAAGGCGCGGGCTTCGGGCGCCCTGCTTGACATCGGAAAATTTTAGAGATTAAAATGGGTTTCCATATGTTTGCCGGATTATTTCCTAAATTGGCGAATATGGTGTATTTAGTATATATTTAGGGAGACGATCAACGGGCAGCTCTCGCCAATCGCTTGATTCGGGGGCTGCGCCGCCCCACAGGCGTTGATTTCCTCCTGGCTGACGGCCGGTGCGTCAGCTTTACGGGGAGCCAAACATGAGCATCAAGATTCTCATTGCCGACGACCACCAGATCCTCCGTCAGGGTCTGCGCACTCTCATCGAAAAGGATCCTGATCTCAAAGTGGTGGCCGAAGCCGAGGACGGGCGGAAGACCGTCCGCCTGGTGGAGGAACTCCAGCCCCAGGTGGTGATCATGGATGTCAACATGCCCGAACTGAACGGCATTGAGGCCACTCGCCAGATCATCGCCAAGGCCCCCGGCGTCAAAGTCATCGCCCTGTCCATGCATACGGACCGGCGCTTCGTTATTAACATGATGCGGGCCGGGGCCTCCGGCTATTTGCTCAAGGATTGCGCCTTTGAAGAGCTCTCCCAGGCCATCCGCCTGGTCCTGGACAACAAGACCTACCTCAGCCCCGGCGTGGCCGAGATCATTATCAAGGACTACGTGGCCGGCCTCCCTCATCAAGGCTCCGCGGCCTACTCCGTCCTCACTCCCCGGGAGCGGGAGGTGCTGCAGCTCATGGCCGAAGGCAAGAGCACGTCTCAGATCGCCGAGGTCATCCACGTCAGCGTCAAAACCGTGGAGACGCACCGGCAGCAGATCATGCACAAGCTGGGCATCCGCAGCATCGCCGAACTGACCAAGTTCGCCATCCGCGAAGGACTCACCTCACTGGACGCTTAAGCCTCATCCTTTCCCTCCCCTCCCTGCCCCCTTTTTCTGCGCCTCCGGCAAGGGGGTGGCTCAGGAATCTTTCCAAGTAAAACCAGGGTTCTCCCGATTGTTCCCTTGTCTCCCTTTGCCCTACCTTGGCCGTAGGTTTTTTTTGGGGAAAAGTGCAGGGGCGTACCCAGGACGTGCGGCTCGTCCCTGCGGTTGCCGCGACAACAGCTGAAGACTCCTGCTCCGGTTGGACGCCCCTTGGCAGTGCAAAAAGGGGGGCACCCTAACTGGTCTTTCCCCCCGACGATGGGAGCGGAAAGGCGAAGACATACGCCGGAGAGCGGGGAGAGATGGGGACGAACCGGATCTTCAGGTTCGATTTGGGCTTTGGGGGGGGAGCCATTACCCAGGAACCGCTGACCGATCCCGGGGGCCTGTATGTGTGGGTCTCCCGCCTCGACCCCGAGGTCGAGGGCTTTGGGCTTTCCCGGGAGGAGCTCAGTCAGGAGGTGGAGCACCGGGTCCTGGCAGCCGGCATCCCTCTTTTGGGCACCAAGGAGCTGCTGACCACTCCCTTACTCCCCTGCCTGGGGGTACTGGTCAATATCGACCGCACCAAGTCCACTCCTCCCCATTATCTTTACAGCATCGAAGTGTTTTTCGTCACCGCGGATAAAAAACAGGAAAGGGATACACCCAGTCCCCTGAAAATGGTCTGGTCCCGTGAGGCCAGGGGGGACGTGCGTTGCACGGCGCGGTGTGAATTGGACTGGTCCTCCGTCCTAGACACCGTCGGTACGCTGGTGGACCGCTTCATCAATGATTACCTGGCGGGCGCCAGGGCCTTTTCCGGACCGGACCGGTTGAACTGATTGCCCTTGCCCTGCCCCCTGCCCGCTGGCCTTCCCCGGCAGAAAACACTGCGGGGCTTTTCCTCCCCCCGGACAGATCAGTAGGGACACGCGTGATTTTTTCATTCTGAAAATATTTTGCCGCCGCCTGGACAAAACCTCTCATTTTGGCAGATAGCGCGGCCTTCAGGTTCTCTGCCCTGCTTTTTTCCGGTTTTCTTTGGAGATTCGCCATCTTCAGCGGTGCCCCCAAGGTCACCCCGGCGGAAAAGTGAGGCGGGGCTGGCAAAATTGTCAGACCAGCCGTTCGTAAGGCGCAGGTGATCCAGCCTGATCCGGCTGGCCAAAAGCTTGTCGGCGGAAATTTCAGGACGCCTGCGGGGTATGGCGCGGCGGAAAGAAACGATAATTTTCTGACGCGGGATTGGGAGAAATTCGACGGGGAAAGGTGCGGAGTGTGGGCAGATGGGAGGAATAAGGCAGTTGTGCTTTTAAAAAAACCCGGAAATACCCGTACGCCCCGCCCGATTTTTACTCGCAGCGGGGCGTTTCGCCCCTTAGAGCTACCGGGATTCCCCTTTCATCAGGGGAGGCAGCTTCAACCTTCCGACCCGGAGGCCTTGTCAAGAGTGGCCGCCGGCCGCTCCTCTTCGAAGTAGGGCTGGAAAAGGTCCTCGTTCAGGCGCAGCATCAGGCCGTTGCAATCAACGCAGATGGCCGTGTGATCGTCCAGCCCGGCCACGCGGTGATCTTGCCCGCCGCAGTCAACACACTTATATTCGTAAATAGGCATAATGGTTCTCCCCCTGACTCCAATATATGCAATAAGCATGCCCAGAAAAAAATCAAGCTCCCCCCAGATAATTCACAGATTCTTGGCGAAGAAATTATAATAAACATGCGGCTTGGCCATTCGTGATTTTGTAACAGTCTCAAACCGTTCCTGGCATGCCTGGCGACAATTTGACACTGACTGGGGAGAAATCCCTCAGCCTTGTGAAATTCCGGAGATTCAATGGGCGCCCCTAGACGCAAACGCCGCACAAAAATCGTCTGCACGTTGGGACCGGCCAGTTCCGGACCGGTTTTGGAAGAGATGCTGGCCGCAGGCATGGACGTGGCCCGCCTCAATTTCTCCCATGGCACCCACGCCGAGCACGTCCAAAGAATCGAGCAGGTGCGCCGCTATAGCGCCAAACATCAGCGGCCGGTGGCCATTCTCCAGGACCTGTCGGGCCCCAAGATCCGCATCGGCGATCTGCCCGGGGGCCGGGTGGAACTGACTGCGGGGCAAACCTTCACCCTCACCACGGACACGGGCTCCCTGGATCCCGCCAGGGTCCGGGTGGCCTATCCGGAGATCATTCATGAGACCCCGGTGGGCGCCCCCATTCTCCTGGCGGACGGCCAGATAGAGATGGAAGTGCAGGAGAAAACTGCGGACGCCCTCACCTGCCGGGTTAAGGCAGGTGGGGAGTTGCGCTCCCAGGCCGGGATCAATTTCCCCAGCCACTCCCTGTCCATCCCTGTGCTCACCGCCAAAGACAAGGAAGATCTGCGGTTCGGGGTGGAGGTGGGCGTGGATTTCATCGCCTTATCCTACGTGCGTCAGGCCCAGGACGTTCTCGAAGCCAGGGCGCTGATGGCTTCCCTGGGCGCGAATATCCCCCTCATCGCCAAGATCGAACGGCACGAGGCCTTAAACCAGGTGGAAGCCATCCTGGAGGCGGCCGACGGCCTGATGGTGGCCCGGGGCGATCTGGGGGTGGAAATGCCCCTGGAAAGCGTCCCGTTCATCCAGAAACGCCTCATCTCCCTGGCCAACCGGGTGGGCAAGCCCGTCATCACCGCCACCCAGATGCTCCTGTCCATGGTGGACCACCCCCGCCCCACCCGGGCCGAAGCCGCGGACGTGGCCAACGCCATCTTGGACGGCACCGACGCGGTGATGCTCTCCGATGAAACGGCCCGGGGCCGTTATCCCGTGGCCGCGGTGAAGTTTTTAGATCACATCAGCAAAGTGGCGGAAACCCATTTCCCATACGCCAGGTGGCTGCGCGACCGGACCTTTTTCAAACGCCACGAGATCTCCGAAGCCATCAGTTTCGCGGCCTGTGAAATGGCCCAGGACCTGGAGGCTGCGGCCATCCTCACCAGTACCAGCCACGGCATCACGGCCAGGCTTATCAGCCGCTTCCGGCCCCACGCCCCGGTCATCGGCATCACCCCCAACCCGGAGACCTGGCGCCGCCTGGCCCTGTCCTGGGGAGTCTTTTCCCTTCTCACCGGGCCTCTCGACGATACCGACCACATGTTCCGCACGGTCAAGGAGGAGGCCCTGAAAGCAGGCTGGCTTAAACCCGGAGATCGGGTGGTGATCACCGCCGGCACCCCCATCGGCATCTCGGGGGCCACCAATTTGCTCAAGGCCGACACTGTCTAACCTTGAACCCGTTGATTCCCAAGCACGAGGAGGTAGTCATGTCCCCACCCCTGGGTTATTTCACCTTCGTCCTCCATTCGCACTTGCCCTACGTCATCGGCCACGGCCGCTGGCCCCACGGCATGGATTGGCTCAACGAGGCGGCGGCCGAATCCTACCTGCCCCTGTGGCAGGGCTTCCGTCGGCTGGCCGGGCAGGGGCATAAGTCCGGCGTGACCTTGGGCATTACCCCCATCCTGGCGGAGATGCTGGCCGCCCCCACTTTTCACCAGGAATTCCGGGAGTATCTCGCTGCCAAGATCGACGCCGCCCGGGAAGATCTGGCCACCTTCCAGCGTCTGGGGGAAACGCATTTCAGCACCCTGGCCCAATACTGGCTTACCCATTATGAGGGGCTCCTCAAGGCCTTCACTGAGGAATTTCACGAAGATATTCTGGGGGCCGCCCGGGAGTTAATGGACGTGGGCATGCTGGAGATCATCACCTCCGCCGCCACCCACGGCTACCTGCCCCTGTTGGGCCGGGACACCGCGGTGCAGGCCCAGGTGAAGCAGGGCGTGGCCGCCTACCGCCGCCACTTCGGCCGGGACCCCAAAGGCTGCTGGCTGCCGGAGTGCGCCTACCGGCCCCGCTACGAATGGGCCCCACCCTTGCCCGGCCTGGGCACTCAGCCGTTCCTGCGCAAGGGGGTGGAGGAATTTCTCTCAGAAAACGGTCTGGATTTCTTCATCATCGACTCGCACCTGCTCAAGGGCGGCAAGGCCATCGGCGTCTACAAGGATCGCTTCCACGCCCTGGAGCGCCTCTGGGAGCGCTTCGCCGCCCAATACCAGGAACGGCCCGAAGACGTGGCCAAATCCCCCTACCAGACGTATCTCGTCTCCTCGGCTCCGGAAACCAAGCGGCCGGTGGCGGCCCTGACCCGGGACCCCAAGACCGGCCTCCAGGTGTGGAGCGGCGACTGGGGGTATCCCGGTGACGGCAATTACCTTGATTTCCACAAAAAGCGCTTCCCCGGGGGGCTGCGCTACTGGCAGGTCACCAGCGCCCGGGCCGACCTGGCCGACAAGACGCCTTATTTCCCCGAGCGCATAGCCGCTCGCGTGCACGAACAGGCGGACCACTTCGTCGGCCTGGCCAAAGGGATTTTGGCGGAATTCCGGGAAACCCACGGCCGACCCGGCATCATCGTCGCCCCCTATGACACCGAACTCTTCGGCCACTGGTGGTTCGAAGGGCCTTTGTGGCTTGAAGCGGTCCTGCGCCGCTTCCACGAAGACGGCCAGGTGGAGCTGGTCACCGGCTCCTCTTACCTGGCCGAGGCCGCCCCCAGCGCGGTGATCCAGCTCCCGGAAGGCTCCTGGGGGGAAGGCGGCTACCACTTCATCTGGCTCAACGAAATGAACGACTGGACGTGGCGCCACATTTACCCCGCGGAACAGGAGATGGAGGAACTGGCCCGGACCTACGCCCGGGACACCGACCCGCGCCTCCAGGAGCTGCTTAAACAGTTGGGGCGGACGCTGCTCCTGCTGGAATCGTCGGACTGGCAATTCCTCATCAGCACCTTCAGCGCCCGGGACTACGCCGAACTGCGCCTGGTGATGCACCACGACGATTTCCGGCGCCTGGCGGAAATCACCCGGCGCTACATCCAGGACCGGACGCTGTCCGATGCGGACGCCAATTTCCTGGCCCTGTGCCAGGAGCGGGACGCCATCTTCCCGGATATCAACCCCTCCTGGTGGTCGTCGCTGGAGCACCCGCCGGAAGTGGTCTAAAATAACGAAGTGGAAGGGGCCAGGGGGTGCAATTCCTGGCCCCCCTCACCCCCGGCTCAACAGTAAGGTCTTAACTCCCTCCTTCCGGTTCTCACTTTTGCCACAATATTGGAAAGGATTGTGTCTTTTTTGCAACAGTTTTAAGGGAACCAGATGGGGCTGGTGACTTTGCTACAAATTTTTTGAAATACGCCAAATGGTCACATCTGACCATTTTGTCCCTCCGCCATTTTTTCTGGTACGGGGCTTGCACACCAGCCCAGCGGGGGGAATCATGATCTGGCAAAAAACTCTCGCAAAGACGCTTTCCTTCACGGGCATCGGCCTGCATAGCGGCCGGCCCGTAACGGTGAAGCTCTATCCCGCGCCGGCCAACCAGGGGCTGCGGTTTGTTCGCACCGATCTGCCCGGGCGCCCGGTGCTTAAGGCCCACGTCAGCCAGGTGGTGGATACGGTGCGGGCCACCACTTTGGGCGAGGGGGCAGCCATCCTCTCCACAGTGGAGCATGTGCTGGCAGCCCTGTGGGGCATGGGCGTGGACAACGCGGTCATTCACGTGGACGGCCCCGAAATCCCCATCATGGACGGCAGCGCCGCCCCCTTCGCCGATCTTCTGAGCCAGACCGGATTCCAGTCCCTGCCATGGCCCCGGGCCTACCTGGTCATTCAGCGTCCCGTGGAATTGCGGGAGGACGACCAGTTCATGCGGGTAACGCCAGGTCAGACCCGCCTTACTTACAGCATTGATTTTCCCCACCCGCTCATCCGGCGGCAGAAATATACCGTGGCTCTCACCCCGGAAAGCTTCCGGGAGGAAATCGCTCCGGCCCGGACCTTCGGTTTTCTGAAGGAAGTGGAGCATCTTCAGGCCCACGGCCTGGCCCTGGGCGGCTCCCTGGACAACGCGGTGGTGCTGGATGACACGGACGTCCTGAACCCCGGTGGACTGCGCTTCGCCAATGAGTGCGTGCGCCACAAGATCCTGGACGCCGTGGGCGACCTGGCCCTCCTGGGCATGCCCATCCTGGGCCGGGTGGAAGTGAACCGGGGCAGCCACAGCCTGCATCAACGGTTCCTCCAGGCCCTGCTCCGGGAGGAAACGGCGTGGCGGATTTGGATACCCTCGGTGCAACCCCGGGAGACCCGCCGCACCTGGCGGCCGGCCCCCCTGTGGAGCGCAGTCCCGGCCTGATCATGTCCTGGTGGGGAAAAAAGTCAAGGGCGCTCAATCGAGCGCCCTTGGCGCGTGGGGTGGAGATTAGTGCCCGCCCCCACCTGGGTTCATTCGCCTCTTCCATCGTTCTTCTGCTGGTGACTACGTCTAAGGCAGGGGAAAATCTTGCAGAATCTCCATAAGCCTGGCTTCACTGCCCCCGTAGAAATGGTCGGTCCGGGGGACGATTTTGAGGACCGGGTGGTTCTCGTGCTGCCAGTTCGCCAGGACCTCCTGCAGTTGGTGCAACGGGCAGAAGGCATCCCGGTCGCCGGCGACGATGAGGCGCACCCTGGGCGCCCGGGGCAGGAAGGTCAGGTCCATGAAGGCGATGGGCGGCGAGATGAGGATGGCGGCGTCGGGGGCCGCGCCTGCCAGCAGAGCCCGGGCCGTTACTGCGGCGCCAAAGGAATAGCCCACTAAAACATGGGGGGCGGAGGTGCTCTCGGTGAGCCAGGCCAGGGCCTGGCCCACGTCCGCGGCCTCGGCCAGACCTTCGCCGTATTCCCCGGTGCTCCGGCCCACGCCCCGGAAATTGAAGCGCAGCGTGGCCCACCCCCTGACCTGAAAGGCCCGGGCTGCGGTCCAGACCACGTTGTTGTTCATCTCCCCGCCATAGAGCGGGTGCGGATGGGCAATGACCACGCCCCCCGCCCTCTCCCCGGCTTGAAAGCGGCCTTCCAGGGTCACCTCGGGACCAGCGATGAGAACACTTTCTTCCATGGATGTCCCTCACCAGGATTGTGCCACAGATAATACTGCCAAATTCCGGGTCAGAAAACTCCCCCTCCCCTGGCGGGAGGGGGTTGGGGGGAGGGGGACAACTTTTTTCCGCGGCCGGGGACGGCCACCCTACCATGAATTGCCTGATCATTCTTCATTCCAGGACAGCCTCTCCCACCAGGATCTCCCCTTCGGTTCTTACCAGCCGCACCGGCAGGCGCCGGTTGCGCCAAGCCGGGGGACCGGGCAGGCGCACCCTGAGATAGTTGGCGCTGAGGCCTGTCAGCCAACCCAGCCGTGCGTCCGTCCTTTCAATGAGCACTTCCTCCACCCGGCCCACCTGGGAAGCCAGGAAGGCCACCTTTTTTTCCTGGGCCAATTTCCTGAGCCGGGCCGCCCGGGCTTTGACCTTTCCTGCGGGTAAAGGCTGCAAAGATGCGGCTGCGGTGCCTGGCCGGGGGGAATACGGGAAAACATGCAGGTACGTGACGGGGAGAACTGCCAGAAGGGCCAACGTCTCCTCAAAATCCCGGCACGTCTCTGTGGGAAAGCCCGTCAGGACGTCCAGGCCGATGGCGGCCTGGGGAAAGCGGCCGTGAATTTCCATGACGATTTCCCGAAAATCCTGGGGACGGTAGGGCCGGTGCATGGCCCGGAGCACGTCCCCGGCGCCGCTTTGCAAAGGCAGGTGGAAATGGGGACAGGCCCCTGGCAAAGCGTCCCAGGCCTGAAGCAGGTCCGGTGTCACCTCCTGAGGTTCCAGCGAACTGAGGCGGAGGCGGCAAGGCCAGGAGGGGGGTCCGAGGCGCCGCACAAGCGAGGCCAGATCCCCCTCTCCCGCCAGGTCCCGGCCGTATTGCCCCAGGTCCACGCCGGTGAGGACCACTTCCTGGAAACCCTGCTCCGCCAATGCCGCCAGGTGGGCCTGCACCCGCTCCGGTTCCATGCTGCGGCCGGGCCCCCGCACCGCCGGGACGATGCAATAGCTGCAACTGTGGCTGCAGCCGTCCTGCACCTTGAGAAATCCCCGGGTATGACCGGCCAGACGCGTCACCGGCTCTTTCGGGAAGGTGTCGGCGTAGTCCCCCGTGTCCACCCGGATAAGAGGAGCATCCGCTCCCATGGGGGAATGCGCCAGCATCTCGGCCAAACTGCCCTTCTCCCGGTTGCCCAGGACCCCGCAGACCCCGGGCAGGGCGGCCAGACTCATGGCGTCGCGCTCGGCCCCGCAGCCGGTGACCCACAGCGCCGCGCCGGGATGCTCCCGGGCCAACCGCCGCACTGCCTGCCGGGCCTGCTGGTCCGCCCGGGCCGTGACGGTGCAGGTGTTCACCACCACCAAATCCGGGGCTGCGCCGGGACGCGCCTCCTCCCAGCCGCGGCGGCCCAACTCCTGGGCCAGGGCCGCAGTGTCACACTGGTTGACCTTGCAACCAAAGGTGATAATGCGAAAGCGGGGCATAGGTTGAAAGTGTTGGGGGGAGGGCCGGGGGAGCAGGCTCCCAGGCTCACAACGCGGTCTCTATCCAGCCGCCGCCAAGGAGGCGGTCGCCCTCGTAGAAGGCCACGGCCTGGCCCGGAGTGACGGCCTTTTGGGGCGTGGCGAACCGGACCTGGACATTTCCCCCGTCCAGGGGGGTGATCACTGCGGCCACCCCGGTGTGGCGGTAGCGGATGACCGCAGTGGCTGTCAATTCTCCCGCAGGTGGCTGTATCAGCCAGTTCACCTCCCTGGCCTGCAAAGCCTCGGCGTAGAGTTGCTCACGGGGGCCGATGACCACCCGGTTGGTCGCGGGGCTGAGGGCCAGCACGTAATAGGGTTCCTGGGCGGGCACCCCTAAGCCCCGGCGTTGGCCCACGGTGTAACATTCCACGCCCCGGTGGCGCCCCAGGACCCGGCCCTGGCGGTCCACCAGGTCGCCGGGGGCCCCGGCCTGGCAGCGGGTCCGGAGAAAGTCGATATACCGCCGCTCCCCCACAAAGCACAGGTCCTGACTTTCCGTGCAGTTCTCCCAGGGTGGCAGGCCCATCTCCACAAACATCCCGCGCACCTCCCCTTTGGTCAATCCGCCCAGGGGGAAGCGGAACTGCGGCAACAGGGGCCGGGGCAGGCGATGCAGGAAATACGACTGGTCTTTGGCGCGGTCGGTGCCTCGCCATACCGCCACCTCGCCGGTGGGCAGCGCCTCCCGCCTCACGTAGTGGCCAGTGGCCAAAAAGTCAATGCCCTGGGATTGAAGATAATCCCACAGCACCCCGAATTTGATGGCGGCGTTGCAGCGGACGCAGGGGTTGGGGGTTTCGCCTCGCCGGTAGGCGAGGGTGAAGTAGTCCACCACTTCCCGGGCGAAGGCCTGCCGCACATCCAGTTCCCACAGGGTGAACCCTAGACGCCGGGCCAAAGTTTGCAAGTGTTCCCAGGCTTCCCGGGACTCCCCCAGGCGCAGGTGCACCCCCACCACCTCCCAGCCCTGGCGGAGCAGGAGTTGGGCGGCCACGGCGCTGTCCACGCCACCGCTCAAGGCCACGGCGATGCGCCCGGCACCCTGATTCATGTCCCTAACTTCTTGATTTATTTGTTTAATATCTTTACTACCGGATTTAACTTCGGACCACCTCGCCATTAATTTTATGAATATATTGATTTTTATTCTGATAGGCAATCATGGCGCTGGAGTCGCGGCAGGGTCGGGCAGCCGGGTGAACAAAGATAGAATTTTGATCTCCCTGCAGGACGACTGCCGGGGGCCCAGAAGCTTTTACAGGCCCCGTGCGCCCTTGCGAGCGGGCCCCCGGCCGGGGGTCTGAGATAATCCTTGACCTCCACCGCCCTTTGCAATACCATGATAAAAACTGATATTTCTGCGATATAACCCCTTGTCTGCATGAGCCTTATCGTTTCTATCATCAATCAGAAGGGTGGCACCGGCAAGACCACCACCACCGTAAACCTGAGCGCCGGCCTGGCCTACCAGGGGTACCGGACCCTGGTGGTGGATATGGATCCCCAGGGGCATACCACCATCGGCCTGGGGGTGGAGCCCGATCCCGGCCAGGCATCCATGGTGGAGGTGTTGACCGTTCCCCGGAAAAAGATCACCGAGGTGATGGTGGAGACCTATGTCCCGGGTCTCTATCTCGCCCCCTCCCACATCCGCCTGGCCATGGCGGCGGAACAGGCCTACACCCGGGTTTTCCGGGAGACCATCCTGGCCCAATCCCTGGAGGGAGCGGACTTCGACTTCATCCTCATCGATTGCCCGCCTTCGCTGGGCGTGCTCACCACCAACTCGTTATACAGCAGCAACTTCATTCTCATCCCCTGTCAGATTTCCCGGTACTCCCTGGACGGCTTGGCCGACCTGCTCACCACCATCGAGACCGTGAAAAACCTGCGGCCCGAAGAGCTCTTCGAAAATGACAGCTTCCGCATCCTGCTGACCATGTACGACAGGCGCAATCGGGTGACCAACGAGTATATCCTGGAGCAGCTCAAGCCCTATCGTGATAAGACTTTTACCACGCCCATCATGAAAAATGAGGCACTGAACCAGGCCCAGATCGCCCAGAAGGCCATTTTCGACTACGATCCCAAGTGCTCCGGCGCCCTGGATTACCGGCAGCTCACCCTCGAGTTCCTGGAACTATGTCAAAGAAAAAGCAGCTTACCGGCAAAAAGACCAAGCTGGCAAAGCTTCCTCTAACCCAGGCCCTTTCCCAGCAGATGACCGAGGAAAATTCCTGGGATCCTGCCTCGACGCCCGTGGATACCGCCGCCGCGCCGGTTGAGACCACCATCAACCAGATGCCCCTTTCCTGGGAACGGGTGGAGGAAGGTGCGGCCGGCCTGCTGGCGGCCACGTACATCCTCCTGATCCAGGAATTTCAGAATTTGCAGAGCGAATTCCCCGACGTGGCCGGGGAAGCCGGCGCCGAACTTCTTTCCCAGCCCGCCAATGTGCCTCCCATCCCTCAGTTGAAGCAGACCCTTAGCCAGATCCGGGACGACCTCTCCGAACTCTCCCGCCTGCTGGCGGATTGAAATTCCTCAGAAATTTCGCGGCCTTCTTTTTCAGGGAAGAATTGTGTCCCGGTGCAGGTGTGCATGCCAGCGCCATCACAATTCCGCGAACAAATGCCCGGGAAAGGGCAGAAGGTCAACTTCTCTGCTCTTCCCCGGTTTTCCTTCAGGCTCCCGGTTCAGCCTGGCGCACGGCGGGGTCCACGGTGGGGGCGTACTGGGAAAAGTTCTGGCGGAAACGGGCGATGAGATCCCGGGCGGTCTGGTCGTAGGCCGCAGGGTCAGCCCAGGTGTTTCGGGGATGCAGGACCGTTTCCGGCACGTCAGGGCAGGTGTCCGGCACCATAAGGCCGAAGGCGGCGTCCTTATGGAAGGGAGAGGCGTCCAGAGCCCCGTCCATGGCGGCCCGGAGCAGGGCCCGGGAATAGGCGATGTCGATGCGGTGGCCCACCCCGAAGGGGCCGCCGGTCCAGCCGGTGTTTACCAGCCAGCAGTTCACCTTGTGCCGGTCCACCATGTCCCGGAAAAGGCGGGCGTAGACCTCGGCCGGCAGGGCCATGAAGGGCGCGCCGAAGCAGGTGCTGAAGGTCACCTGGGGCTCGTTGCCCATGCCCCGCTCGGTGCCCGCCACCTTGGCCGTATACCCGGAAAGGAAGTGATACGCGGCCTGCTCCGGCGTGAGGCGGGCGATGGGCGGCAGCACTCCGAAAGCGTCGCAGGTGAGCATGAAGATATTGCGGGGCTGCCCACCCAGGCCGGAGCGGACGATGTTCTTCAGGTGGGTCAGGGGGTAGGCGGCCCGGGTATTTTCCGTCAAGGAGTCGTCGTTCAGATCCAGCCGCCGGGTGGCCAGGTCGATGCCCACGTTCTCCAAAATGGTGCCGAACTTCCGGGTGCATTCATAAATTTCCGGCTCGGCCTTGGGGTTCAGGCGGATCACCTTGGCGTAACAACCGCCCTCGAAGTTGAAGACGCCGCCGTCCCACCAGCCGTGTTCGTCGTCGCCGATGAGTTTGCGGGTGGGGTCCGCGGAGAGGGAGGTCTTGCCAGTGCCGGAAAGGCCGAAAAAGAGGGCCGTATTGCCCCGGGGCCCCACGTTGGCCGAGCAGTGCATGGACAAAGCCTCTTTCTGGGGCAGATAATAGTTCAGGATGGTGAAGACCGACTTCTTGATTTCGCCCCCGTAACTGGTGCCGCCGATGATGATCATCTTCTTGGCGAAATTGACGATAATGAAGGCCTCGGAATTGGTGCCGTCCATCTCGGGCACAGCGTGAAAATTGGGGGCGCTGATGATGGTGAATTCCGGGTGGTGGTTGGCCAGGGCCTCCTGATCCTTAATCTGGATGAACAGGTTGCGCGCGAAAAGGTTCTGCCAGGCCTCGGTGGTGATGACCCGGATGGGGATGCGGAAGCGGGGCTCGGCCCCGGCATAGCAGTCTTGCACAAAAATCTCTCGCCCCTGGAGGTAGGCCAGGAGACGGGAGTGCAACAGGTCGAATTTCTCCGGCGCAATGGGACGGTTCTGGTCGCCCCAGGCGATGTGGTCAGCGCTCGAAGGTTCATAAACGATAAATTTATCCCGGGGTGAGCGTCCGGTATAGGCGCCGGTGCGCACCACCACCGGCCCCAGGTGGGCGATGAGGCCTTCGCCCCGGGAAACGATCTTCTCGTAGAGACCGGGGGTGGAAAGGTTCCAGTCAACTGCCGCCACATTGCGGATGCCGTGGTAGTCGAGCCCGAATACCGGTGCCTGATTCATGCCGCCACCTCGTTGAAGTCGTGGGCAAATCGGCAAACCCTCGCCAGTCCGGGCAGGGGTTATGGATTGCTGCGCCCTATTGTACCCAAGTTGGGGCGGTAAGCCAATCGGGATATTCGCCGGGGGAAGGCAATCTTCCGCCGTTATGCCAGATTTCCCCGCATGGCCGCTCCCGCACGGCCATGGAGAGAAAGGCAGCGGGAGGAGCTGATTCAGATAATAAATGGGAGAGGACCGCCTATCCGGCGGCCTGTCTCTCCCTGGTGTGGTCAGCTTCGTAGCCCGGGCGCCTGCTCGGGCGACCAGGCCGGTTTGACGATTTCCTCCAGGCGCACTCGCACCCCTTCGGCAGTGAGGTGTTCTTCATCCAGGAGGCGCTTAATGGTCTTGACCAGATCCAGGTCATCGATACTGTATTCCCGGCGGTTGGTCATGGTCCGGGCCGGGCGCAGAAACTCCATGAATGACTTCTCCCAGTAGCGCAGGGTGGATTTGCGCACCCCGGTGAGCTGGGAGACCTGATCAATGGTCAGCATCAAATGGCGAGCCAGGCTTTCCGTCTGCATCGTTTACCTCCATACTGAACGTCGAGCGCCGGCGATTTAGCCGCTGATCAACTGCAGAGCCAGCTGCGGCAGGGTATTGGCCTGGGCCAGCATGGCCACCGCTGACTGAGTGAGGATCTGGTTGCGCACGAATTCCGTCATTTCCGTGGCCACGTCCACGTCGGAGATGCGGGATTCGGCAGCCTGCAGATTCTCCGCCTGGATGGTCAGGTTGGTGACGGTGTTGGCCAGGCGGTTGGCGATGGCCCCCAAATTGGCCCGGATGTTGTCTTTCGTCGTTACCGCGCTGTCGATGGCTTCAAGAGCCACCTGGGCCGCGGCCTGGGTGCTGATGGTGTAGCCGGCCTGCACTGTCCCCATGCCGTTGCCCACCCCCAGGGCCGAGGCAGTGGCCGCGTTGATGTGGATGTAGTAATAATCCTCGGCGGAGCTGTTGCCGGTGCCGAAATGAATCTTCATCTGGTTGCCGGGGCTGCCGTCCAGGCCGGCGCCGGAGAGGCTGCCGTCCAGAAGTTTGACGCCGTTAAAATCCGTAGCACTGGCGATGCGGGTGATTTCCGAGGCCATGGCCTGATACTCGCTGTCCATGATCAGGCGCTGGGCGGCGGTGTAAGTGCCGGTGGCCGCCTGCTCAGCCAGCTCCTTCATGCGGGTCAGCTTTTCGTCAATGACGGACAGTGCGCCGTCTGCGGTCTGAATCAGGGACATGGCGTCGTTGGCGTTGCGCACCCCCTGGTGCAGCACCCGGATGTCCGTGCGCATCATCTCACGAATAGCCAGGCCCGCAGCATCGTCGGCCGCGGAGTTGATGCGTAATCCCGAGGAGAGCCGGGAGACGGACGTGGCCAGGCGGTTGTACGTGAAGCTCAGGTTCCTGGCGGCGTTCATGGCCATGAGATTGTGGTTGATCACCAGAGACATTATCCCTTACCTCCTTGTAGGCCCCTGCAACATCCTTGTAGGGAATCCCAGGCATTTGCTTTACTTTTCGAACTTGGGCCGAGGAAACTTTAAGAAAATGGTGGGAAGAAGAAAAAAAGAGGAAATTTCATGAAGAATAGAGGAGTTGTGTTCAATTGCCTTGTTCCCCTGGTGCAGGCCAGATTTGTGGACGCAGGCCGGCCAGCCTGCGTGGACACCCGGGGGGCGGGTGTCCTGCATAAACTTTTCGTCCCGGTCCATCAAGAGCCCCCGGCTTTCCGAAAATCATGAAAGTCCTGGTGGCACAGGCTTTCCAGCCTGTGCAATCGACACTTTCAGGACAGCAGACGCTCCTGAACCTGCGGCTTAGCCGTAAGGCATAAAAAGACTCTCTTTGCACCTTGGCGTCTTTGCGAGCGTGGCTTTTCCCGCCAAGCCGCAAAGGCGCAAAGGGTAGACAAGAACTTTTCAGAACAAGGGATTGATCGCCACAAAAAAACCGGGGCGGTTTCAACCACCGGCCCCGGCCTCCAGGGGAAATGGAATTCAGGCGGAGAGATGGGAACAGGCCGGACACGCGGGGCTTTGGGCGAGCTTTTTCTCCACAAAGGCGAAGCGGTCCCCCTGAAAGATGAGCAACCGTCCCAACAGGGCCGGCCCCCAGCCCCCCAGGATGCGCAGGGCCTCAAGCCCGGCCAGAGCGCCGATGATGCCAGGGAGCGGCCCCATGAGGGCCGGCTTGCGCTCTGGGGCGCCATCGGGCAAGAGGCATTCGAGGCACGGCCCCTGACCCGGCCAGCAAGTGGTGATGACGCCGTCCATGTCCCCCACCCAGGCGTGCACCAGGGGCAGGCGGTGCTTCACCGCCGCCGCGTTGAGGAGCCGCCCGGCGGGAGGCCGGTTCATGGCGTCGATGAGGAGCTGGCAGCCCGCAGCCAGGCGGTGGACATTGTGTTCCGAGATGCTTTTGCCCTGGCCTTCCACCTGGGCGAAGGGGTTAAGTTCTTTCAAGCGGCGCTCGGCGATGGTGGCCTTGGTCTTGCCCAGATCCCGTTCCCGGTAGAGCACCGTGGCATTGAGATCGGACAATGACACCCGGGAGGGGTCCACCATTCTTAAAGCGCCCACTCCCGTGGCCAGAAGATGCAGGGCCACGGCCGCGGCCAGCCCTCCGGCCCCGGCGATGAGGACCCGGGTGGATTTCAGGCGCTCCTGGGCCTCCCGCCCCCAGCCATCCATGGCGATTTGCAGGGAGTAACGCGTCACTTCTGCGGGACTCAGATTGTTCGATTGCATCGCACCCCCGACACTGGCGGAAGAGAGGATCGGCCTCCCTCCCCCGCCCTTCCTGTGGTCACTGTGTGCATCGGCTCTTGGGGGGCCTAACTTTAAAATCCTCCCGGAGATGGCTATAATGAAGAAAATTTTATGACGAGGGCGAAAATCAAGGGATCGGCTCCCCCGGCTTCCCCCTCGAACTTCCCCATCCATCCCATGATCAATCTGCGCCGCGTCAGCAAGATATATCACCGGGGCGAGGCCGTTATCCCGGCCTTACGGGAAATTGACCTGACCATCGCCAGGGGGGAATTCGTGGCCGTCACCGGCAAGAGCGGCTGCGGCAAAAGCACCCTTTTGCATCTCATGGGCGGCCTGGAGCAGCCCACCGCGGGCGAGGTGTGGGTGGACGGCCGGGACCTGGCGCGCCTCACCGACCCGGAGCTCACCCTCTTCCGCCGGGACCGGGTGGGGGTGGTGTTCCAGTCCTTCAATCTTTTGCCCCTGCTCACCCTGGAGGAAAACGTGGCCCTGCCCCGGGTGCTCCAGGGGATTTCCCACGCTCCAGCCCTGGCCGAGGCCCGGGACTGGCTCACAGCCGTGGGGCTTTCGGACCGCAGCGCGCACAAGCCTCACCAGGTCTCGGGGGGCGAGATGCAGCGGGCCGCCATTGCCCGGGCCTTCATCAACCGGCCCGCAGTCTTGCTGGCCGATGAACCCACCGGCAACCTGGACTCCGCCACCAGTTCCCAGATCATGGAGCTTTTCGCGCACCTGCATCGGGAGTGGGGGCAAACGGTGGTCCTGGTGAGCCACGCCCCTGAAGCCGCCTACGCCGCCCGGGTGGTGCGCCTCCATGACGGGCGGGTGGCGGCATGAGCCTGTGGCTGTTCCGCCTGCCCTGGCGTCATCTTAGGGCCCATCCGGGCCGCACCCTGCTGAGTATCCTGGGCATTGCCCTGGGCACCGCAGTCTACCTCAGCATTTCCCTGGCCGCGGGTAGCGCCCTGCAAAGCTTCCACGAGGGGGTCAAGGCCGTCGCCGGGCCGGCCGAGTGGCGGGTGCGCAGTCCCGGCGCGCCTTTGCCGGAGAGCCTTTTCTCGCAGATCCGCCGGCACGGGGAGGTCAAGGCCGCAGCCCCGGTGGTGGAAAGCGTCCTGGAGGCGCATGGCCTCCCCGGCGGGCATCTGCTTCTTTTGGGGGTTGACCCGTTCCTGGAGGCCTCCTTCCGCCAATACCGCTTTGCCGGCGGCCAGGGGCCGGACCAGGCCGCGCTCACCGCCTTCCTGACCCAACCCGACGCCATCCTGGTAAGTGAGAAGCTTGCCGGGCAGCTTGGCCTCAAAACGGGCGACCCGCTGGCGGTGACGGTGCAGGCGCGACCCCACACCCTCAAGGTGGTGGGGATCTTTGCCTTGCCCGGCGGCCTGTATCCCCTGGACGGCGCGGTGGCCCTCATGGACATTGCCCACGCCCAGGAACTTCTGGCCAGAGTGGGGCAACTGGATTATCTGGACCTCCTGGGCAATTCCCCGGATGCCGGACAGAAGCTGGCCCCATCCCTGCCGCCCGGGGTGGAGGTGGTGCAACCCGGGGCCCAGGGGCGGCAGATGGAAGGCCTGGTGGCCTCCTACAGCCTCAACCTCTCGGTCTTAAGCGCCATCGCTCTGTTCGTGTGTATGTTCCTCATCTACCAGTCCGTCACCCAGACGGTGGTTCGCCGCCGCCGGGAGATCGTGATTTTGCGCACCCTGTGCAAGCTGC
>CAZFWX010000064.1:0-16398 GCA_964522695.1 uncultured Desulfobacterales bacterium
CCCGCTGGGTCTTTTCCATCTGCTTCTTGACCCGGTTCTTGATGCGGTTTTCGATGGAGAGGACTTCATTTTCCCGGTTCAGCAGGGCCAGCACCTTCTCCAGACGCCGGGTGGCGTCCAGGATCTCGAGCACGGCCTGCTTCTCCTCGGACTTGATGGCCAGGTGACCCGCCACATTGTCGGCCAGGCGGTTGGCTTCCTCAATGGCCGAGATCCCTTGAGTGGCCTCCTGGGGCACCTTCTTGTTGAGCTTGGCGTAGGATTCGAAGGCGTTGATAACGGCCCGGCGCAGGGCTTCCAGCTCAGGGCTCGCCTCGCTGCTTTCCGCCAGTTCTTCCACTTCCACCTGGAAGTAGTTGGCGTTGGGCAAAAAGGCCCGGACTTGGGCCCGGCACCTGCCTTCAATGAGGACCTTGACGGTGCCGTCAGGCAGGCGGAGCATCTGCAGGATAGTGGCCAGGGTGCCCAACCGGTGAATTTCCGATTCCCGGGGTTCATCCCGGCGGGCGTCCTTCTGGGTGCACAGGAGAATCTGCTTCTCCTGCCCCATGGCATGCTCCAGCGCGGAGATGGAGCGCTCCCGGCCGATGAACAAAGGCACCACCATGTGGGGAAAGACCACGATATCCCGCAGGGGCAGCAGAGGCACGGTTTGCAGCCGCACCGGCTCTCCCTCGCTCCCCCTTGTCCGGTTCAGTCGAAAAATCATTTTTCTGCCACCATCCCCGGCTGATCCCACTCAGCCTCGGCTCCCATGTCGTATTTCAAGATGGGCGCCGCGTGCTTCCGGATAAACTCCTCGTTGATGAGACACTCCTGCACGTTCTTCAGCGACGGCAGTTCATACATGAGGTCCAGCATGGCCCCTTCCAGGATGGCCCGCAAGCCCCGGGCCCCGCTCTTGCGCTTCAGGGCCTCCTGAGCCACGGCCACCAGGGCGTCGTTGGTGAATTTCAGGGTCACATGGTCCATTTCCAGGAGCTTCTGGAACTGCTTTACCAAAGCGTTTTTGGGTTCGGTGAGGATGCGCACCATGGCTGCCTCGTCCAGTTCGTCCAGGGTGGCGATCACCGGCAAGCGGCCCACGAATTCAGGGATGAGACCGAACTTGAGGAGATCCTGGGGCTGCACCTTGGCCAGGATTTCGCCCAACTGCTTCGTCTGCTTGGTCTTGATCTCCGCGCCGAAGCCCATGGACTTGCGGCCGATGCGGGCGCCGATGATGTCCTCCAAACCGTTGAACGCCCCGCCGACGATGAACAGGATGTTGGTGGTGTCCACCTTGATGAATTCCTGCTGCGGGTGCTTCCGGCCCCCCTTGGGCGGCACCGAGGCCATGGTGCCCTCGATGATCTTCAAGAGCGCCTGCTGCACCCCCTCCCCGGAGACGTCCCGGGTGATGGAGGGGCTGTCGCTCTTGCGGGCGATCTTGTCCACTTCGTCGATGTAGACGATGCCCCGGGAGGCCTTGTCCACGTCATAGTCCGCGGACTGGAGCAGGTTGAGGATGATGTTCTCCACATCCTCGCCCACGTAGCCCGCCTCGGTGAGCGTGGTGGCGTCGGCAATGGTGAAGGGGACGTTTAAGATGCGGGCCAGGGTTTGGGCCAACAGCGTCTTGCCCGAACCGGTGGGGCCCACCAGCAGAATGTTGCTCTTCTGGAGCTCCACCCCGTCCATCTCCACCCGGGTGCCGATGCGCTTGTAATGGTTGTACACGGCCACGGAGAGGATCTTCTTGGCCCGGTCCTGGCCGATGACGTATTCGTCGATCTGCTTCTTGATGGCCGCAGGCTCAGGGATAGCCAGCCGGGCCTGCTTGGCGTCTTCCTTTTCGTATTCCTCGGCAATGATGTCGTTGCACAGCTCGATGCATTCATCGCAGATGTACACTCCAGGACCGGCGATGAGCTTCTTCACCTCGCTCTGGCTCTTACCGCAAAAGGAACATAACAGGTCGGTACTCTTGTCGGCACCGCGCTTACTCATACCTATTGCACCTCCCCAGATGCCAGGGACTCACTGTCGGCCCCTTGCTTCTGGTCTGCCCTTCGTCTCGGGTAGTATATCGGCACCGGGTTCTCTTTCCATGACCCCCAAAATTCAGGAAATCCTTCCTTTAGGGGCGGGAGGTCAGTTCCCGGTGGGTAATGACTTGATCAACCAGGCCGTATTCCTTGGCCTGTTCGCCGGACATGTAAAAGTCCCGGTCCGTATCCTGCATAATCCGGTCCAGCGGCTGGCCCGTATGTTTGGACAGGATCTCGTTGAGCTCCTCCCGGAGCCGCAAAATTTCCCGGGCCTGGATGTCCACGTCGCTGGCCTGCCCGGAAAAGCCGCCCATCACCTGATGGATGAGGATGCGGGCGTGGGGCAGGGAGTAACGCTTGCCCTCCTGCCCCGCGGCTAACAGCACCGCGCCCATGGATGCGGCCTGCCCCACGCAATAGGTGGCCACGGGGGAGCGAATATACTGCATGGTGTCGTAAATGGCCAGGCCTGCCGTCACCAGGCCGCCGGGAGAATTGATGTAAAAATGAATCTCCCGTTCCGAATCCTCGGCTTCCAGGAACAGCAACTGGGCCACGATGAGGTTTGACACCTCGTCAGTGACGCCGGTGCCCAGGAAGATGATCCGGTCCTTCAAGAGGCGGGAATAGATATCATACGCCCGTTCCCCCCGGCTGGTCTGCTCCACGACAATGGGAATCAGGGGCATCTTAGGCCTTCTCCTCGCTTGGGGCCGCGGGCGTCAACGTGGCCTGGTCCAGGATCATCTTCTTGACCTTCTCCTCCAGCAGCTGGCGCTTCAAGCCGCCCATGAGCTGGCGCTCCTCGTAAAATTGCCGCACCTTGGCGGGTTCCTGGCGGGCGGCTACCGCCAACCGCCCCAGCGCCGCGTTCACCTCGGCCTCGTCCACCGAAACCCCTTCCTGGTCCGCCAGGCGTTCCAGGATCAGGCCCACCCGGACCCGTTGCTCCGCCCGGGGTTTCATGGCCTCCAGCAGTTTCTCCTTGTCCATCCCTGCAATAGACAGGCCATGTTGCTGCATGCGGCTCATTTGTTCGTTGAGCATCGCCTCCTGCTCCTGGGTCACCAGGGAAGGAGGCACTTCGAAGGGGTTGGCGGCGATCAATTGCTCGGCCAGTTGCGCCTCCAGCCGGGCCTGCCTTTCCCCTTCCTTTCTTCTAATGATATCCTCTTGGACCTGCTTCCGCAAGTCGGCCAGGTCCGTAAAATTCCCGCCCAGACTCTGGGCGAAGGCGTCATCCAGATCCGGCACCACCTTCTGTTTGATCTCGTGAATGGTGACCGCAAATTCGATGACCTTGCCCGCCAGCAAGGGGTTAAAGAAGTCCTGGGGCAGATCCACCGTGAAGCGGCTTTCGCCTCCGGCGGTGAGGCCCAGAAGCTGACGCTCGAAGTCAATGCTAAATTTGCCCGCGCCCACTTCCATATAGGTATTCTCTCCCTTGGCCTCGGTCAAGGCCTCCCCGCCATAATACCCCTGATAGGAGAGGACCGCGAAATCGCCTTCGGCAATGCCCCGGGTTTCCGCCACCGGCTTCAGCATGGCGTTGCTCTGGCGGATCTCCTCCATGCGGGCGTCCACTTCGGCGTCCGTCACTTCCGCCGGCATATCCGTCAGGGTCATGCCTTTGTAGTCAGCCACGGTGAATTCCGGCGGCACTTCCATGTCCACCCGGAATTGGAAGTCCTGGCCGGCCACCACCGGCGGCACCGGCTCGGGCCAATCCAGGTTGACGGGGTTCAGCCCCTTCTCCTTGCAGGCTTCCCCCAGGGAGCGCCGCACCAGGGAGTCGGAGACGTCCTCTTCCACCTGCCGTTTATAGTAGAGTTCCAAAACCGAACGGGGAATCTTGCCAGGCCGGAAGCCCTTGACTTTGGCCCGTTTGCCCAGGTCCCGGTAGGCCTGGTCCATGGCCTTGGCCACTTCGGCTTCGGGCACCACGATATCAAGCCGCCGCTTGATCTCACTTACCTGCTCCACGTCAACCTTGATGGGAAAATCAGTCATTATCCGCAACTTTCTTGAGAAATCTGCCGCCGCCTGGCGGTGAACCGGGCTCCTCCCGGCTGGTGCGAGAGGGGGGACTCGAACCCCCACGGCACTGGGCCGCTGGATCCTAAGTCCAGTGCGTCTGCCAGATTCCGCCACTCTCGCCTATATCGTGTTCAATTTACTTACCTTCTGCCCACAAGTCAAGGCAAGCCCGTCCGATTGCGCCAATTTGTCCCGCATCCGTTGTTTTTCCCCTGAAAACATGATATCTTCATTCGGCCTCAGGCCGGCACACGGCTTGAGCGCGCGGGAGGATATCGTGACCGGACCCCTGGATAAAGACGCTCTGGAAGAACTGCGCAAACGCCTCATCATCACTCCCACCCTGGTGTGGGACCGGGCCGACGCGGCCGAACGGGCCGCCATCGCCGCCTACGGTGAGCGCTACAAGCAATTTTTGGATCTGGCCAAAACCGAACGGGAAGCCGTCACAGAAATCGAACGTCAGGCCCGGGCCGCAGGCTTCGCGGACCTGGCCCGCCAGGAGCCCGGCAGCCGCGTCTTTTTTCCGTACAAAGGCAAGACCATCGCCCTGGCCGTCAAGGGCCGCCGCCCCCTGACCGACGGCTTGCGCCTGGTGGCCGCGCACGTGGACTCTCCCCGCCTGGATCTCAAGCAGTGCCCCGTTTACGAGGATACTGATCTCGTCTTTTTCAAGACTCATTATTACGGCGGGATAAAAAAATACCAGTGGCTGGCCCGGCCCCTGGCCCTGCACGGCGTCGTCCTCAAAGCGGACGGCGGCGTGGTGGAGCTCAGGGTGGGCGAGGAGCCCGGCGACCCGGTCTTCACCGTCCTGGACCTTTTGCCCCACCTGGCCCGCAAGGTGCAGATGGACAAGAAAGTAACCGACGCCTTCGAAGGGGAAAAGCTCAACGTCCTGGTGGGCTCCCTGCCCCTGGGCGACCCTGAGACCAAGGAGCGCTTCAAGCTCTTTTTCCTCAAGTTCCTGGAAGACGCCTACGGCATCCGGGAAGAGGACCTGGTGAGCGCGGAACTGGAAGTGGTGCCCGCGGGCCCCGCCCGGGACCTGGGCTGGGACCGCAGCCTCATCGGCGCCTACGGCCAGGACGACCGGGCCTGCGCCTATCCGGCCCTGGAAGCCATCCTGGGCGTCCAGGAACCGGAGCATACCTGCCTGTCCCTGTTCTACGACAAAGAAGAGGTGGGCAGCGACGGCAACACCTCGGCCAAAAGCTGCCTCCTGGAAGAAATCGTCGAAATACTCTTGGAGCGCGAGGGACTGAGTCCCCAACTGCGCCGCCGGGTGCTCATGGCCTCCCGGGCCATCTCCGCGGACGTGAGCGGCGGCATCGACCCCGACTACCCGGAAGTGCATGAGAAGCGCAACGCCGCCCGCCTGGGCTACGGCGTCTGCCTCACCAAGTTCACCGGCCACGGCGGCAAGTACAATGCCAATGACGCTCACGCCGAGTACCTGGCCTGGCTTAGGCGTATCTGGAACGCGGCCGGGGTGCAATGGCAGGTCTCCCACCTGGGCAAAGTGGATGAGGGCGGCGGCGGCACCATCGCCAAATTCCTGGCGGTGCATGGCATGGAGATCGTCGACTCCGGACCGCCGCTTTTGTCCATGCACTCCCCCTTCGAGGTGGGCTCCAAGGCCGACCTGTACATGACCTGCAAGGCCTATAAGGCCTTCTTCACCGCCCCCGGGGAGTAAGATAAGGGGATTTTGATTGAGGTGTGGTGGGAGGAGGGCCGGGGGAACTGGTTCCCCCTCCCACACATGAATCTGCACCAGCATTTACGTGGTATTTGTCATATGGGCAAGTTTTTTTCCCGTTTCAAGACCAAAGAGCCGGACCCCACCGGCGCTTCCTGGGGGAATATCGGCAGCTTCTACAGTCTGCTGGCTTTCCTCATCATCATTCCCTTTATTCTCATCATCGGCCTGGTCTGGCTCACCGGCATCCTGGGTTTCAGCGCCTGGATCTTCGCGGCCTTCGCGGTGCTCCTAGCCATCGCCGTCTACCGGGGCTATCGCGGCTGGTCCCGCTTCAAGCAGAAACTGGCTGTGCACGGGGGGGATTTCCAGGACATGGTCCGGGAGGCCAACCAGAGCGGTAAGGATGTGGAGATCTCTCTTTTGAACGGCTTCCTCATGGTGCGCACCCGGGGCCGGCGCGGTATGTACACCGACGCCCTGCCTACCGCAGCGCCCCCCTTGGCCCTGGAGGGTCCTGAAACGCTGGAAGCCGAAGCGGTGGTCACCTCCATCCCCCTGGCCCCGGAGCGGGTCAGGGAGGAGCTGGAAGAATTTTCCCGCCTCAAGGAATCGGGCGTCATCACCGACGAAGAGTTTGAACGCATCAAAAGCGGACTTCTGCAGCGCATTTAGGTTTGCCTCCTCAACTCCTCCTCCAGGATAATTGATGGGGGGCCTTCGCGCCCGCTATTGCTTTTCGGCCAGGAGCGGCCGCCCCGCCGAGAAGCGCCTCCGCCTGTCACCACCACTTTCCGACCTTGTGCTTATTTTCTCTTGCCCGGTCCCCGGTTCTATGATAGAGGTTGAAAAATTAAAGTCCTGGAGAAGGGAGCACGCATGGCCTCCGGTGTGAATCGGGTCATCCTGGTGGGGCATCTGGGCGCCGACCCGGAGTTGCGCTACACCGCCAGCGGCAAAGCGGTCACCAAATTCCGCATTGCCACCAGCGAGAGCTATACCGACCAGCAGGGCAACCGCCAGGAGCGCACCGAGTGGCACCGCATCACTGCCTGGGGCAAGCTTGCCGAAATCTGCGGACAATATCTGGCCAAGGGCAAACTGGTCTACGTTGAGGGGCGCATCCGCTCCGACACCTGGGAACAGGACGGGGTGAAACGGTACTCCTACGAAATCATCGCGGACACCATGCGGATGCTGGGTGGCGGACGGCCCGGGGAACGGGAAGCCGAGCCCTCCTTCAGTCCTCCTCCCGGCGGCGTCCCGGAAGATGACATCCCCTTCTAAGGACCTGGGACAGTGCAGACCTGGGATAAACCGGCAGCGGCTCCAGGCCGTTTCCTGAGCCCATGAGCAGGTCGCGTCACCATCTCCGGGAGGCAGTCAAGGGCTTTCTGCAACAGGGCGACTTCTCCGGCCTGGCGGCCCTGGCCGGCCAGGAACCCCTGGTGCCGGAGATTTTGCTGCAATATTGCTATGCTCCCGACACGCTCCTCACCTGGCGGGCCCTGGAGGGGCTGGGCCATGTGGCGGCCGCCCACCCCGGCCAGGTGCGGCGGGTGATCAGCCGCCTGTTGTGGCTGTTAAACGAAGATTCGGGCAGCTTCGGCTGGGGCGCAGCCGCAGCCCTGGGGGAAATCGCCCGGCATCAGCTTCCCCTCATGGAAGACATCGTCTCCATGTTTTGCGGCTTCCTGGAGGAGGAGTTCTCCCTCGCCCCCATGCTGTGGGGCGTCGGCCGGCTGGCTGAAGTCCACCCCGATGTTTTGGATGAGGTGATCCCCTTCATCCTGCCCGGTCTGCGGCACCCGGACGCCCGGGTGCGCGGCCTGGCTGCCTGGTGTGTGGGCCGTTTGCGGGTAGCCCAGGCCCGGGAGGATCTTTCGGCCCTACTGACGGACGAGCGGCCGGTGCGCCTTTATGACCGGGGAAATTTCGTGGAGACCAGCGTTGGCCTTCTGGCCCGCCAGGCCCTGGACGCCCTGGGATAAAGGCTGGATTGACAGCAAAAATTTTGATTAAACAGGTAATTCACCGAAAGAGAGAGGAACATGGAGATGTTTCTGGCAATTGTGACCTTTGTCGCCGGCGCCTATGTCGGCTACAAGTACCCGGAACAGGTGGGCAAAGTGGTGGAAAGCACCAAAAATATGTTCAACACCCTGAAAGACAAGCTCACTAAAAAGGAAGAGCCGCCCTCCGCCTGAGGGCCGGAGCCGATCCGCCAACACTTGTGGGAGTATGGGAGCGGGCCGCAGATTTTCGTCTGCGGCTCGCTTCCGCGCGCCCTCACCCTGCGTCCCCTCCCCTGCTACCGTCCCGTCAGCGCGATGACCGTTCCCTGGCGACCGGTGACGCCGTCCCGCCGGTAGGAAAAGAAATCCTCCGGCCGGCAGCGGGTGCACAGCCCGGCCACCGAGATCTGCTCCGGCCGCAGGCCTGCGGCCAGGAGTTGATCCCGGCTGAGCCCCCACAGGTCGAAATACGCCGGCCGCACCTGATACCTCCAGTAGACTTCGGGCCACTCCTCCCGGAAGTTCCGGAACTCCGCGCAACAGGGTCCCAATCCCGGGCCCACCACGGCCAGGAGCGACTCCGGCCGGCTGCCGGCCACCTGGCGAAGGCGCGCCACGGCCTGGCCCAGGGCGTTGGCCACCTGCCCCCGCCAGCCGACATGCACATTGGCTGCCACGCGCTGCGCCGGATCATAAAGCAGCACCGCCTGGCAGTCCGCCTGTTTAATGAGCAAACCGATGCCCACTGCGGCGGTGATGAGAATATCGGCCTCGGGCAGCCCCGCTTCCTCGGAAGCCGGCTGGGCCCCAACCACCACGTCGGCCAAGCCGTGCACCTGTTGGACGCTCACCAGGCGGTTCAACCCCAGAGCCGCCTGCACCCGCCGCCGGTTCTCCCGGACATACTCCGGCTGGTCCCCCACCGAGAAGCTGAGATTGAGACTGACATACGGGCCGCTGCTCACTCCTCCCCGCCGGGTGAAGATGCCGTGCGCCACACCCGTTTCCTGGGCCAGAAGAGGAACCTGATAAAAATCCAGGCCGTTTGTTGCCGTTTGGATCACCGCCATAATTCGCTGCACTCCTGAGCAGTTACTGTACCACCCGCGAGAGGATAAGAAAAGATGAGAAATTATAGTATGTTCCCAGTTTATTTCTAATATTTGCCTATTTTTTGTTCACAAGTGGGGGAATTATGTTCACCAAGGGTTGATTTTAGGGAAGATAGGGTATATATTTCCATAGATTTTGAGGGGGAGATGGTCTTAACTGCAGGTGTGCGGCGGAAGCAGCCCCGTAATTTGGGGTCGTCGTTGGCCAATCCGGCAAGTCAGGGATTTTTTGGTTAACTATCAGGAATGCTTCGACGCGCCGCCATCTGTTTGAAGGGAACTCATGGCGATTCATCTGCGTTTGGCCTTGGCTCTGACCATGGCCATGGCTCTGGCAGGCTGCGCCACTCCTCAGGTGGCAGAGAAATCCAAGTCATCCTCCGTCAAAGAAGTGGCCGCCCACCCCGTTTTGGACGAATGCTTTTCCTACCCCAACCTGGCCGTCGACACGCCTGAAAAGAAAGTAGCCGGTCAGATCCAGGCCTTCCTGGCGCAAAGCGGCATGCTCAGCGGGAAGCCCGGTGAACCAGGGCACCGCTCCATGCCTGATATCAGCGAGCCCGTGGCAAATTTCCTCAAAACCTACACCACCAGTCAAAAAGCCGCATTGCAAGGGTCTCTTTCTCTTTCAGGGCGCTATCTGCCCATGATGCAAAAGGTTTTCAAGGAACAGGGCCTGCCCCCGGCCCTGGTCTACCTGGCCCTGGTGGAAAGCGGCTTTAACGCCTTCGCCCTCTCGCCCAAGGAGGCTCTGGGGATCTGGCAGTTTATGGAGGGAACGGGCCGCCGTTATGGGTTGAGAATCGATGCCGAGGTGGACGAGCGCCGGGATCCGGAAAAATCCACCCGCGCCGCGGCCCGCTATCTCAAGGACCTGCACCGCCAGTTCGGCTGCTGGTATCTGGCCATTGCCGCGTACAACGCCGGCGAAGGCCGGGTGGCGGGAGCCGTGCAGCGTCATGGCGCCAGCGACTTCGCCGCCTTGGCCGCCAAGGGGTTTTTGCCTAAAGAAACCTGCAATTTTGTGCCCCACTGGCTTGCCGTGGCCCTCATCGCCCACAACCCGCAGGAATTCGGTTTCGGCCGGCCCACCTATCTCAAACCCTGGGGCTTTGCGCGGGTGAAGGTGCCAGGGGGAACTGACCTGGGCATCTTTGCCGATTCCCTGGGCGTCGAACTCAAGGCCCTGCTGGACCTCAATCCGGAACTCAATCTGCCCGCCACTCCCGCCACCCAGAAGGAATATGCGCTGCGGGTGCCCCCCCAGAAAACCCAGGAGGCCCGCAAATTGGCCCAGTCCCTTGGGAAAGTCGTGGACCTGGTCAGCCTGAAAACCAATTGACATCCCTGGGCGCCGGGGGAAAACTGCCGAGTTGACGAACCCTGGGAAAAAATCTACCCTATGACACAGGGAAGCTATCCCCGCCCCCAGGGCTGATTCCGGGATCGAGGCCGCCTTTTCCCGGGAGAGGCTAAAGACCCTGCTTACGCTTGAGAAACCGGGATATGCGCGTGTGGGGAGACAAAAGGGGGAGTCTTCCGGGAGATGCACATATGAAGGTCCGCCCGATTTCTCTGGGAAAAAAGGCCTGGTCTTGGTTTTGTCTGGGATTGCTCGCCTTGGCGTGGGGCTGCGGCGGGCCGGCGCTGGGCCGGGCGCCGCAACCCAGCTTAAGCAAGGTTGAGGGCGAGGTCCAGAAAAACCGGCTTCAGGACCAACTCATGCAAACGGTGGGGAAAATTCCCACCGGAGGATACCGGGATTACCAAGTGGGTCCGGAGGATCTCCTGGAGGTCACCTTCTTCGGACACAACGAGCTCTACCGGGAAGTGCGGGTCAACGGCCAGGGGGAAATCAGCATGCCCCTGGTGGGAAACGTCCAGGTGGCCGGCCTGCCGCCCCAGCAGGTGGAGCAGAAGCTGGCCGACCTTTACAAGGAACGGCGTTTCCTCAAAAATCCCCAGATCACCGTCTTTGTCAAGGAATACCGGCACCAGCGGGTGGCGGTCACCGGCGCGGTGAACCGGCCTGACTACTACGAAGTAATCGGCCCCCGGACCCTTTTGGAGATGTTGGGCATGGCCGGCGGCCTGAAGGAAAATGCCGCGGATGTGGTGCACGTCATCCGCCAACAGCGGCCGGGCTCAACGTCAGGGGTTGCCAAAGAGGCGCAGGTTCAGCACCTGGCCCCGGGAACCCAAACCATCGTGGTGGATTTGAACCGGCTGGTGCGGCAGGGAGCAGTGGAATTAAATGTGCGCATTAACAGCGGCGATATGGTGCACGTGCCTTTCGCCCAAAATGCCTATGTTTTGGGCGCGGTGAACAAACCCGGCAACGTCCCGGTGCGGGACAACATGACCGCGGCCCAGGCCGTGGCCATGGCCGGGGGGCTTAAGCCCGAGCTGGCCTCCAACCGGGCCTCCATCGTGCGCTTCGACGACGCGGGCCAACGGCTGGTCATCCCCGTGAACCTGGGAAAGGTGACCCGGGGGCAGGAGGACGACGCGCCGCTCAAACCCAATGACATTGTTTATGTGTACGAAAATCCTCTGCGCCGGGTTCTGTTCGACATCAGGAGCCTCAATCCCGGCATGTTCAGCATGGGGATGGCGCCTTAAGATCCGTATTTCTCAGGGGCTTTTTGACAACGCGGTGGGCCTCTCCCGGCCGCCGCAGTGTGTTGTCGCCAATCAGCTCACCAGCTCCGCTGCCAGGGGGATTTCTCTACCGGTTCCATCCAGGGGCGGTCCACGGCCCTCAGATACGCCCTCGTGCCCATGCCCACCAGATAATCCCCCTGAAACACCAGCGGCGTATAGCCGCCCCGCACCGTGTTGCTGCCGGCCATGTCCATGCTGTGGGTGCGGTAAAAATAAAACACGAAATGGCCCCGCCGGTAATCCCCCTCTTCCCGGATCTGCGGCGGACCCATAACTGCCTCCACCTCATTCCGGCTCATCCCCGCTCTAACGTTTTGCATCCGGAAAAATGTGTTAAAAGTTCCCTGCTGGGGCAATTGGGTCTGGATGTGTTCGGCACATCCTCCTGCCAACAAGCCGCAGATGAGCAGTATGCTGATCCAGTACATGGCACCTCCCCTGAGATGCCGCCAGTATACTGGGCCGAAGTACTTCCGTCAACCGCCCGGCACTGCGCCCTTGTGGTTCAAAGGGGCTTGCCGGGGAAAAACCAGACCTCCCCCTTAGGCCTTTTCATATCGGACGAAATTCAGGGCGCCCCCAGCCTCGGCCTGGAAAGGATGGGCCGGAAATGGCAAAGTCCGATTCACACGGCACACCTTCTCACAAGTATAGACTTTCTCCCCTCAACACCCATTCTTTCATCCCTGCCACCCAGACTTGGGGCAGGAAAAAATTGCCGCCCATTCTTCCGAAGACCTTAAGCTACTTCGGAAATGCCGGTTTCCAAGGGAAGCTCCAGGACCGGCCCGGCCTCGCCTCCCCGCTCCTGATAAAAGGTCTTGAGCCTCTGGCGGATGGCTGCGCCATCTTTGCCCATGGAAGAGAGAATGTGTTCCGTCAGCGGAGCCAGATCATCATGGGCCACCAGCACGGTCCGTTTGTTGCGTTTCATACCCATACCCTCCAGGTTTTCTCCCTGATAATTCAATTTTGATGCCAGGATAGGTGAAGATTCTTGCAGACGGGGTAAAGAAAGCTCCAGATGAGCCTCCAAGGCGGAATAGTTGGCGAATATCAGGATATTACCGATACGTGAGGACTGGCAATGTTCGAGAGGAAAAAGGAAAACGGTGCGGATGAATCTAAGTTCGGGCCCTGGATCTTAAATTAAACCTGATACTCGGAAAAAATTGCGCAGGAAGAGGCGAAATTCTTGCCCGATCCGGGTTTCCAGGGTCCGGGCCCGGGCGATCACCTGCTGCGGGTCCACGTCGGTGCCGCTCAGGGCCCAGTCCCGGTCGCACTCCAGCCAGCGAGCCGCGTCGGTGGCATCGGCGTGGTTGTCAAACTGGAGGCCCACTACCCGGGGATTGTCTTTCAGCCCCAGCGCTTCCACGGCCGCGGCCGCAGAGGTGGCCAGGATGGTGACGCCATGGGGCACGGGCAGATGCACTCCCTGGCCATGCCACTTGAAGAGGTCCAGGTGTTCCGGCAGACCCGCAAAGGCAGGATGGGCCAGTCCCCGGGGGGTGAGCCGGCCGGTGATGAAGCCGACGGATTTTTGGGGCAACGGCGCCACCTCACAGCCCAGGACGTGGGCCAGCAACTGATGACCCAGACAAAACCCCAAATAAGCCCGGCCGCTGGCCAGGCATTCCCGGATCAGCCCCTTCAAGGGCCGCAGGTAGGGAAACTCCTCCTCTTCGTTGACGTTGGGCCCGCCGCCCAGCACAATCATCCCGGCGAAGGATTCCAGGCCAGGCAGAGGTTCATGCCAGGCTTCGACGACCTGATAAGCAATTCCGGCCTCAGCCAGGCCGGTGAGGAGATGACCGCCCGGCCCTTCCCAGTCCATGTGTTGGATGATCAAGAAGTTACGCATCTTTTCTGGGGCTTCCTTGGTGAAGAGGCAGTTCAAGCATACCACAATATCTGATAATTACTATTAATATAATAGAAAAGAAACACTATATTATCCATTTAATTCAATGACTTTCATTCATACTAAAAATATTTCATAATTTTTCAGAAATGAGGCTGGCAAGATTTTCCCGCATCTTGCCAAATCTGTTGCCCCGGACCCGCATTTTCCCTTAGAATGCCCACATTTCTCCCTGCTAGAGGTAATGTCAGTCATGCGGAAAATCAGCCTGATGCTTCTTCTGCTTATCACCCTGTCCCTGGCGCCATCGGGTCAGGGCAGCCAGGTGTATGCCAGCACCTTTGATGAATACCACGTGGGAATGCTCAAGGCCTCGCCGGAATACCGCCGGCTGGACCGGGAATTAAACCAAACCTACGGCAAACTCCTGGACCTGCTGGACCCTGCGTCCCGGGCCAACCTGCAGTCTGAGCAAAGACAGTGGCTTAAAAAACGCCAAACCACCATCGACATGCTCCTGAGAAATGAGCAGGAGGCGGAAACCGTTCTCGTCAACCTTACCCAACGGCGCCTGCAAGAATTAAGAACTGTCCTGAATTCTTTTGAGAATTCTCAAATTAAATCAGGAGAATCCCCCTCTCCCAATTATTCCGGCACCTATTCGCTGACGGACCCTGCGCGACATTGCAACGGAGAGATGCGGGTCCTCCAGAAAGGTCCGGACATTCAGGTGACCATCAGCACGGTGTGCGGCCGCACCGCGCACACCTGCGATTTTAAAGGCCAGGGGGTCCTGGCCAATGATGCAGTCTTCCTGACGGATGAAAGCGCGCCGGAATGCAAGATTGCCGTGAAATTCTCCCGGAACACTGCGGAAGTCATGCATGAACCCCTGTCGCCCTGCTGCGGTGCCAACGGCTACATGTGGGGGAAATACGTGCGCAAAAGGTAACAGGTTTTCGGGCGAAACTTAGACTGAATGGGTCTGGTACGGGAATGACCCAATTGACCCGAAAGTCTCTGCCTGCACAGGTGAGGGCACCTGTGCCACCATGACCCATTGCCCACAATGGCTATCCCTGACTCATCCCCAACCTATTCCTGCATGGACTATCGCCAAATTTAACAGAGATGCAGGAATTTCTTCAGTGATCGAGACTGCCTTCCCAATCCAGCAGATGCACCTCCGGGGCGTTCTGGCCCTGGTAGTAGGACAGGCGGGTGCTCAGGGCCACTTCCAGAGCTCCGGTCAGGGGGTGATGCGCGCCCTGATCGAAGGCGATGGCCTCCAGGACCTTGCCGTTTTGGGCCAGTTGCACTTTTAAATGGCGTTCCTTGATGAGCCGGGAAGAAAGGCACTGCACGGCGGTGGCCACGAAAACCGGCTCGGGATTGCCGGGGCCGAAGGGCCGCAGCTTCTCCAAGTGCCGGAAAAACTCAAAATCCAGATCAGTAAGCGCCACCTGGGCGTCCACCTGGAGGACAGGCCGGGGCAAACGGGGTCCCAGCTGCTCAACCACCGCGGCCTCCAGGGACTCGGCCAGGCCGGCCAGGGCGCCGGCAGTGACGACAAAGCCAGCCGCGGCCCGGTGGCCGCCGAATTTCAGGAGGTGCTGCCGGGAACGCTCCAGCCCCTGGTACAGATCGAAACCGGGGATGGACCGGGCCGAGCCCTTGCCCACCCCGTCGCTCAGGCTGACCATGGCCACAGGCCGGTGGTAGGCTTCCGCCAGCCGGGAGGCGACAATGCCCAGCACCCCGGGGTGCCAGCCTTCCCGGGCCAGGACCATGGCCAGGCGCCGGTCCCAGCCCTCCCGCTGCACCAAGGCGCCGGCCTCCCGCAACACCTCTTCTTCCAGGACCTGGCGCTGCCGGTTCAGGTCATCCAGCGCCCGGGCCTGCTGCCGGGCCTGCCCCATATCGTCGGCCAAAAGCAGGGCCAGCGCACCCTTTGCCTGCCCGAGACGGCCGGCGGCGTTGAGGCGGGGGGCCAGCCGGAAGCCCAGATCCCGGAAGGACATTGGCCGGCCGTCAATCCCGGCCACTTCTTTTAAGGCAATGAGCCCCGGACGCTGAGTCGCCTCCAGCACCTTGAGCCCCTGGCTCACCAGAATGCGGTTTTCCCCCTTCACGGGCACCACGTCCGCGGCCGTACCCAGGGCCACCAGGTCCAGATAATTACGCAGATTGGGCTCGGGCCGCTGGCGGAACCACCCCGACTCCCGCAAGGTTGAGCGTACCGCCAAAGCCAGCAATAGCGCCACCCCCACCCCGGCCAGGGAGAAAAAAGGCGACTCCTGGCCCTGCCGTTTGGGATTGACCACGGCCAGGGCCGGCGGCAGGCTGGCGGGGACCTCGTGGTGATCCGAGACGATCACCTCCACCCCCAACTCCCGGGCCCGGGTGATCTCCTGGGCGTCGCTGACGCCGCAGTCCACGGTCACCAGGAGCCTGGCCCTCTGGGACAGCTCTTTCACTGCCGAGAGATTGAGACCGTACCCCTCGGTCAAACGGTCAGGGATGTAGGGATGGCAGGTCAGCCCCAATTCCCGGAAGAACTGGCAGAGCAAAGTGGTGGCGGTGAGGCCGTCGGCATCGTAATCGCCATAAACGACCAGGGGCTCCTGCCGCCGCACGGCCAGGGCCAGCCTGGCCGCGGCCTCACCCAAACCCGGCAGGCCGAATGGCGATGACAGGCGCTCCAGAGTGGGGTCCAGAAAGGCCAGAACCTCCTCAGGCTCAGCCAGACCGCGGTTTAAGAGCAACTGGGCCACCAAGGGCGGCAATCCATGACGCCGGCTGATGCCCTGCACCACCTCCAACCTCTCCGGATGTGCCTGCCACACCTTCCGCCGCCGCATTACTCCCCCTTGAGGTTATGGGATGCTGTTTGTGAGGGGAGGGCCAGGGAGGTGACCTCCCTGCCCCCCCCCCCCCCCCCCCCCCACCCCCCCCCCCCGGTTTGCCGGGCGGG
>CAZFWX010000064.1:16408-18757 GCA_964522695.1 uncultured Desulfobacterales bacterium
CCCAACCCGCTGATTTTCGCCTGGTGGCCCAAAACGCCATTGGGGTTTGGATACGGGGGTTTGAGGGAGGGGGCAGGGGTCTGCGACCCCTGGCCCCCTCCCCCAAATCACTTAAGGCCTCTTATCACACCACCGTTTCTCCCGGTTTCAGGGCCAGCACGGTGATGTCCTCCCCTTTGAGGCGTTCTTTCAGTTCCTCCGGGGTGCCGGTGAGCACCGGGAAGGTGCCGTAGTGCATGGGGATGACGAACCGGGGTTTGAGCAGGCGGCAGGCCAGGGCCGCCTCCGCGGGGTTCATGACGTAGTGGCTGCCGATGGGCAGCATGACCACTTCGGGGTGGTAGAGTTCCCGGATGAGTTCCATGTCCTTGAAGACCGCGGTGTCCCCGGCGTGGTAGGCGGTGAAGCCGTTGGCGAACTCCACCACGAAACCTGCGGGGTCCCCGGCGGAGATCATCTTACCCCCCACTTCCGCGGTGGACGAGTGCACCGCCTGGGTCATGGTGATACGGAGGCCCTGGGCGGTGAAGGTGCCGCCCTTGTTCATGCCCACGGCTTCGGGCACGCCCTGGTTGAGGAGAATCTGGGACAGCTCGTGGATGGCCACCACTGGCGCCTTGGTAGCCTTGGCCACGGCCACGGTGTCGCCCACATGGTCGCCGTGGCCGTGGGTCACCAGGATGAGGTCCACCTGCCCGACCTGGGCCACGGGGGTGTTGAGGAGGGGATTGCTGAGCCAGGGGTCGATGAGCACCGCGGCCCCGGGCCCCGCCAGTTTGAAGGCGGCATGTCCGTAAAAGGTGATGCTGACGTCGCGGCCAATGGTCGCCATAGAATTCCTCCGCATGATGTGCAGTAATTTACTGTCTCAGCAGACGCTCCAGCGCTTCCAGGTTCTGCCGCATGCCCACGGCGATGAGGGTGTCTCCCGCCTGCAGAGTGGTGTCGGGCGTGGGGTTGAAGAGCAGGTCGCCGTCGGCCCGCTTGATGGCCACCAGAATGAGGTTCAGCTCCTTCCTGATGCCCGAATCCTTCAGAGGCACGCCGATGAGGGAGGAATGTTCGCCCACCGCGACTTCCTCCATGCTCCATTCCACGCCCTCGTGCATGGCCAGTTCCATGAAGGTGGTGACGGTGGGACGCAGGATGGAGTGGGCCATCTTGGTGCCCCCCATCTCATAGGGCGATTCCACCCGGTCGGCCCCGGCCCGGAGCAGCTTCTGGCGGGAGCCCGCTTCTTCAGCCCGGGCGACGATGAAAATTTTGGGGTTGAGACTGCGCGCGGTGAGAGTGATATAGACGTTGCCCGCGTCGGACTTCACCACCGCCACCAGTCCCTTGGCCCGCTCCAGGCCTGCCTCCAAAAGAAGTTCTTCCCGGGTGGCGTCGCCTATCAGAAAATAGTAGCCCAATTCACCCAGCCGGACGGCGTGCTCCGGGTCGTTTTCCACCACCACGAAGGGGATCTGGGCCTGGGCCAGTTTCCGGGTGATGATTTCCCCCAGGCGCCCGAAGCCGCAGATAATGTAATGATTTTTGAGTTTTTTGATATGTTTCTCCAACTTGCGTTTCCCCAGGGCCTCCTGGATTTCGCCCTCCACCACCACCCGGGCCACCGCGCCGATGACATACAGCATGAACCCCACCCCCGTCAGGATGAGAAACATGGTGTAGGTCCGGCCCACCCGCGATAATGGCTGGACTTCGCCGTAGCCCACAGTGGTCAGTGTGGTGACGGTCATATAGAGGCCGTCAAAAAAGCTCCAGCCTTCCAGCCAGACGTAGCCCAGGCTGCCCCCCACCAGGATGACAAAGGGCAGCAGGCCAAAAAGGGTAAAATTGCGCAGCATACGGGCTCTGACGGATTGCCGCTAACGACCGGGCATCTCGTCCCACGTCACATGATGATTTTAGGGTTTTCCTCCCTCCCCTTTGATGGGGGAGGGAAGGGATGAGGGTAAAATTTTCAGGAGTAACGAGAATTGTCCCCCACCCCCCTTCAGCCAGGGAAGGGAGAGTCTATGGGCCAGACATCAGTCAATTATGCCTGTGAGATAATACTAGCCGCAAGCCCACTTCGGCAAGGTCATCCCCTCTTACCCCTTCACCAGGGCTTCGGCCACGTAGGCGTCAGTGATCAGCACGTTAAAGTAGCGGCCTTTGAGACAGGCCCGGATGGCCTCGGTCTTCTCCAAGCCGCCGGCCACCGCGATGATGAATTTTTCCGGCCGGGCCGCCCGCTCCCGCAATTCTGTCGCCCCCACGCCCACCACCCGCCGGGTCAAGGCCCGGAGCTCAGGATCCGTGGTGTCGGTCATGGGTTCGCCAGCCGCATTGATGGGCGTATGG
>CAZFWX010000065.1:0-18725 GCA_964522695.1 uncultured Desulfobacterales bacterium
CCCCCCCCCCCCCCCCCCCCCCCCCCCCCCCCCCCCCCCCCCCCCCCCCCACAATGCCACACTCACACTGCCATGGATGCGCCTGCTCGCCCTGATCTGTCCCTGCGTCTCAAGCTGCTGGTCGTGGCGGTTCTTTACGTGGCCGAGGGCATTCCCTTCGGTTTCATCATTACCTCCATGAACGCTTACTTAAGCGGTCAGGGGGTGCCCCCCGAGCAGATCGGCGCCTTAAGCCTCCTGGGCCTGGCCTGGAGCCTGAAGTTTTTCTGGAGCCCCCTGGTTGACCGCTACGGCTCCCGGGCCGCCTGGATCGTGGGCGCGCAGGTGGTCCTGATCCTCTGTCTCACGGCTCTCGCGTACCTGGCCGGCAGGCCCGTCACCCTGGGATTCTGGGTGATCCTGGGATTGCTCTGTGTGGCTTCGGCCACCCAGGACCTGGCCATCGACGCCTACACCATCGATTTTTTGGAAACCAGCGAACTGGGGCTGGCCAACGGCATCCGCAGCGGCGCCTACCGTATCGGCAGTCTGGCCGCGGGTTCGGGGCTGCTCATCCTGGCCGACCACATCGGTTGGCCCCCGGCCATCTTCGGCATCGGCGCCCTGCTGGCCGTCCTAGCGCTGACCATCTTCGTCTTCCGGCCCTTTCACCTGCCCCGCGTGCAGACCGGCGCGCCCACGGGGGACGGCCCTCTGGCCACGTTTGTGACCGCACTCACAGGCCTGTGGGGCCACTCAGCTTTTCTGGTCATCGTTCTCTTTACGTTATCATATAAGGCCGGGGACGCCATGATGGGCACCATGGTCATCCCCTTCTGGAAAAACCAGCATTTCACCAACACCGAGATCGGCGTGGTTTCCGGCATCCTGGGGTCGCTGGCCACATCTCTGGGAGCCCTGTTGGGCGGCTGGTTCACCAGCCGCTTCGGCATCGCCCGGTCCCTGTGGGTGCTGGGCCTGTTCCAGGCCGTGTCCAACCTGGGCTACTGGATTGCCGCCCTGCCCGGCATGGGCCGCAAAGTCCTCTTCGAAATTTCCGCGCCTTTCTTGGCCACTGCCTATCCCGTCTACCCCATCTACCTGGCTTCCCAGGGGGAAAGCCTGAGCTCCGGCCTGGGCTACGCGCCTTTCATGGCCTTCCTCATGAGCCTCTGCGACAAGCGCTTCAGCGCCACCCAGTACGCCTTTTTCGTATTCCTGTCGGTCCTGAGCGGCCGGATCATGGGCTTCCTGGGCGGCTTCGGCGTCAAATACCTGGGCTTCGCCTCCTTCTTTTTCGCCACCTTCCTGGTGGCCCTGCCCGCCTTCGCCCTGCTCCCCTGGATCCTGCCCGTGGCCCGCCAGATTGAGGGGCGGGAATGAGGGACGGGAGTAAGAAAGGTATTTGGGGGAGAGGGCAAGGGGTCGGGGACCCCTTCCCCCTTCCCCAAACCCCCTCCCCCAACCCCCTAACGCCAATTTTTTCAGCAAGCAAAAGCCTCTGCGGGTTGGCAGGAGGGTGTGGGGGGCTGGCAGGGGGATCATCCCCCGGGCCCTCCCCCCACCTTCCCCAATATCCCCGCATCCTCCTCACCGGCCCGCCCCAGTGCGGCAAGACCACGGTGGTGCAAAAGGTGGTGGTGGGCTATCAGGGGCGGGCGGCGGGTTTCTTCACCCGGGAGGTCCGGGAGCAGGGACGCCGGGTGGGTTTTGAAATCGTCACCCTGGACGGCCAGGTGGCCTGGCTCAGCCATGTGGATTTCCCCGGCCCCCAGCGTGTGGGTAAATACGGGGTTGATGTGCCCGGCTTCGAAAAAGTGGCCAGACCGGCCCTGAAGGTGCGCCAGGGTGTTGATCTGATCGTGGTGGACGAGATCGGCAAAATGGAATGCCTATCCGCGGCTTTCTTAAAGGCCATGGAGCGCCTCTGGGCGGCACCGGTCCCTTTATTGGCCACGGTGGCGGAAAAAGGCGGCGGCTTCATTGCGCGGGTGAAGACCCTGCCGGGGAGCCTGCTCTTCACGGTCACACCGGCCAACCGGAATGAGTTGCCCCGGCGATTGTTGGATATACTTTTGACTTTGGGAAAAAATTAGAAACCTATTCTCTAGAAACAATAATAAGGAAATCTGCTCCGCCCCCCTCACCCCAGCCCTCTCCCCCCGCAGGGTGGAGAGGGAGAGAAAATTTTCCCCATTCGAATGTGTTCAACGGGTCCATCTTTTTCCCTTTCCCTAATGGGGGAGAGGGTCAGGGTGAGGGGGAATGCTGCTTTTTAGGACTGGATCAGGCGTGATCTTGCCTTTTTGCCAACTGACTTTTATAGTTAAATAAAAATCTTCTAAGGGGTTGGGGATGGGGGTTTGGGGGAGGGGACAGGGGGCTCGCCCCCGGGCTCCCTCCCCCAAAGAGTTATCATGACCACCAAGACCTGGATGGAGGTGCGCCTCCTGGCGCCTGCGCGGATGCAGGAGGAGGCCTCCCTGTTTCTCACCGACTACAGCGGCCGGGGGGTCATCATTGAAGATGACCAAAAGCAGGCCGCGGTGGTGATCCGCGCCTTTTTCCGGCCCGAGGAATTCGGCCCCTACCAGCAGCAGGAGTTGCAGGAGTACCTGGGCCGACTGGCGGGTTACGGCCTTTATCCCCTGGGGCTGGAGATCCGGGAGGCCCGGGAGGAGGATTGGGCCCAGGCATGGAAGGAGCACTTCAAGACGCTCCGGGTGTCGCCCCGCTTGGTCATCGCTCCGCCCTGGGAGGAGTATCAGCCCGGCGCCGGGGAAATGGTGGTCACCATCTATCCGGCCATGGCCTTCGGCACCGGGCGGCACCCCACCACGGTCCTGTGCCTCAAGGCCTTGGAAAGCGTCTGGGAGGAGGCCCGGCCCACGCCCGCGCCCCCCTGGCCGGTCCTGGACGTGGGCACGGGCAGCGGTATTCTGGCCTTGGCCGCGGCCCGCCTGGGCGCCAAGGTGGTGGCCATTGACGTGGACCCCGAGGCCGTGGCCGCGGCCCTGGAGAACGTGCGGCTCAATGCCCTGGAGGACCTGGTCCTGGTGGAGTCCACCCCCCTCCATGCCATCAGGGAGCAGTTCGCCCTGATTATGGCCAACCTCACCGCCCCGGACCTGACGCAACTGGCCGAATCCCTGGCCGGGCGGCTGATGGCGGGCGGCCGCCTCATCATCTCCGGGTTCCTCACCGAAGATTTGCCCCGCCTGGCGGCCCGTTTTGCGGGCTACGGCCTGACGGAAACCGCTCACCTCACCGACGAGGGCTGGGTGGCTTTGGTGCTGAGAAGGCCATGACACCAGGAAGGCATCAAAGTCCCCCTTTTCTAAAGGGGGATTTTGGGGGATTATAAATGCCAATCTAATCCCCCCTGCCCCCCCTGTAAAAAAGGGGGGAAATAAGCCCCCGGCCGCCCGACTAGGAACACCCGGGGGCAGATGCCCTACACCTAACTTAACGGCAGGACCCAGAGGCCGGCGCCCACCCAATGAACCCTAAGAGGCAGAAAATTGCCCCCCTTCCCCCTAACACCCTGCGCCGGTTTTTTGCCCCGCCTGAGCGCTTCCAGGGCGGCAGGGTCACCCTGGACCCCGAGGAGAGTCATCACCTGAACCGGGTGCTGCGGCTGAGTGTGGGCGCGCATGTGGTGGTGGTGGACGGCCGGGGCCGCCAGGTGCAGGCGCATGTTTTCCAAATGTCACCGGACGGTGTGGTGCTCACCTTGGAGCGGGAGATTCATGGGGACTCGGAATCGCCCCTCGCCCTGACTCTGGCCGTGGCTCAGGCCAAGGCCGAGGCCATGGAGATGGTCATGCGCCAGGCCACGGAACTGGGGGTCAGGACAATTGCGCCTTTCACGTCCACGTACTCGGAGAAATTGCCAGCCGAGCGGACGGCCAGGCGCCTTTCGCGCTGGAGCAAAATCATCCGGGAGGCACTCAAGTCCTGCCAACGCGCCTGGCTGCCCACCCTCCAGCCGGTACAGGATTTTATGCAAGTTTTAACCGGTCCCGAAGACATGAAGCTTTTCTGCTGGGAAAATCAGCGGGGCGGCGGCCTGGCCTCGCTGCTCACCGGCCCCCCTCCTCAAGGGGTGCGGGTGGTCATCGGCCCGGAAGGAGGCTTCACCCCCGAGGAAGCGTCCCAGGCCCGGGAGGCCGGATGTCATCTCGTCAGCCTGGGGCCCCGGCGCCTGAAAGTGGAAACCGCGGCCCTCACCATCCTGGCCCTTATCCAGGGCGCCTGGGGGGATCTGGCGTGATGCCGCCCCTGCCCTACCGCGATCTCAACTCTTTTCTGCGGGAAAAATTCGGCGAGCGCGTTCAGAAGGTGACCCTGGACGCGGGCCTCACCTGCCCTAACCGGGACGGCCGGGTGGGGGCAGGCGGCTGCCTCTACTGTAACGCCCGGGGTTCGGGCACCGGCGCCTGGGGCCGGGGCCTCAGCATCAAGGAGCAACTGGCGGCGGGGATTGAGCGTCTGGCCCGGCGCTACGGGGCCAACAAGTTTATCGCCTACCTGCAAAGCTTCTCCAATACCTACGCTCCGGTGGCGCGCCTGAACGCCATCTACCGGGAGGCCCTGGACCACCCCCAGGTGGTGGGCCTGGCCGTGGGCACCCGGCCCGATTGCCTCCCTGATGAGGTCCTGGAACTCCTGGCTGAACTTTCCCGCGACCGCCTGGTGTGGCTGGAACTGGGCCTGCAGTCGGCACATGACAAGACTTTGGCCCGCCTCAACCGGGGGCACGACGCGGCCTGCTTCACCACTGCGGCGCACCGGGCCGCGGCTCTAGGCCTGCCCGTGGTGGCCCACGTCATCCTGGGCCTGCCCGGCGAAGGACGGGAGCACATGCTGGCCACGGCCCGCCACCTGGCGGCTCTGCCCCTGGCCGGCGTCAAGCTCCACCTGCTTTATATCATCAAAGGCTCCGGCCTGGAGGCGCTTTACCGCCAAGGAGATTACGAACCCCTGACGGAAGAGAGATACATCTCCCTGACGGCGGATTTCCTGGAATTCCTGCCCCCGCAAATGGTGATCCACCGCCTGACCGGCGACCCCCACCCCGAAGAACTGGTGGCCCCGGCCTGGTGCCGGGACAAATCCCGGGTGCTGGCCCGCATCCGGGCTGAATTCAGCCGCCGGGGCAGCCAGCAAGGAAAATTTTTTGAGGGAGGGGATCCGGGGTAGTGGCACAGGCTTTCCAGCCTGTGGATCTTCTGACTCCCCCTCAAACTTCCTCCCCCAACCCCATAGCGTTTTATTCAGGGCCGGGGCAGTCGAGCCGCAGGTCCCGCCTCCCCGAGCCCAAAATAAGCGGGTCAGGCGGGGGATGGGGGGAAGGCATGCAGGTGACCACACTGGCCTTCTCCAAGTGGTCTAAAATTTGCATGATAATTGAACGATGATTGCCTTTGTGAGGAGATGGCTTTTCCAAGCACCCATGATGCCAAGATCTGTCCTTTTATCCTTGGTGGCTCTCTGTCTTGTGCTCTCCCCCCTGCACGTGGGTGGGGTGCCGGAGCCCCATCCGGATTACAAAATCAAACCAGGTCCCCACGTGGTGGAGACGGTGGAACTCACCTGGACAGACGGCAGCCGGGGCGGCCGCCCGCTGCCGGTGAAAATCTACTATCCCCAGTCGGGGGCGGGGCCCTTTCCCGTGATCCTCGTTTCCCACGGCCTGGGCGGCAGCCGGGAGACCCACGGCTATCTGGGCCGCCACTGGGCCAGTTATGGTTACGTGTCCGTGCACCTGCAGCACGCGGGCAGCGACGAGGCGGTATGGCGGGGGCAGGCCAGGCCGGTGGAGGCCCTGCGCCGGTCTCTGGCCAAACCGGAAAACGCCTTAAACCGCCCCAAGGACATGAGCTTCGCCCTGGACCGGCTGGAGGAGATGAACCGCAGCGATCCCCGCTTCCAGGGCCGGCTGCAGTTGAGCGCCGTGGGAGCGGCCGGGCACTCCTTCGGCGCTTTTACGGTCCAAGCCCTGGCGGGGCAAATTTTCACCGGGCCCCTGGGGCGCGAATTTTCTTTTGCCGACCGCCGCATCCGGGCCGCGGTGATCATGAGCCCCAACGCGCCCCGGAAAAAGGAAAATTTGGACCGGGCCTTTTCCCGGATTGCCATTCCCCTGCTGCATCTGACCGGCACCAAAGATAACGGTTTCGTCACCGGAGCCAAGGCCCGGGACCGCCGCCTGCCCTTTGATCACACCAAGGCCCCGGAGCAATATCTCATCATATTTACGGATGGTGACCACTTCACCTTCGTGGGACCGGGCCGGCCCCGAGGCGGCGGCCATCGGGAACCCCGGCTGTGGAACCTCATCCGCATGACCACCACGGCCTTCTGGGACGCGTATCTCAAAGGCGACGTGCAGGGCCGGGCCTGGCTCACACAGGCTGCCCCCCGCGCGTTGGGCGGGGACGGCACCCTGGAGGCCAAATAAAATCATCGACTTCAGAAATTGGCAATAAGAAGGACCTTTCCTGGATCAGTAATGGTAAAATAAGAGAATTTCTTCTTGAAGATAGTCAAAGAAACTATCAGTGAATCGTATCTAACCCGGAATAATTGCAGTGAAGGAACCAAACCATCAGATGGCAGAGACGACTGAAGCGGCTCAGCCCACCGGCGCAGCGCAAGCCCCGGCCGTGGCAGAGACGGCGCGACAAAAACCCTGGCTGTGGGGCGCCTTATGGGTGGCCGGTTTTGCCGGGATCATCGTCATGCTCTGGTGGGGCTGCGTCAGCTTGGGATGGTGGGACGCAGGTTGCCACTACTATGACCTGCTTACCAATAAAGAGAAAGTCAAGTCTTGGATGGAGCAGGCCGGGGCCTGGGCTCCTGCCCTGTTCATCACCATCCAGGCCCTCCAGGTGGTATTTGCGCCCATCCCCGGCGAGGCCACCGGCTTCATCGGCGGCTTTCTCTTCGGGGTGCCCCTGGGTCTGCTGTACTCCACCATCGGCCTCACCATCGGCTCCATCTTCGCCTTCGCCCTGGGCCACTGGCTGGAAAAGGCTTTTGTGGTAAAGATGGTCTCCCGGGAGACCATGCAGAAGTTCGACTTCCTCATGGAGCATCAGGGGGCCCTGGTGGCATTTCTGCTCTTTCTGCTGCCAGGCTTTCCCAAGGATTTCCTCTGCTTTATCCTGGGCTTAAGCCCCATGCCCTTCCGGCTGTTTGTGGTGCTGGTGACGGTGGGCCGGATACCGGGCACCTTGATGCTCACCCTCCAGGGCGCGCAGGTCTATGAAGGCAACTACTGGAATTCTCTCATTCTCATCGGCCTTTGCCTGATTGCCGCCGGCCTGCTCTATTATTACCGGGAAAAGGTCTATGAATGGATCCGCCGCCTGGATCACCGCTTAAACGGGCAGAAGTAGGGGGAGCGGCAAAGATCTCTCCCGGAAACAACGGGTAGGCGCGGGTGGGAAACCCGCCTCCCAAATCTGTTGTCCTCATTTCGCACCTGCATCACCTCTCCCAAGAAAGGAATGCATCATGACCGCACCGCCGGAAAACCCTTTTCATCCCCTCATGGACATCGTCCGGGGCTTCCGCCCGGCCAAGGTCCTCATGGTGGCCAATGACCTGGGCCTCTTCGATCACCTGGAAACGCCCCGCACGGCCGGCGAGGTGGCCGCGCGGGTGGACGCGGACCCCCGGGCCCTGGGCATCCTCTTAAATGCTTTGGCGGCCATGGGGGTGGTCACCAAAGAGGGGGAGGCTTTCCGGAACGGCGAGGCCGCGTCCTGCTGCCTGGTGCACGGCAAGGAAGGCTACCGGGGCGCCATCGTGCGGCACATGCACCATACCTGGGGAGGCTGGTCGGACCTGGGGTTGACGGTGGTCCAGGGCCACCCTCCGGAGCGGGAGCCGGAGAAATGGCTGGACCGCCATGGGGAGCGGACCGAGGACTGGGTGCGGGATTTTATTTGGGGCATGCACGCCCTGGCCCGGGACCTGGCCCCCGAGGTGGCGGCCAGGCTTGATCTTGCCGGGGTGCGGCGTCTTTTGGATTTGGGAGGCGGTCCCGCCACTTACGCCATCACCTTCGCCCAGGCCGAGAAGGGTCTTGCGGCCACCGTCTTTGATCTGCCCGGCCCGGTGGAGATTGCCACGGAAAACATCGCCCGCCACGGCCTGGGCAGCCGCATTGGCACCCTGGCCGGCAACTTCCTCAAAGACGACATCGGCTCGGGCTACGATTTCATCTGGATCTCCCACATCCTGCACAGCCACGACGAGGCCCAGTGCCGGCTCATTCTGGACAAGGCCTTCGCCGCCCTCAATCCTGGCGGGCAGATCGGCATCCAGGACTTTTTCCTGAACGACGACGGCTATACCCCCCTGGAGGCGGCCCTCTTCTCCGTCCATATGCTGGCCGTCACCCCCGGCGGCCGCTCCTACACCTACCGGGAAACGGCCGCCATGATGGAGGAGGCTGGCTTTCAGGCGCCCCGGCACATCGTCACCAGCCCCCAGACCAGTATGCTGGTGACCCGGAAAGAATGAGGAAACCCCGGCCTCTTGGACCTGCCCCTTATCACCATTGGCTTTGCCTCGCACCGCCTAGAGACCTTGGCGGCCGTTCTGGCCCTGATGCAGGATAGCCAGGCCGTGATCCTGGAGGAAGCGCCGGAGCCTGATTTTGCGGCGGCCCTGTCCGGGGCCTTGGCCCCGGAGGTCTATCTGGAAGACAAGGACCCGGAGTTTCCCCATTTCAGCCGGGTCCAGCTTGAGGCCCTGGGCGATCTTGCCCGCCGGGGCCAGGCCATTCTCCAGGTGGAGCCCTACCTGGAACGCCTGATCCGTATTCACGAACTTTTAGCGGGGGGTGTCCCCCGGCCGGAGGTGGAGGCGCAGGAGGACCTGGCTCCCGTTTATGCGGCAGAACACCGGGCCACCGCCAGCCTGCTGGCCTTTTACACCTCCGCCCACGGCGCCCCCTTTGCCAAAGTGGTGGCTGCGGTCAGGACTTTCGCCCGGGACGACGCTGCCCGCCTGCGTTTGCGGGACGAACTGCGGGCCCGAGCCATCGCTGACCTGGCGGGGAGGTACGGCCGCATTTTTATCGAGGCTGGGTACATTCATCTCTTTCTGATAATGGCCCTCAAGGCCATGATGCAGGGCAGCGCGCACCTCAAACCCCTCTTCGTGCAGGCTGGGCTCTCGTGCGCAGCCCTGCGTCTGCCCCGGCCTCTGGGGCCCGGCGATCTGCTGACCCTCCATGATATTTTTGGGACCGCCTTGCCGCCTGCCCAGGCCGACCTCTTAGCCGCTCGCAGCCTGATTTACATCCAACTCCTGGAGAAAGGGGAACTGGCCCCGGCTCCGGATAATCCCACCCCCCACCTGGACGATGAAATCCGGGCATACCGCCTAACCCGCAGCCTTACCTACCAGGACTGCGCCCGCCTTTATCCCCTGGTGCGCCGGGCCAGCCCGGCCACTACCCGGGAGGTTGTGGCGGATTTTCTCAAGAAAAAGGGGTGAAGGGAGGGAAGGATTCCCGCCTGCCGTACCCGCAGACGGGCATCCTGTGTCACTCTTCAGGGAGAACTTTGCGGAGCAGTTCCCTTCGAACCGGCGGGGCAGCCGTCGGCATGAAAAGAATTCCTTGGCGTCTTTGCGTGATGCATCTTTTTCGCCAGAGCGCAAAGACGGCAAGAACAGCGGATATTTTCACGTCACCGGCGCATGAGCCTGGGGCCTTCTCAGGAACAACCGCCTCTTCAGCTGCCGTCCCCCCGCATCAGGTGCTCCAGGGCCTGGTCGATGTCGGGGAAGCGGAACGAAAAGCCTGCGGTGGTCAGTCTGGCCGGCAGAACCCTCTGGCTGGTGAGCGCCACGTCGGCCATCTCCCCCATGACCAGCCTTATCATGAAGGGAGGGGCAGGCATGAAGGCCGGCCGGCGTATGGCCTGGCCCAGGGCCCGGGCGAATTCGCGGTTGCGCACGGGATTGGGGGAGGTGAAGTTCACCGGCCCTTGCAAATCCGGGTGTTCCAAAAGGAACAGGTAGGCGCCCACCAGGTCAATCTGATGGATCCAGGAAAACCACTGGGTCCCCGAGCCCACCGGACCACCCACAAAATAGCGGAACAGCGGCAGCAGTTGCTCCAGGATGCCGCCGCCCAGTCCCAGGACCACGCCGAAGCGGGTGATGGCCACGCGCAGCCCCAGGTCCTGGGCCTTGAGGGCCTCGCCCTCCCACTCCTGGGCCACCTGGGCCAAAAAGTCCTGGCCCGGCAGAGAGTCCTCGGTGAGCACTTCCTCGCCCCGGTCGCCATAAAAGCCCGGAGCCGAGGTGCTGCAGAAAAATTTTACCCGGTCGCCCCGGGCCATGGCGGCCACCAGGTTTTTCGTGCTGAGGATGCGGCTGTCGTGGATTTCCTTTTTCTTTTGTTCGGTCCAGCGGGCGAAAATGGAGGCGCCGGCCAGGTTGATGACCCAGTCGTGTCCTCCCACCGCGTCCATCCAGGGGCCGGCTGCCGTGGGGTCGCCCGTGACATAGCCGATGCGGGAATGAATGGGAGCAGGAGGCGTCTTTTTCCGGGTGAGAATGGTGACGTCAAAGCCCTTGAGGGCCAGCTCGCGACTGAGGAAGGTGCCCACAAACCCGGTGCCGCCGGTGATGAAGACTTTCATGAAGCAGTTTCCTCCTTACGCACAAAGTAAGGGCCCAGACGAAGGGCGACAAGCCCTCCCTGAAAAACTCATCCCCGATTAATTCCCCCCGGGCTCCAGGAAAAGAACTTCGCTGGAGTCGTCATAGGCCAGGATTTCGGCGTAGCGCCCCCAGTTGATGGCCGTGTCCAGCTGGCGTTCGGCCTCCTCCTCATGGAATTCCAGTCCCAGGGCGGTTTGCACCACGTCCCACTCCAGCTGCTTGCGGTCGGCCGAGCGCAGCAGGGCCAGGAGCCACTTGAAGATGGGCAGCCTCCTGATGCGGGTGGCGAAGATTTCTTTGCGCGCCCGGATGCTGGCTTCCGCGAAGGTTTCCCCCAGGGGGTTCAAGGTGAGGTCGCCGTGGGCCACGGTGACGAAGCCCAGCAATTCCCCGGCTTCGATGAGGCGCAAGAGTTCGTCGGAGTTGAGTTGCAGTTCCCCGGCCAGGGCATAAATATCGGTGCGATTGTTGGGGAGATTATCCAGGTATTCCAAAAGCCCGGCCAGGTCGTCGATGGTGATGTGGGGCAAAGCCCGGGTGCGCCCCGGTTCCCCCGGCGCGGTGCCCAGTTCCAGGTGTTCAGGCAGGGTCTGGCCGGCCAGGACCATGTAGACCCGGTCCACCACTTCCAGGAACTGATGGTCCTTGCGGTTGCGGGGTTGGGGCATCTCCACCTTGAGGTTCATGATCACCCGGCCCGGGTCCTTGTCCATGACCACAATGCGGTCGGCCAAAAAGACCGCCTCTTCAATGTTGTGGGTGGCCATGAGGATGGCCCGGGTGGGAATGTGGCCGGAAGTCCACGGTTCCAACAGTTCGCCCTTGAGGGATTCGGCGCTCAGCACGTCCAGGGAGGAGAAGGGCTCGTCCAGGCAGAGCAGTTCCGGCTCCACGGCCATGGCCCGGGCGAAGGCCACCTTCTGGAGCATGCCGCCGGAAAGTTCCCGGGGATAGGCGGTCTCGAAGCCGTCCAGACCCACCCGGTCCAGCAAATCCAGGGCCCGGGTGGTGCGCAGCTTGGGGGGTACGTCCCGGGCCTTGAGGGCCACTTCCACGTTTTCCTGCACCGTCAGCCAGGGAAAAAGGGCGAAGGTCTGGAAAACGATGGTGGCGTGGGGGTTGACCCCGGCCAGGGGCTGGCCCCGGTACAGGACCCGCCCGGCCGTGGGGGTCTGGAGCCCGGTGATGATGCGCAACAGCGTGCTTTTACCGCAGCCGGTGGGGCCGATGAGGGCGGCGAATTCCCCCTCCCGCAGGTTCAGGTTGACGTCCTTGATGGCCGTAAAGGTCTGGTCGCCGCTGCCGTAGACCTGGCTGATGTTCTGCAAATCCAGAAGATAGTCGTTGGCACCCATGGTTTCAATCCAGGCGATAGCGTTCTTCCGCCAGGTGGTAGAGCCGGCGCCAGACCAGGCGGTTGACGACGATCACGGTGAGGATGAGGCTCAAGGTGGCGGCCAGCAGCAGGGGATAATCGCCGTGGGCCGTGGCGTCGGCGATGAGGGCCCCCACGCCGGTGGTTTTCAGGGTTTTCCCGGCAAACTGGGCGTATTCCGCCACCACGCTGGCATTCCAGGCCCCGCCGGTGGCGGCTATGGCGCCGGTGACCGTGTACGGGAAGATGGCGGGGAGGATCAGGGTGCGCCAGTATTCCCACCGCCCCAGGCGCAAGAGGGAGGCCGTGGCCCGCAACTCCCGGGGGATGGCGCTGGCCCCGGCGATGATATTGAACAACAGGTACCACTGGGTGCCCAGGAGCATAATCAGCACCGCGGCCAGGTTCAGTCCCCCCGGCAGGCCCACCACAAACAGCAGCACCACGGGAAACAGGGCGGTGGCCGGAATGGAGGCGGCGATCTGCGCCAGGGGCTGGAGCCAGGCGGTGAGCCGGGGACTGGTGCCGATCATCACGCCCACGGGGATGGTCCAGGCCAGGGCGATGGAGAGGGCCGCCGCCACCCGCAGCAGGGTCATGCCCAGACCCGCACCGATGGCGCCCCACTGTTTCAGGGTGACGGTGAGGAGCATGCGCCCGGACAGGAAACTCACCCCCAAAATCCCCGCCAGCAGGGTCAGCCCCAGGCCGTACCGCAGCCAGGTGCGGGAGCCGTTGCGGCCTGACCCCAGCCGCGGCACGCGCCAAACCTTGATCAGCAAGCCATCCATTTTCTCAAACAGGGGACGGCTGATGGCCCGGTGCAGAAACTGGATGAAGGCCGCGCTTCTTAAAACGTTGTAAAACCAAGAGGTGGGCGGATTGTCGCTTTCCACCATCTGCAGGGTGAAGCGGTTGGACCAGGCGATCAGGGGGCGCCAGATCAGTTGATCCAGAATGACGATGGTCAGGATCAAAGCGGCCAGGCCCCAGCCGATGGCGGTGAGATTGCCCTGGTTGGCTGCTTCCTGAAGATAGGCCCCCAGCCCCGGCAGGCGGAAATTGCGCTCGCCCGCGCTGAAAATCTCCGCGGCCATGAGAAAAAACCATCCCCCGGCCCAACTGGCCACACTATTCCAGATGAGGCTGACCGCGGCGAAGGGCAGTTCCAACGTCTTAAACCGCAGCCAGGAGTTGAAACGCAGGACCACGCTGGCCCGTTGCAGATTCCGGGGGATGGTGGTCAGGGACTGATACCAGGCAAACGCCAGGTTCCAGGCCTGGCTGGTGAAGATCAGGACGATGGAGGACAGCTCCACCGCCACCCCCAAAGGCAGCACCGCGCTGAAACTCAAGAGCGCCACGGGCAGAAAGGAGAGGATGGGGATGCTTTGCAGGACGTCGCACAGGGGGATGAGAATCTTTTCCGCCGCGGCGCTGCGGGCCGCCAGATAGCCAAAAATCAGGGAAAACAGGAGGGACAGGGCGTAGGCCGCGGTCATGCGGCCCAGGGAGAGCCCCACGTAATAAGGCAAAACCCCGGGGGAGAGGTTGATGGCCGGCCCCTTGACCACCGCCGGGGCCTGCAACCCCAGGCGCACCGCCCCGTATATCAGGGCCGCCAGCCCCAGCAGGACCACCGCGTCGCCCCAGGTGAACAGGGGACGGCTGGGCTGGCCGATCTTGAAGGTGCGTAAAAGCCGGTCCACGGATAGTTGCCTCAGACGCCCCGATGCTGCGCGGGGGCGGCGTTATGTGAATGGCAGGCGGCCGGTCTGGGTAAGAAGACGCTCCCGGCAGCTGCCCATTTTTTGCCCCTTTTATCCTCCAGGCAGGTTACCCTTCCCGGTAACCCCCGTCAACCCCGGCAGCAGCAGGGTGCAGAGAAAATGGACGATTTCTGAAAAACCTGATCTCAGGCGCCACCCTCCTGCCCCGTTGACAAGGCTGGCGGCACTGCATAGACTCTAATCGTTTGGACGAAGCTTTGTCAAAAAACCTCGCGGGAAGACCCAGGAGACTAGGCCTTTTGGCCTTGAGAGAAATCTTCCTTCACTCCGGAGGCACGGTTGCCTCCGGTTTCAGGGTGGCCAGTTTCTCCGGTTGCCTCAAGCGTTAAGACGGACAAGAGGAGTCCGAATCCATGCCTGCATTTTCCCGTCTCCGCCTGATGGTGGCGTTGACTCTGATATCTGTCGCGCTGGGTCTTGGGCCTGATGCCTGGGCCCAGGAGAAACCCCGGCCGGCTGAAAAGGTGGCTGCTCCGGCCGCGTCTCCCGAAACCCTGCCCCGCCTGTTCTCCGAAGGGGCCGACGCCCTGGAAAAGGAAGCCTTGGAGCTGAGATCACGGGCCGAAGCGGCGCGCAAGGCCCAGGTCCAGGGAGAAAAGGAACTCCAGGAGACCAGGGCCTCCCTGGCGGCGCTCAAGGCTTCTCTGGCGGTGAAAAACCTCACCCTGCCCCAGGCCGAGGAGGCCTTAAAGAAACATACCCATGATGCGGAAAAGATTGCCGGTCTCCTGGAGGAACTGACCAAGGAGATCGAGTCTTTGAAGCAGGTCCTGGCCGGTCAGAAGGCTTCCCAGGACACGCTCAAAGAAGAGGTGGCGCGTCTCAAGGCCAGCCGCCATCCGGTGGCCCGGTCCCGGCAGCTCACCCAGGCCTTCCAGCGGTATCAACAACAGAGCGAGGCTTACAAAGAAGCAGCCGGACCTTTGCTGGCGGCCCTGGAAAAACGCGTGGAGGCCCTGAAGAGCCAGCGCCAGATGCTCCAGGAGGTTCAGGCCGACCTCAAAAAATACGTGGATGAAACCTGGAAGGCCGAACTGTTGAAGCGGGAGCGGCCCATCTCCTCCTGGGAGAACGTGGCGGAACTGTTCAAGACCCTGGTGGGGCTGCCCGGCCGGGCCTGGCAAGGGTTGATGGATCTTGTCACCTCCGGCCGTCTGGGCGCCTTCGCCCGGAGCCACTTCCCCCAACTCCTGGGCCTGTTGGTTCTGCTTCTGGTGTCTGTCTGGGGCGTGCGCCGGTTGAATGTCACGGTGGAACCGGCGTTGGAAGCCTGGGAGACCCAGGCTCACTCCCGGATGATGCGGGCCTTCATCAGCCTGGCCCACGTCGTCTGGCACAGCCTCCTGCCCCTGACCATGCTCCTGTGGGCCTCTTTGGCGTGCTGGACATTGGGCGTCCTTGATTCCCCCCTGGCGCGCATCCCCCTGCTGTTTCTGGCCGCGTTCGCAGCCTGGCGCCTGGGCAGCCGCCTGACCAGGCGCATCTTTGCGGGAGAGGCGGCCGGGGGGCTTTTGGCCCTGGACGACCGCACCGCCCGCTTCTACCGGCGCTCCCTGCGTATCTTTCTGATTTACCTGTGCTTCGGGCTTTGGGGGCTGGTGGCTATCTTCTCCGTGGAATTTCCGGCCGAGAGCCGGCAGATTTTGCGGCACCTCTACGGGGTGGGCCTGCTGGCCTGGGCCCTCTGGCTGCTGCGTATCCCTTACCTGGCCAAGCTCCTGCCCGAGTTGCCCGGTCCCCGCTGGCTGCGCAATCTCAACATGATGCGCCTGGTACGCGGCGTGGCCCTGCTCGTCTTCGGCGCCATCCTGCTCTCCGACCTTCTGGGGTTTCACAACCTGTCCTTTTATCTGGCCCAGGCCACCGCGGCCACCGGACTGGCCTTTCTCCTGGGCTGGCTGGCCTGGCTGGGCCTTGACCGGCTGTTCCACGTCCTGTTCCACCCCCAGGCCAGTTGGGCCGTACAACGCTTCCCGGAGCAGGAAGAAGCCCTGCATCGCCTCCACCAGGTGACTTCCCGCTTGGCGGTGGTCATCCTGGGCCTCATATTACTGGGTTTTACCCTGAAACTCTGGGGGGTGGAAGGCGCCACCCTGCTCTCCGCCCTGAAATGGCTGAACCAGGGACCCTCCATCGGCTCTCTGACGCTCACCCCTCTCAATCTGGCCGTGGCCGCCGGGGTGCTCTATCTGACGGTCTGGGGCTCCCGCCTGGCCCGCAGCTTCCTCACTTTGCGGGTCTATCCCCGCACCGGCTGGGACGTGGGCATCCAGTACACCATTTCCACGATCCTGCACTACACCGTGCTGGTCATCGGCATCCTCACCGCCCTGGGCATCCTGGGCTTCGCCTTCACCAATCTGGCCCTGGTGGCCGGCGCCCTGGGGGTGGGCATCGGCTTTGGCCTGCAGAACATCGTCAACAACTTCATCAGCGGCCTCATTCTGCTTTTTGAACGCCCCATCAAGGTGGGAGACCTCCTGTTCATCGACGGCCAGTACGGCCGGGTCCGGGAAATCCGGGTGCGCAGCACCATCTTCGAAACCATGGACCGGGCCGTGGTTATCATCCCCAACTCGGAACTCCTGGGAAATAAGATCGTCAACTGGACTCATTACGGACAGCGCCCGGTGCGCATCACCCTCAAGGTGGGGGTGGGCTACGACTCAGATGTGCGTCTGGTCACCCGCCTCATCCACCAGGTCCTCAAAGGCAATTCCCGGGTGACCCTGGAACCGGGGCCGCAGATCTTTTTCCAGGCCTTCGGCGACAGTTCCCTTGACTTCACCATCAAGGTCTTTATCCGCTCCCCGGCCCCCGCGGATCAAAACGCCGCGCTGCACGAGTTGAACACCGCCATCCTGGAAACCTTCCAGGCCCACGGCATCAACATTCCCTTTCCCCAGCGGGAGCTCACCGTGAAACAGTGGCAGCCGGGGCCCTCCCCCGCGGCCTCTGGAACCAAAACATGAGTGGCTCCATGCCGAGCGGTCCGCGCCTTATTGCCGCAGCCCAGCGTTTGAGAGTTAACCTGGAGCGGATCTGGCCGTTGGCCGGAGACGGCTCCGACCGCCGCTTTTTTCGCCTGCCCGGCGCGCCGCCTGCGGTCCTGCTATGGCATCCCCAGGCGCCGGGGGGGCCGGTCAGCGAGAACGACTCCTACGTCCTCATCGGCCGCCATCTGCACCGCCTTGGGGCGCCGGTGCCGGAAATTTTCGAGTACTGCCGGGAAGAGGGCTGGGTGCTCCTGGAGGACCTGGGGAATGTGAGCCTGGAAGAGGCCCTACAGAGCGCCTGCGGCGTCAGGCGGCGCCGGTTCTATGAACAGGCCCTCCATATCCTGGCGGACCTGCAGATCAAGGGATCCGAGGGTTTCGATCCCGCCTGGTGCTTCGACACCTCGGAGGTGACCCCGGCTTTTCTGTTAGAACGGGAATGCGGCTATTTCCTGCGGGAGTTTGTGAATGGCTTCCTGGGGCTGGGCATTGCCCCCGAGGAGTTGGCCCCGGAGTTTGAACTCCTGGCCCAGCGCGCCCTGGCTCCGGGGGAACGCTTCCTGCTGCACCGGGACTTCCAGTCCCGCAATCTCATGGTCCAGGGCGAGCGGTTGCGGCTCATCGACTTCCAGGGCGCCCGCCTGGGCCCGTTGGGCTACGATGTTGCCTCTCTGCTCATCGACCCCTACGTGGACCTGGACCCGGCCGACCAGGAGGCGGCCCTTCGGCACTACCTGAATCTGCTGCGGGAGCGCCTCCCTCTGGATACCGACGCCTTCCTTGAGTCCTACCATTACCTGGCCTTAAGCCGCAATCTGCAAATTTTGGGGGCCTTCGCCTTCCTCACCCGGGTCAAGGGCAAGCTCTCCTTCGCCCGCTCCATCCCCCCGGCCCTGGCCGGCCTGAAACGGCGCCTGGCCATCCGCCAAGGCGATTTTCCCCGCCTGTCCCGGCTGTTGGCGGGCATTCATTCAGGCTGAAAAGTAATCTGGGGGGAGGGGCCTGTGTCCCCTCGCCCCATCCCTCAAATTTACTTCAGCATTTCCTCCGGCAGCCGCGCCGCCAGGGTCCGGGCGATGAGGTCATTGCCCCGGTCGCCGAAATGGTAGTGGTCCGTGAAGATTTCGTCCTTTTCCTGCAGATTGTCAAAAACATCGACAAGGCTGAGATAGGCGTACCCGGGCAGGTTCAGCCCCCCGGCCTTCTGGGCCATGGCGGCGTAACATTCCTGGAAGTAGATCTCATTTTTCCCGTCTTTGGACCAGATGCGCTTTTCCCGGGGGGAGAGAGGTTTCTTGGTCACCGCCAAGGTAGGCTGGAGGCAGTAAAGATATCTGGCCTGTTTCAAGCTAAGGGCGTGGTGGCTCAGGCGCAGGTTTTTCTCCAGGCGGGCCGCCACCTGGGCCGCGGGTACCGGCACTGGCCCCTTGACAGTGACATCGGGCATGGCAGCCTTGCCCGCCAGGCGGAAGGCCTCATTGATCACCGTGATCAGGAAACTGTCGTAGTAGGTCCACAACCAGAGGATGTCCTCTCCATACCAGCTCCAGTGGGCGTCGTTGTTGCCGGAAAAGGCAATGACCAGATCGGGCTCCAGCTCGGAGAGACGGTTTTCAATAAATACCCGTTCATGGGTGGAGGTCCAGGCCGGGTTGGCGGCAGTCACCACTTCGTAGGTCCGGCCCGTACGGGGTCTCACCTTCTCGTTCAAGAGGCGCTCCAGGTACGCGGCGATGGTGGTGTCCTGGGTGGGGGCGCCGCTGCCGAAGGCCGTGGAGCCGCCGGTGAAAAAGATGCGGAACGTCCCTGGCGGTTTGGGGAGCGCCACTTCCCGGGCATCCCGGAACTGGCGGGCATTGATGATGGCGTTCTTGTGATGGCCGGGCTCCGGCG
>CAZFWX010000066.1:0-9382 GCA_964522695.1 uncultured Desulfobacterales bacterium
GGCCCCTGCCCCCTCCCTCAAACTCCCTCCCCCAACCCCTAAGCGGGTTGGGAGGGGGGTCTGGGGGGAGGGCAGGGAGGTCACCTCCCTGGCCCTCCCCCCAGTAACAACCAATAATCTCACAGTTTTTCCCTTTGCTTCGCTCAGGATATCGGCCAGCAGGCGGCGGTCGGGGAGATCATGCGGCAAAAGGATTTCATCGGGCAGGGGCCGGCCCGCCTGGTAGTACTGTTTCAGGAAATCCCCCAGGAGGTTGTCGCTGGGCGGGGTCTCGGGAAAGTAGTACTCCTGGCTGCCGGTGACCAGGCCGGCCCGCACCATGAGCACCAGGACCAGGGACTGGCCGTTGTCCCGGGCCAGGCCCAGCACGTCCTGGTCCAGAAAGTGGGGCCGGGCCATGTCCTGGCGCTCCAGGGTGCGGGTAATGGCGGCAATGCGGTCCCGCAGGCCTGCCGCGCGTTCAAAGTCCAGTCTCTCTGCCGCGGCCGCCATCTCCGCCTTGAAGCGCTGCACCAGGGTGCGCCCCCGGCCCTTGAGGAACTGGATGGTCTCCTGCACCGCCTGCTGATAGTCTTCCCGGCTCACCTGCCCGGAGCAGGGCGCCAGGCATTGGCCCACCTGGTAGTCCAGGCAGGGGCGGGTGCGGGGCATCAGCCGGCGTTCCTTGCAGGTCCTGAGCCCGAAGACCTGCTTGATCACCTTGACCGTCTGGCGCACTGCCCCTGCTGAGGCATAGGGGCCGAAGTACAGGGCGCCGTCCGGACTGAAGCGGCGCACAAAGCGCAGGGCCGGGAAGTCGTCTTTCAGGTTGATCCGCAGACAGAGGAAGTTCTTGTCGTCCCGCAGCGTCACATTAAAGCGGGGCCGGTGTTCCTTGATGAGGTTGCGCTCCAGGATCAGCGCCTCCCGCTCCGTGCCGGCCAGGATGAAGTCCACGCTCAAGGCTTTTTGCAGCATCAGCGCGGTCTTGGGGTCATGCTTCTCCGGTGACTTGAGGTAGGAAGCCAGGCGGTGGCGCAGATTGACAGCCTTGCCCACATACAGCACCCGCCCTCCCTTTTCCTTGAAAAGATAGACACCGGCATGCGCAGGCGCCTGGGGCAGCGCCGCGGTGAGCGCCGGATAGGGAGATGGGGACTTTACTTCTGGAGAGGCCATACTTAATCTTAGGATACCAAGCCGCCCCCGGCTGTCAAGGAGGCGGCGACGAAGGGCCTGAGGGCAGGACCTGGGGATCCCCCGACCCTTCTACCACAATGCTCTGCAAGGAGGTTCCCATGGCTCTGCCCCGCCGCGCCCTGGGCCGCACCGGCGAAGAGGTCACCATCCTGGGATTGGGAGGGGAAGGGGTGTTGCGCACCTTCGGCTATGAGCGCCAGGCCCAGGCCCTCATCGCCGCGGCCCTGGAGGCCGGCATTACCTATTTCGAGTCGGCCCGGGCCTACTCCGGCAGCGAAGGGTACCTGGGCCAGGGGCTCAAGGGCCACCGGGACCGCATCTTTCTGACCAGCAAGTCCCATGGCCGCAGCCGGGCGGAAGCCGAGCAGCACCTGGCCGCCACCTTGAAAAATCTCAATACGGACCACCTGGACCTGTGGCAGGTGCATGACGTGCGCACTCAGGCGGACCTGGAGGCCCTGACTGCTCCGGGCGGGGCGTTGGAGGCCTTCCGGGCCGCCAAAGAAGAGGGAAAGACCCGGTTCGTGGGCGTCACCGGCCACCATGACCCCCAAGTCCTGCGCCGGGCCTTGGACCTCTATGATTTTGATACGGTTCTCCTGCCGGTTAACCCTGCGGAACCCTATGCCCAGAGCTTCCTGCCCCTGGCCCGGGAGGCCCTGGACCGGGGCCTGGGGGTGGTGGGCATGAAGGTCCTGTGCCGGGGGCTGCTGCCGGAATTGCGGGTCTCCCCCGTCAAAGACCTGGTGGCCTACGCCTTGAGCCAACCCGTGAGCCTGGTGGTCATCGGCGCAGACAACGCGGCCCAGGTGCGGGAACTGGCCCAGGCGGCCCGGAATTTCGTTCCCCTGTCCCCGGAGGCTCAGCATGAGCTGGAAGATTTTGTTACGCCTTTCGCCCGGGGACTGATGTATTATAAGCCATGAAAGAGAGGGGCAGGAGCTGGGGGCGGACCCATCCTGCCGCCTCATTGCCCCCAAACAACCTCAATGACAGGGAGGCAATTTTGCGGCATGTTTAAAGAATTCAAAGAATTCGCCATGCGCGGCAACGTGGTGGACATGGCCGTGGGCATCGTTATCGGCGCGGCGTTCGGCGCCATTGTCAAATCCCTGGTGGACGATGTACTGATGCCGCCCATCGGCATGCTCCTGGGTAACGTGGACTTTTCCAATATCTTCTTTACGCTCAAAGACGGCGTCAAAGCCGCAGGCCCCTACGCCTCCCTGGCCGCAGCCAAGGCCGCGGGCGCGGTGACCATTAACCTGGGGATTTTCATCAACACCATCCTCAGCTTTCTCATCGTGGCTTTTGCAGTCTTCCTGGTCATCCGGAGCATCAACCGCATGAAAAAGGAAGCGCCGCCTCCGCCGCCGGACACCCGGGAATGCCCCTTCTGCCTGTCGGCCATCCCAGTGTAGCCCAGCCGCTGCCCCCTCTGCACCACGGTGGTGCCGCTGGCGCAGACCAGATGCTCGTGAGGGAGGGGGCCAGGGGGCTCACCCCCTTCCCCCTCCCTCACACTCCCTCCCCCAACCCCTTAACGCTACAGGGGGCTGGGAGGGGGGTGTGGGGGGTAGGGCGGGGGAGCTTGCTCCCCCGCCCTGCCCCCCACAAAATCACTTCGTTTCCCCTTCCTCAGGCAGGCCCAGTTTTTCCAGGCGGCGGCGCACATACCAGTCAATCTGGCGGCAGATGCCCTTGATCACCTGGGTGTCAGCGGCTCTGAGGCCATGGCGGTTGAAGAAGCGGCGCACGTTGAACATCCAGTGTTCGGGATTCTGGTGGCTGATGTAATTGATCTGCACCAGGGTTTTCTGGAGCACGGCGTACATGGATTCCACTTCCCGGCTGGTGGCCAGGCGCGGTGCAAAGCGGGGCTGGGGCGACACGGCCATCCACAATTCGTAGGCCATGACCATCACCGCCTGAGCCAGATTGAGGGAAGAGCAGTCCGCGGTGGGAATGGAGACCAGGGCCTGGCAAAAGGGCAGTTCTTCGTTGGTGAGGCCCCAGTTTTCCGGGCCGAAAAGCAGGGCCACGTCATTGGTCTGGCTGATCTCCGCCACCCGCGCCGCCATCTCCCGGGGAGTGATGAGTTCCTGGCGCACGCCGCCCTGGCGGGCCGTGGTCCCCGCCACGTAGTGAAAGGGGGCCAGGGCCTGGGCCAAGTCCGGGGCCACCACCATCTGCTCCAGCAAGGGCGCGGCCGCGGCCGTGGCCATCATGCGCATGCGGGCTGCGTCCAGGTCCGCGGGTTCCACCACCACGAGGCGCTTCAAGCCCATATTGCAGGCGGCCCGGGCCGCAGCGCCGATATTTTCGGGCAGCTGGGGACGGAACAGCACCACCGCCACCCGTGCGAGATTCACCTTGGCTGCCTTAACCCTCGGCGGGATACGCGTCTTCATGGTACAAATACTGTAGCATAAAGCATCCTGAAAAGTTCCCCATCGACTCCCTCTCCCCCCGTTTTTTGGGGGGAGAGGGTTGGGGGGAAGGAGGAAATAAGCCGTGCTTTGTGGATGAACCGCAGGCGGGCGGCCATATGCTTGTTTAATCCTAGTTGCAGGCAGGAGTTTCCCCATGAACTACGTTTTTTCCATCATGCTGACTGCCGCTCTTTTGACAGGCTGCGCGCCGGCCATCTCCCCGGACGTGACCCGCGAGGCCTCGCCCCGGCTGACCTTCGCCGAAGTATCGGCCCGCCCGGAAGCCTACCGCGGTCAAACAGTGATTTTCGGCGGCGAGGTCATGGACGTCAGGCCTGAGGGCGGCGGCAGTCTCCTGCGGATCAACCAGAAAGAACTGGACGCCCAGAAGCGCCCCACGGATGCCCCGGTCTCCGGCGGCACCTTCCTGGTGCAGAGCTCTGCCTGGCTCTCTCCCGGCGAGTACACCCCCCGGCGCAAAGTGGTCGTGGCGGGTACCGTGGAAGGGAAACAGGAGGGGCTGCTCTTGCTCAAAGCCCGGCAGACTCACCTCTGGGAGCGCCCCGAGCAACTGGACGATTTCTTGCGGGAATGGTTCGGCAAGGATATGGAACACTGGTACACCCGGCCCTATTTCGACCCCTGGCGCACCAGGTCCCGGTAAGGAGGCGGACCATGCACATCGAACGCTACGACTTCGGCCAAATCATCATTGACGGCGTCACCTACCGCCAGGATCTGCTCATCTGGCCAGGAAACCTCAAGAAAGACTGGTGGCGCCTGGAGGCGCATCTTCTGCAACTCCCCGACGTGGCCGAAGCCCTGGCCGACCGTCCCCAGGTGCTGGTGGTGGGCCAGGGCAGCCCCGGCCGCCTGCAGGTGGCCCCGGAATTGGCAAGTTACCTCAAAGAAAACGGCATCGACCTGGTGGCCGCGCCCACCGCGGAGGCCTGCCGGGTGATCAACAGCCTGAGCGGCAAAAAGAACCTGGCTGCGGCGTTGCATCTGACGTGTTGATCGATCTTTTTTGAGGAATGGGGCGAGGGGGCGAGCCCCCTCCTCACTCCCTCAAACTCCTTCCTCCAACCCCTTATTTTTGTAGTCGGGGGGAAGGGGAAGCGTGTCTTCCCTGTCCCGGTTCCTCAACGAAGATGGGGGGGTTATAAGTGAGGGAAGGGCCGGGGTGGTGGCACAGGTTTTCCAGGCTATGCCGCCAAGTTTTCCCTGATTTTTGGGGAGCCGCTTGCTCAGGGACGATTGTCCTTAAAGGTTCTCATTTACCCCCTCTCCCCCCCGTTTTTTGGGGGGAGAGGGCTGGGGTGAGGGGGGATAATTTTCATGCTTTACGCGCGGACCGGAGGCCCATGGGCAACAGCTTGCTGCTCACTGCTCACCCCCCCAATCGGAGCGCCTACCCATGCAGCCCTCTTTCACCATCATTGACAGCCATTTGCACACCGGCATCCAGAACGTCTCCTGGCGCTGGGAGGATATCCGCCCCATGCACCGGGTTGCGGGAATCACCGGCGCGGGGGTCATTTGCCCGGTGGAGGACGTGTACGACCGCTACGATCCGGCCTTTGTGGATTCCCCGGAGTGGCAGGCCTGCCGCCGCCGGGCGCACCGCTACCTCCTGGATCTGGACGATCCGGAAGTCACTTTTTACCCATATTTTTTCGTCTGGAACGACTTCGCCTATGAAGATTTGGGGCCGGAGTTCGTGGCCGTCAAATGGCACCGGCACCCGGATGAACCTCGGTATAATTACAAAGATCCCCGCTGCCGCGAATTTTTAGAGAAGGTCGCCGAGAAAAAGCTCCCCATCCTCTTGGAGGAGAGCCTGGCCAACACCATATTTTTCTTGGATGCACTCGTCCCCCCCGAGGTGTCCGTGGTCATCCCCCACCTGGGAGGCTTGAACGGCGGCTACCGGGCCATCACCCGGGAAGGCCTGTGGGAACGCCCCCAGGTCTGGGCCGACACGGCCCTGGCCGACGTGAGCGAAATCCGGGACTACCTGGACCGCTGCGGGCCGGACAAACTCATGTTCGGCAGCGACTACCCCTTCAGCCGCCCCCAACATGAACTGAACAAAATCCTCGCCCTCAACCTGCCCCCCGACACCACCCAGAATATCCTGGCCGGCAACTTCCTGCGGCTGATAGAATGTTATTAAACAATTATATCTCGCTTGGGCTTAACCGGACAGAAATGTTCTATCCTGCAGGATGACCTGCGCGTCATCGGCACCCTCCATTTTACTTTTTTAGCATTCCACAGGGTGAAGGAATTGGCGAATCTGGTAAGGCTAGGCTTGTCCGCCCACGTCCTGCAAATTGATCAATTCCGGAATGCCGGGATAAGCGAAAATAAGATGGCTGCCCCGGACCCCCAGCAGCTTGAAGCCAAAGCCCTCAACCAGACTGACCAAATTGTCTAACGGCCAATTTTGCAAATGGCCTTGAGCCAATCGTTGGAGAAGTTGCCTACGGTTCATGAACGGCATCTTGACTTAAGCGCGATGTCAAATCTTCACGCGCCAGATTGTCCCCTTGGGAGTGTCTTCCAGCAAAATTCCCTTCTCATCCAATTCCTTCCTGATGGCGTCGGCGGTGGCGAAGTCTTTGTTTTTGCGGGCTTGCGTGCGGCGGTTGATGAGGTCTTCGATTTCTGCCGGGGACAAGGCCAGGTCCGAAGTCTTCTGGCGCAGGCGGGCCACCATGGCGGCGGGGTCATCCTGGAGGAGGTTGAGGATGCCGGCCAGTTCCTTGAGGTTGGCGGTCAAGCCCCCCAGGAAGGCAAGGTAGCCGGGGTCAGGGGAGGGAGCCTCCAGCAGGCGATTGGCCAGGCGCACCGCGTCGAACAGGAATCCCAGAGCCTGGGCGGTGTTCAAGTCGTCGTCCATGGCGGTTTCGAAGCGGTCCCGCAGGGTTTTCAGGCGTTCAACCTCTTCGGGTGTGAGTTGGGGTGGAGCATAATCCGCCGGATAAGACGCAGGTTGGATGGTGTCAGCCAGCCTCTCGTTGAGATGCGCCATCGTGGTGTAGAGGCGGAGCAAAGCCGTCTCCGCGTCGGCCAGGGCCGCGTCGGAGAAGTCCAAAGGCGTGCGGTAGTGGGCGTTGATGAGGAAGAAGCGCACCACCTCTGCGGGAAAGCGGCTCAGCACGTCTTTCACCGTAAAGAAATTGCCCAAAGATTTTGACATCTTTTCTTTGTCGATGGTGAGCAGGCCGTGATGCACCCAATAGCGGGAGAAGGGTTTGCCGTTGGCGGCCTCGGATTGGGCCAGCTCGTTTTCGTGATGGGGGAAGACCAGGTCACGGCCGCCACCGTGGATGTCCAGCGTCTCGCCCAGGTATTTCATGCTCATGGCCGAGCATTCGATGTGCCAGCCCGGGCGGCCGGGCCCGAAGGGGCTTTCCCAGGCGGGTTCGCCCGGTTTGGAAGCCTTCCACAGGACAAAGTCCAGGGGGTCTTCCTTGAGGGCGTCCACTTCCACCCGGGCGCCGGCCTCCAGGTCCTCCAGGCTCTGACCCGAGAGCTTGCCGTAGCCGGGGAAGCGCCGCACCCGGAAATAGACGTCTGCGCCTGGCGCGGGCTGGTAGGCGAAACCCTTCCCCACCAGGCGGCCGATGATCTCCAGCATCTCCGGGATGTGGTCCGTGGCCTTGGGCTCGATCTGGGCCGGAGGAATGCCCAGGGCATTCATGTCCTCTTGAAAGGAAGCGATGTAGCGCGCGGCCACCTCGTCCCAGGCAACCCCCTCCTGTTCGGCCCGGCGCAGGATTTTGTCGTCAATGTCCGTGTAGTTGCGCACCCAGGTGACATCAAAGCCCCGCCAGCGCAGATACCGCACCAGAACCTCGAAGACCACGGCAGACCGGGCGTGGCCCAGATGCACGTCGTCATAGACCGTGACGCCGCAGGCATAGAGTCCCACCTTGCCCGGCGTAAGTGGCTCGAAAACTTCCTTCCGCTTCCCCAACGTGTTGAATAGCTGCATATGGAAAGGCCTTTTCAGATATTGTGGGGGAGGGGGCCAGGGATCACAAATCCCTGCCCCCTCCCCCAACCCCTTAAAGGGGGTGGGTGGGGAGTTTGAGGGGAGGGTAGGGGGATTGCGTTCCCCCAGCCCTCCCCTCAAAAAATGGTTGACAACCGGCGGCGTTTGGGTGAAGTCATTCCCCAGACCGGCCGGTCAAGGCCGGATCAGGGGGAATCGCGCCATGTCAGAAGTTATCAGCCGGGTGCCCAAGAACGCCCGGGAAGTGCTCTTCTTGTCGCTGTCCGAATTCAAGGGCCACCGCCTCATCGACTTCCGGGTGCACGTGCCCGGCGACGGCGAGGACGAGTGGGTGCCCACCCGGAAAGGGGTCTCCCTGGCGGTGGGGCTGTACCCCGCGTTCAAGCAGGCCCTGGCGGAACTGGAAGCCGCGCTCATCAAACAGGGGCTCCTGGACCAGGAAGACCTGGAACCTGCAGAATAAGCTCAATTTTACGGCAATCCCGCCCCGGGCGCAAGGGTGTTCCGGGGTACGGGGAGGGGAACAAACGGCCGGCAAAACCTGTGAGGCCGCGCCCCGTCGCCTGCCTGTTCCGTCCCGGTTTTTTCCCCGGCCACCTTGATTCGCCGCGAGACAGTCCTATCTTTAATAAAATTTGCGGCCTAGCTCAGGCGGAAAGGAATCGGCATGGCCTACAGCGCCAAAGATTATGCCCATCTCTTGGGAATGGCAGGCTTCAGCGACACCCTGCTTAAGAATCATTTCACCCTGTACCAGGGGTATGTCACCAACACCAACAAGCTCATGGACACCATGGCCGCCCTGCTCAGGGACGGCAAGCAGGGATCTCCCGAGTTTGCCGAACTGAAGCGGCGCTTCGGCTGGGAGTTCAACGGCATGCGCCTGCATGAGCTCTACTTTGACAATCTGGGCGGCGACGGCGATCCCATGAAGGCCCCCCTGCTGGCCATGAAGGTCATGCAGCAGTTCGGCTCCGTGGAGGCCTGCGTGGCCGACTTCATGGCCACGGCCACCATGCGGGGCATCGGCTGGGTGGTGTGCTATCATGATCCGGCCTCGGACTTGCTGTTCAACCAGTGGATCAACGAGCACGACGTGGGCCATCCCGCCGGCTTGACGCCCCTTTTGGTGCTGGACGTCTTTGAGCACGCCTTCATGATCGACTACGGCCTCAAACGGGCGGACTACATCGACAGCTTCTGGAAAAACATGAAGTGGGAAGCCGTGGAGGCCCGCCTGAAGTAACCTGAAGTAAGAGAGAGAGAAGATAACTGAGGGAGGGGGCTAGGGGCCGCAGACCCCTACCCCCTCCCTCAGACTTCCTCCCCCAACCCCCAAGGGTTTTTTCGGGCCGGGGCAGTCAGGGCGCATGCCTTGTCTGTCCCAACCTCAATAGGCGGGTTGGGAGGGGGTGTGGGGGGAGGGCAGGGACCTCAGGTCCCTGGCCCTCCCCCCACAAGCATTTTAAGCCAAACAAACTTTGAGAAAAATTTCACTTTACATCTGCTGGCCCCTGCGATACTAGTGGCTCAGCCGTCCAGGCGGGCGGCAGCGGAGGTTGACCCATGACAGTTGGTACCGGATTCGTCTATGACGAGCAATACTTGCGACACCGCCCCGGAGAATTTCATCCTGAGAGACCGGCCCGCCTGGAGGCCATTGTTCAGCGTCTGAACCAGACGGGTTTGATCAACGAAGTGACCCCCATTGCGCCTTACAAGGCCCCGCTGGAATGGGTGCACAAGC
>CAZFWX010000066.1:9392-18722 GCA_964522695.1 uncultured Desulfobacterales bacterium
GATCCGGAATATGTTAAGAAATTCAAGGAGGCCTGCGGCCGGGGGGCCACCATCTTCATGGTGCCGGACTGCGGCATTTGCCCCGAATCCTATGAAGTGGCCCTGCTGGCGGTGGGCGGCGTTTTTGCGGCGGTGGAAAAGGTCATGGACGGCACGGTGGCCAACGCCTTCTGCGCGGTGCGGCCGCCGGGGCATCACGCCGAGCGCAACCGGGCCCTGGGCTTTTGTTATTTCAACAACGTGGCCCTGGGCGCCCTCTATATTTTAGAAAAGTATCAATTGAAGCGCGTGGCCATCATCGACTGGGACGTGCACCACGGCAACGGCACCCAGCACCTGTTTGAGGAGGACCCCCGGGTCTTTTACCTCTCCCTCCACGAGGATCCGCAGTGCTGCTACCCCGGCACGGGCTTCCGGCGGGAGCAGGGCCGGGGGGCGGGAGTGGGCACCACCTTGAATCTGCCCCTGCCCATGCGCAGCGGCGATGCGGAATATCTCAAAGCCCTCAACGAAGAGGCATTGCCCCGCCTGAAGAAGTTTGACCCCCAGTTCGTGCTCCTGTCCGCCGGTTTTGACGCGCACGAGGCCGATCCCCTGGCCCACCAGGAACTGTCCCGGGAAGGTTACCGGGCCATGGGCCGGACGTTGCTCAGACTGGCCCGGGACCATGCCCAGGGGCGCTTCATCTCTGTGCTGGAGGGCGGCTATAATCTGGAGGTGCTGGCCGATTGCGTGGAGGACCAGGTGCGCCAGCTTTTGCACGCGGCCCGGGGACAGGAGGAGGGGTGACCGCGCCCGGGATGGGCGCAAAATTTCTTGACATTCTGAGGCGCTGATGCTACCAAGGACCAATAAATTTGGGCTTTGGTCGGGCATAAGGCAGTGTTTGGGGCAATCGTTCAGGGCGATTTTAAAAGACGGTGTGGCGGCAGCCAGCCGTTTTTTTTGTTTTCTCCGGCCTGAAGTTTGCTGGTAAAAGATAGAAGTGTAGCAATATCAGGAGGTTTTATGCGGTACAGCGGGAAGGTCAAATGGTTCAACGAAGCCAAGGGGTTCGGGTTCATTCAACAGGAGGAAGGCCCGGACGTCTTTGTGCACTACAGCAACATCGACGGCAAGGGCTTCCGCACCTTGAAGGAAAACGATGAGGTGGAATTCGAGGTGAACGAGGGTCCCAAGGGTTTGCAGGCGGTGCGGGTACAGAAAGTCTGAGACTGGAGAGGACCTGAAGTCAAAAAGTGGATAGCTGTTTCAGGATGGCTTGCGGAGGAGCAAAAGAGCGCGTGCCTTGCCGACGGCTGGCTGGTCTGGCCCAGGATTGCAGAGCAGTTTTCCATGAGCCTCCGGCTTTCTCAATATCCCGAACGGTTGGGGAAAGCCGTCGTCTCATCCGCCGACTGGGCAGGCAGACTGCCTGAGGCCAACTTCTTCGGCTGCCAGCCGGGAAGAAAACCACAGGGGGCGCTGAGGCGCCCCTTTTTTTGGGGGGATTTTTTTCCCCTGGTCTTTTGTTTGACAGAAGAGTCCTGCCTGAATAAACCTCGGAGGCCAGGGTTCGAGGCCGGGACCAGGGTATCACGGACCCTGACCCCCGGCCGTTACGGTCATTTTTTCCTTGACAGTTTTTTTGAGATTGTTTTAACATTCACAAGCTTAATGCCTCTCATAAACTCGATGGATCAACGATGCGTCTGATGGAACTTCTAAACGCCCGGCAGGCCGAGATCGTGGGCCGCTGGCGGCAACTGGTCTTCGAAAGCTACCCCGAACAAACCGCCATCTTCCTGGCCAATGAGAAGGACGGCTTCAGCAACCCCGTGGGCTATCGTCTCAGCCAGGGGCTGAAGAGCCTCTGGGGGTCCCTGCTTAAGGGGACGGACCGGCAAGGAGTGGAGGCCGGCCTGGATGACATCCTGGGCATCAAAGCCTTGCAGGATGCGGCCCCTTCCCGGGGATTGGCCTTTATCTTCCTCCTCAAGCAGGTGATCCGGGAGGAATTGGGCGAAGAACTGGCGGATGCCGGGGTGGCCCGGGAACTGCAGGAGTTCGAGGACGTCATCGACGGAGTTGCTCTCCTGGGTTTTGACATCTTTACCAAGCGCCGGGAGCGCCTCTGTGACATCCGGGTGGAAGAGGTAAAAAGAAGCGTTAGTGGACTGATGCGCAAGGCAGGGTTTGACCTGGCCAACCTGTAAACGGCTATAGTTCGGCCTGCGGGAAACCCCAAACGAGGTGACTGTTCTATGGAATTCTGCAAACGTCATTTCTCGGTGGCCCTGGGAGCCGTCCTGGGGCTCATGCTCGTCGCCTTCATCGGCGTGCAGATGAACCTGCAATTCATCTTCGGGGTGGTGGTGCCCTACCTGGCGATTTTCCTTTTCGTCAACGGGCTGATTTACCGCCTCATCAAGTGGGCCCGGTCCCCGGTGCCTTTCCGCATCCCCACCACCGCGGCCCAGGGCAGGACGCTGCCCTGGATCGAGCGGAGCCTCGGCGACAAGCTGGATAACCCGGAAGACGCCAAGTGGACCGTGGGCCGCATGGCCCTGGAGGTCCTGGCCTTCCGCAGCCTCTTCCGCAACACCCAGACGGAGCTGCGCAAGGACTTCCAGGACAAAGATAAGGTGCAGCTGGTGCACTGGTCCTACAAGTGGCTGTGGCTGGGGGCCCTGGCCTTCCACTACGCCTTCCTGGTGGTGATCCTGCGGCATCTGCGCTTCTTCACCGAGCCGGCTCCGGCTCTGGTGCACATGCTGGACAGCGTGGACGGCTTCTTCCAGTTCTTCATCCCGGTGGTGTACTTAAGCGGCGTGGTGCTCCTGTTGGCGGGCACATATCTGCTGCTGCGGCGCCTTTACCGGCCCGAGCTGCGCTACATCTCTTTGGCCGCCGACTATTTCCCGCTTTTGCTGATCCTGTCCATCGCCCTGACCGGCATCCTCATGCGGTATTTCTTCAAGACGGACATCGTAGCGGTGAAGCAGCTGGCCCTGGGTCTGGCCACCTTGAAACCGGTGGTGCCCGGTGGGGTGAGCACCCTCTTTTACATCCACCTGTTCCTGGTGAGCGCGCTCTTCGCCTATTTCCCCTACAGTAAGCTCATGCATGCCGGCGGCGTGTTCCTGAGCCCCAGCCGCAACCAGCCAGGCAACAACCGCTGGGTGCTTTACAAGAATCCCTGGAACTACCCGGTGAAGTTTCATACCTACATGGAAATTGAGGATCAATACCGCGATGCCATGGTGGAAGCCGGCCTCCCGGTGGAAGTCCAACCTAAAACTAAGGAAACGGGGGGGGAAGGATAAATGTCGAAACTTCCGAAGCCCGCAGACCTCGCCAAAGCAATCAGCTATGAGACCCCGGCCAAGGGGTGGATGGACACCAAGCCGGAATTCCGGCCTGGGACCTATTGCAACGCCGCAGCCCCCAAGTGGATGGAATGGATCGACTATCCCTTCCCCCGGGCCTGGTCCGTGGCCGATGCGGATTGGAAACTGCCCGCCAACTGGAAGGAAATCATCCTCCAGGGTATGGATGACCGGCTGAAGCGCTTTCGCAGTCTCAAGGTCTTCTTTGACATTTGCGTGCGTTGCGGGGCCTGCGCTGATAAATGCCACTTCTTCCTGGGGACCGGCGATCCCAAGAATATGCCGGTGCTTCGGGCCGAGCTGATGCGCAGCGTCTACCGGCGCTATTTCTCCCGCATCGGCAAGGTGCTGGGCGAGGTGGCCGGCGCCCGGGACCTCTCCGAGGACGTCATCAAAGAGTGGTTCTTCTATTTGCACCAGTGCACCATCTGCCGGCGGTGTTCGCTCTTCTGCCCCTACGGCATCGACATGGCGGAGATGACGCTCCTGGGCCGTGAACTGCTGGCCTCCATCGGCCTGAACATCGACTGGGCCCTGGCCTCGGTGGCCCAGTGCTATGACAAGGGCAGCCACATCGGCGCCACGCCTCAGGCCTTCAAAGACATGATCGACTTTCTGGCCGAGGAAAACGAGCGCATTACCGGCATCACCACCACCCCGTCCTATAACCGCAAGGGCGCCGAAGTCCTCTTCGTCATGCCCTCGGGCGACTATTTCGCCGACCCGGGCACTTTCACCATGATGGGGTATCTGCTGCTCTTCGAGTACATCGGCCTGGACTACACTTTGAGCACCTACGCCGCTGAAGGCGGCAACTTCGGCTGGTTCGTCTCCCACGAGATGGGCAAGCGGTTGAACTCCAAGATCTATGAGGAGGCCAAGCGCCTCAAGGTGAAATGGATCCTGGGCGGCGAGTGCGGCCACATGTGGCGGGTATGCAACCAGTACATGCCCACTTGGTGGGGCGAATCTCCCACCTTCCTGGAGGAGCCCGTTTCCCCCATCACCGGCACCCGCTTCGAAAACGCCAAGGTCCACAAGATGGTGCACATCTCCGAGTTCACTGCGGATCTGATCAAGAACAACAAGCTCAAGCTGGACCCCCAGCGCAACGCTCATATTAAGCTGACCTTCCACGACTCCTGTAACACCGCCCGGGGCATGGGCATCTTCGAAGAACCCCGCTACATCATCAACAGCGTTCTGCCCGAAGGCAATTTCGTGGAGATGCCGTCCAACACCATCCGGGAAAAGACCTTTTGCTGCGGCTCCTCCAGCGGCATCAACGCCAACGAAAACATGGAAATCCGCATGCAGGGCGGCTTCCCCCGGGCCAATGCGGTGCGCTACGTCTATGAGAAACACGGCGTCAACCACCTGGGCTGCATCTGCGCCCTGGACCGGGCCACTTTGCCCACTCTGCTGCAGTACTGGGTGCCGGAAGTGGATGTCACGGGCATCAGCGAACTGGTGGGCAACGCGTTGGTCTTCGATGATGAGATCGAGCGCACCACCGACCTCCGGGACCGCGACCTGGAAGGCTTCGGCGAAGCGGAGGAGACCGAGGAGGGGGACGAGTAAATGAAAAAACCGTATAAGAATGAATTCGGCGTCTTCGGCGAGCGTCCCCAGGTCGAAAAGAAGCTCTACAACGCCAAGTACATCTTTGGCGGGCTCGCCGTCTTCCTGGCTCTGCTGCTTTTGCCGGTGCTTCCCAACCTGGGCAAGGCCGTGCCGCCGCCGCAGCCGTCACTGGAAACCGCCGCCATCCAAAAGCTCAAAGGCAAGGATAAGCAGTGCGTGGCGGATACGGTCTGGATGCGGGCCTACCACATGCAGCTCCTGGGCGATTGGCGGGAGGCCGTGGTGCGGGACGGCAAGCGGGAGGTCGTGGGCCTGGGCGGCAGGAAATTCAACCCCAGCCTGTCCAACACCTGCATGGAATGCCATTCCAATAAATCCCAGTTCTGCGACCAGTGCCACAATTACGTGGCCGTGACGCCTAACTGTTGGGGTTGCCATCTGGAAAAAGAGAAAAAGGTGACCAAGGCGGAGGCGAAGTGATGAGCATCGACAGACGAGAATTCATCAGGATTGCCGGACTCACCACGTTGTTTGGCCTGGGCGGCAAAGCGGCCTTTGAACTGCTGGCCCCCGGGGAACTGGAAGCCAAAATGGCCCAGGAGGCGGCCCCCAAGGGCACCCGGTGGGCCATGGTGGTGGATATGACCAAGCTGGATGCGGACACCGCCCAAAAGTGCGTCACCGCCTGCCACCGGATCCACAACGTCCCGAACTTGGACAACCCCGTCAATCCCAAGGAAAAAGTGGACCCAGAGGATAAAGTGCGCTGGGAAATCAAGTGGATCTGGACCGACCATTTCCACAACGCCTTCCCCGGCTTCGAGCAGCCCCACCAGCAGGAAAAGCTGGACCATCTGCCCTTCCTGCTTTTGTGCAACCACTGCGAAAATCCGCCCTGCGTGCGGGTGTGTCCCACCAAGGCCACCTTCCGCCGGGAAGATGGCATCGTCATGATGGACATGCACCGCTGCATCGGCTGCCGGTACTGCATGGCCGGCTGTCCCTTCGGCGCCCGCAGCTTCAACTGGCAGGATCCCCGGCCCTATGTCAAGGAAGTCTTCCCCGACTATCCCACCCGGGAAAAGGGCGTGGTGGAAAAGTGCACCTTCTGCGTGGAGCGGGTGGAAAAGGGGCTGTTGCCCGCGTGCGTTATGGAGTCCAAGGGCGCCCTGCTCTTCGGCGACCTGAACAACCCCAAGTCCAACGTGCGCCAGGTGCTAAAGCAGAGCTACACCATCCGCCGCAAGCCGCATCTCGGCACCAACCCCCAGGTCTACTATATCGTGTGAGGTTGCTATGCTGGAAAATGCCTTTACCGGAAGCAAGAGATATTACCTGCTGCTGGCCGTGCTCGGCGGCATGATAGGCGTGGGCTTCGTCGTCTACCTCTACCAGCTGAGCTTTGGACTGGGCATCACCGGCCTGGGCCGGGACGTGTCGTGGGGCTTCTACATCGCCCAGCTCACCTACCTGGTCGGCGTGGCCGCCAGCGGCGTCATGGTGGTTCTGCCCTACTATCTCCACAATTACAAGGCCTTCGGGCGCATCACCATCCTGGGGGAGTTTTTGGCGGTGGCCGCGGTCACCATGTGCCTGCTCTTCGTCATCGTGGACCTGGGCCGGCCCGACCGCATGCTCAACATCATCAAATACCCCACCCCCAATTCCGTGCTCTTCTGGGACATGATCGTCCTGAACACCTACCTCATCCTGAACATCGTCATCGGCTGGGTGGTGCTGGAGTCGGAGCGCAACCAGGTGGCCCCGCCCAAGTGGGTGAAACCCCTGATCTACCTCTCCATTCCCTGGGCGCCCTCCATTCACACCGTGACGGCCTTCCTGTACTCGGGTCTGCCGGGGCGGGGGTACTGGCTCACCGCCATCATGGCTCCCCGCTTTCTGTCCTCGGCCTTTGCCGCCGGTCCGGCCATCCTGATTCTTTTGGCCATGCTGGTGCGCAAGTACACCAAGTTTGACCCGGGCAAGGAGCAGATCCAGACCCTGGCCAAGATCGTCACCTATGCCATTCTCATCAACGTGTTCTTCTTCTTCTGCGAAGTCTTCACGGTCTTTTACAGCCAGATACCGGACCACATGCTGCACTTCAAGTACCTATTCGTGGGCCTGGACGGCAAAGCCCGCCTGGTGCCCATCATGTGGTTCGCCATCGTCGGCATGACCATCACCGCGCTGCTGCTGGTGCGGCCGGAAAACCGGGCCAACGAGAAGACCCTGGCCATCCTCTGCGGCATGGTGGTCTTGACCACCTACCTGGATAAGGGCCTGGGCCTCATGACCGGCGGCTTCGTGCCCAATCCTCTGGAGCGGGTCGTGGAATACTGGCCCACCATCCCTGAGGCCCTGATCACCATGGGGGTGTACGGCATCGGCCTGCTCATCCTCACCGTGCTGTATAAGGTGGCCGTGTCCGTGAAAGAGGAAATCAAGAATTAACCAACCCGCACATGGCCTTGACCGCGGCGCCGGAGGCCCCGGCGCCGCTTTTTATGAAAATTTCTTCAGGGCGCGCCTTGGCGGCGCCGTCAATTTCGGGAGGGAGGTGACAGACATGGGCTGGAATGTGGACGTGGATGTGGACAAGTGCACCGGGGACGAGGAGTGCGTTAACGTCTGCCCCGTGGGAGTTTTTGAGATGCAGGACAGCAAGGCCGTGGTCGTCAATATCGATGAGTGCCTGGGCTGCGAGAGTTGCGTGGAGGTTTGCCCCTCCGGAGCCATCGAGGTGTCTGAAACGTAAAATAGCTTGAGGAGGGGAGGGGACCCGCGGTCTTTATCCCTCCCCCACGAAAAGAGAACGCCGGCCTGAATTTCAGGCCGGCGTTTTTTTCGCTTGGCGGGACCGGGCCAAAGCGCTTGACGTTTAATCCCGTAAAGGATTGACCAGGTGCACGGGCACCGGGGAATTCCGCAACACCTTGTCGGCCACGCTGCCGAAGGAGGCGGTGATCTGGTCCAACTGCTCCTGGCCCCGGCCATGGGTGGTGAGCACCACCATGTCGGCCTTTTCCTCGCCAATAGCCTTGAGGATTTCCGAGGCGGGGTCGCCCTGGACCAGCTTCACCTGAATATTGGGGCAGGACTTGAGATTTTCGTCGCAGACGGCCTGCAAACGCTTTCTGGCCTGCTTCACTTCAAATTCCTGGAAGTGCTTCAGGTGCTCGTCGCTGACTTCACCGTAATATGTGGGAAAGCTCTTCAGATCTACGCCTACAAAGAGCAGCACGACCCGGGCCTGGTATTTGTCGGCCAGGGACGAAACGTGTTTGGCGGCCTTAATGGAGTTTTGGGAGAGATCGGTAGGCCACAGGATGGTGCGCACTTCCATGGAAAAACCTCCTTAGGGGAAACGGTATGGCAGTTTAATAATCATGAAAAATTAACTATGCAACATACCATATCGTGAATTATTTTAAAGTCCTTTCTGGCCCCAGGGCTGATTTCCGGGCTCCCCGGAAGGGTGGAACGGCATCCCGGTCCTGCGAATACTTTTCCTTTTCCTGCGCCTGTACAAATTTGACGTTCTCCACCTGCCCTAGGCCTCTTTGCACCCACAAGGGGGCAAATTGGTTAGAAATTAAACAGTAATTTCAATATATTATCAAAGTGTTTGCAATCTATACAGACTTGTCATAGCCTGGAAGAAAAACCACAAAGGGGGTGGGGAAAACCGGCGCACCGGCAGAATGTCTTGCTGGCCCATGGTCGTGTCGACACCACGAGACCTAACCTGAACACCCGTAAGGAGGGTACTCTATGGCGATGAATCGCAGGATGTTCCTCAAGGGCCTGGGGAGCGGCCTCACCGCTTTAAGCCTCAAGGATGTATTCTTGGTGCGTCAGGGGTGGGCGGCCTTTGTTCCCGAGGCCAAAACCAAGGAGGCCAAGACTACCACGTCCATCTGCCCCTTTTGCGGCGTGGGTTGCGGGCTGCTGGCCTACACCAAAGGGGGGAAACTGGTCAACGTCCAGGGCGACCCGGACCATCCCATCAATCAGGGTTCCCTGTGCAGCAAGGGCCAGGCGGTGATGGAGGTGGTCACCAGCCCCCGGCGCATCCACAAGGTGCTCTACCGGGCCAAAGGCAGCGACCGCTGGGAGGAAAAAGAGCTGGACTGGGCCATGAAGACTCTGGCCCAGCGGGTCAAGGCCACCCGGGACGCCAGTTTCAAGGAGAAAAACGAGGCGGGCGTCACCGTCAACCGCACCGAGGCTCTGGCCTCCATCGGCGGCGCGGCCCTGAACAACGAGGAGTGCTACCTCATCAGCAAGCTGGCCCGCTCTCTGGGCATTGTCTACCTGGAGCACCAGGCCCGTCTCTGACACTCCTCCACCGTGGCCTCGTTGGGGCCCACCTTCG
>CAZFWX010000067.1:0-17997 GCA_964522695.1 uncultured Desulfobacterales bacterium
GCGGTGGCGAGCAGGACCTTGCCGATGTCGTGGAGCAGGCCCGCGGTGAAGCAGGTGGCCTGCTCGGTGTGGGACAGTTCCCGGGCCAAAAGGTCGGCCATGAGGGCCGTGCTCACGGAATGGCGCCACAGACCCAGCCGCTCGGTGAAGTACCCCGGGGTGGGGCGGCAAAACACCCGCGTCGCCCCGCTGGCCACGATGATCTTCAGCAGTTCCTGCGTCCCCAGCAAGAGCAAGGCCTGGTGGAGGGAGTGGATTTCCCGGCGCAGGCCAAAATAGGCGGAATTGCTGATCCGTAAGATATTGGCGGTAATGGCCGGGTCAAATTTGACGATATCCACCAGTTCCTGGATGGCCACCTCAGGATTGTTGAGCAGCAACATCGCCCTTTGGGCCACCAGGGGGAAGGGGGGCAAGTTCTTAAGAGATTTGATGATCTGCGGGATCACGCTCATATCCGCCCCCTTACAATTCCAAGATTTCCTGACCGGGGACGCGCACCCAGACCCGGCCGGTGGCGATTTCCAGGAAGAGGGTGCGGGCCGCCACCCCGCCCACATCCTCGGCATCAATGAGGACCTGATTTCTGATGAAGATCTTCCGGAGCGCGGCATAGTTGCGCCGGCCGATCTGGAAATGCTCACTCGGCCCCAGCACCTGACTGCCCCCCACGGCCTTTACCAGCAGGCGGGATTTCTGGGCCCCCAGGCCATAGCACTCCCGGAAGAGCAGGGGAATGGCGGTGTCCGCAAACATATAGGGGTTGGTCTGGGCTTTGACCGGGTCCAGACTGGAATCGGGCAGCATGTAGTGCAAAAGCCCCCCCACCCGCGCCTGGGGGTCGTAAATGGCCAGGCCGATGCAGGACCCCAGGGCGTGGGTCACGAGGATCTGATCGGCCTGGTTGCCAACTTTGAGGTCTGCCATCCCCACCACCACCTGCTTGCGGCCCGGACCTACTTCCGGTAAATGGTGGGCCCGACATAGGTGAACGGATGTTTGATGTTGCACAGGCTCTCCGAATGTCCGATGAACAGATAGCCGCCGGGTCTGAGGCATTGGTGAAATTGCCCGACCAGACGTTGTTGGTTCTGGCGGTCAAAGTAAATCATGACGTTGCGGCAGAAGATGACATCGAACTCCTCGGAAAAATGAAAAGGCTCCATAAAATTGAGACGGATAAATTCCACCAGGCGCCGCACTCCTTCCTTGAGGCGGGCGAACCCTTCAAAGTGATTGACCCCTTTTTGGAAATAGCGGCGGCGCCATTCCGGCGGCAGCGGCGCCAGACGCTCCAATGGGTAGACCCCCTGCCGGGCTTGAGCCAACACCTGGGTGTTCAGGTCCGAGGCCAGGATCTTGACCTCTGCCGTTTCCCTGGCGCCAAAGGTTTCCAGCAGCGTCATGGCCAGGGTGTAGGGTTCTTCGCCGCTGGCGCAGCCGGCGCTCCAAAACCGCCAGGCTGGGGGCTTTTGCAGGGATTGCCGCCATTCCGGCAATACCTCCCGGGCCAGGAAAAGGAAGTGCGCGGGCTCCCGCCAGAACGCCGTCTGGTTGGTAGAAATGGCGTCCAGCAGGGAGACCAGTTCCCTGCCGGTCCGGTCAGCCAGCACCTCCTGGTAGTAATGGGCAAAGCTGGTCAGGTTGCGGCTGCGCAGGATTTTAGCCAGCCGGGAGCGCACCAGCTCTTTTTTCTGGGCCGACAACTGGATGCCGGCATGTCGGTGGATGAGCCGGCAAAAGTCATAGAATTCCCGGTCAGTGAGCTCCGGGGCCGCGCCTTTCCCGGTAGTCCAGGCGGAACCAGTCTGATTTGCCGGCGTGGCGCCGGGGGCGGGCGAGACGCCGCTGGGCGCCATGAGACCTCCCGTGTCAACCACCCATCTGCTCCATCCCGGCCAACTCCTCGGCGGTGAGCACCTGGTCGATGTCCAGCAGGATCTTGATCCGGTCCCGGGCCTTGGCGATCCCCAAAAGGTAACTGGTGCTGAGACCCGTTCCAAAGGACGGCGGCGGCTCGATTTCCTCGCTGCTGACATGCATGACTTCGCTCACGGCATCCACCACCACCCCCATCTGCATGGGGCCGTCACCGCCGGCCACGTCCGCTACGATGATGCAGGTCCGCTCGCCATAGTCCAAAGACGGCAAGCCAAACTTGAGGCGGAGATCAATCACCGGGATGACCCGGCCCCTGAGGTTGATCACTCCTTTGATGTATGGAGGGGTTTGGGGGATGGCGGTGATGTCCATCATGCCGATGATTTCCCGGACCTTGAGAATCTCCAGGCCGTAATCTTCATCGCCCAGCATGAAAGTGAGATATTTCCCCTCCCGTTCTTTGGGGAGGTGGTTGGCGGAGTCAAGACGTATCGCTGCCTGGGTCATGGCTTTTAATCCTCATGAGGCGATGTTCCAGGTTTGCCCATCCGCTAAGCGCCGCTGCACTTCCCGAGGGAGAAGCCGGCCGCATTCCTTTTTCTCATCGGCAAAACTGCGCATAGCATTAATGCCCGGAGAGAGGTGGGGGAGGGGATGGACGTCTTTGCCTCCCCCGGCCGTGGAAGTCCTCAAAAATCCTTGAAATCACCTTCCAAGGGGATGACCTGTTGAGGATCCACAGCCCGTCCCTGGCCTGCATGGGCCGGCAAGGCCTTGGGTCTTCCCAGACGGTCCAGGATCTGCCGCGCCTTGGTCAGGCCCCCCTGGGTCAATTGTCTGCCGGCCATTTCCAGGTTCCGGCCGTTAGTCCCCTTGCTGCCATGCACCAGGGCGTTGAGCTGGCGGACGTTGTCCTTCATCTGCTCCGCCTGGGCGTTCAGCTCCTGGGAGGCTGAAGCCGACTCTTCGGCATTGGCTGCGGTTTTTTGCGTCACCTGGTTCATCTCGGTGAGGGCCTTGTTGATCTGGTCCACGCCCTGGGCCTGTTCGCCGGAAGCCGCGGCGATCTCAGCCACCAAATCCCTGACTTTGCCGGCGCCTCCGGCCACCTGGCCGAAGGCCTCGGCCGTATGCCGCACCAGGTCGGCGCCTTCTCTGGCTTTGGAAACCGTGCCTTCTATAAGGTTGGCCGTGTCTTTGGCCGCAGCCGCAGCCCGGATGGCCAGGGAGCGGACTTCGTCGGCCACCACGGCAAAGCCTGCACCCGCTTCGCCCGCCCGGGCCGCCTCCACTGCGGCGTTCAAGGCCAAAAGGTTGGTCTGGAAGGCGATTTCATCGATGGTTTTGAGGATCTTGGCCGTATCCTCGCTGGCCTTGTAGATCTCCTGCATGGCCCCGGTGAGACGCTCCATGGAGGCGTTGGCCCGGTCCACTATCTGGGCGGTTTCCCCCATCATGCCGTTGGCCGTGGCGGAGTGGTCAGCGTTGCGCCGGGTCATGGAGGACATTTCCTCCAGGGATGAGGAGGTTTCCTCCAGGGCCGCGGCCTGCTGGGAGGAACCTTCGGCCAGGGACTGGCTGGCTGCAGAGACCTGCATGGCTGCGGCCGCCACCTGGTCCGCCCCTGCGGACAGGCCGGTGATCAGCCGGTTTACCGGCCGGGTGATGGATAGGGTCAAGAGAATGCCCAGGGCCAGGGCCAGAGCGAAGCCGCCCAGCATCCCGGCCAGGGTGGTGAACTTCACCCGCCCCGCCTCCTGGCCGGCCTGCTGCAGGGATGCGGCCGTGTCCCGGTCGGTGATCTGAACCATCTGCTTCAGAAGCCCCTGGGCCTCCATGGCCCGCTGGCGGCTGGCCCCCAGGGCCTGGTTGCACATCTTCTGATAAAGTTCCTCGGCCTTGCCGGCCTCCTGGCGCAAGGTCCGCAGGTGCTGAAAGACCTTTTCCATGGCAGGCGCAAATTCCTGCTGGAAGACCTGCTGGGCCGCGGCCATATCCCCTTTCTTCACCAATTCCTTTATTCGCTTGACTGACTGGTGAAACTGCCGGTGAGGCTGGGACAAGACCTGGACGGCATCCTTTAGGCCCGGGTTGTCCGTCTGGAAGCTTCCCAGCCACTTGCCCAGGCGGCAAGTGACATGATCCTCTCCGCCGTCGAATGCCTCCCGGTTCTGGAGGAGGCTCTGGGACTGGGCGCTCAGTTTGTAGTGGTCGGCCCGGAAGGTTTCCAGGTCGGCCAGGAGGTTCGAGGGATTGAGGATGCCTTTTTTGTCCACCTCCCGGGACCGGCGGAGGAATTCTTCATTTTCCTTTTGCAGAGCCTGCAGCTTCTCTGTGAATTCCCGCCAGAGACGGGCTTCTTCAGGTGAGAGCACCAGCGCCTCCAGACGGGCGGAGGCCTGTTTGAGGGCTTCTTCGGCTTTGGCATAGGTGTCGTACTGCCGCTGGCGCATTTCCGGGGCCACCAAGGGGCTCAACAAAGTGCGCAGGGCCATGCGCATGGTCTCGAGGGATTGCCCTACGAGCAAGAGATTTTGCACGCCGGGAATCTCCTGCTTCCCCAGGGTGTCTAGGTGTGCGCCCAGCCGGGAAGTCCCGTGCCAGCCCGCATAGCCCACCCCCAGGGTCACCAGGGCCACCAGCAAAAAGGCGCCGATCAATTTTGTGGCCAGTTGCAGTTTCTGTAGCATCCCTGTCATCCTCCTTGGGCCTCAATCTCAGGTTACGCCTCCCGGGAAGGGTGAGGCATCAGCCCACAAATTCATTGACCTGGCATTGACTCAGCGGGGGCCCCCCGCATGCTTAATCGGGCCTTGGTTCATTATCGTGAGGGGAGCGCGAAAAATATTCTCTGAAAACCCAGAATTTCTTTAAAAATCCCGGAAATGCTCATCGTTTCGGAGAATGGGTCGGGCCGGGCTGACCCGGGGAGGATGCGCCGGCCCCGGCAAGCTTGGCTGGTTGCCGCAGGAACCGGCTGCTGGCCCGGTCCACCCTGCCAGGAGGGTCGGCGCAAAGCTTGCGGCCTCCATGGCCCGGCCCGTGATGACAAAGGTGAGTTGCCGGATGGAGGCGTCCATGGTGTCGGAGTAGCTGTTCAGCTGTTGGGAAATGGAGGCCGACTCCTGGGCCCCGGCTGCGGTCTTTTGGGTCACCTGGTTCATTTCCTGGATGGCCCGGTTGATCTGGTCCACCCCCTGGGCCTGCTCGCCCGAGGCCGTGGCAATTTCGGAAACCAGTTCCTTCACCTTGCCGGTGCTGCCTGACACCTGCGCAAAGCCCCCGGCCGTCTGGCCCACCAGGTCTGAGCCTTCCTTGACCCGGCTCACCGTGGCGTCAATGAGGCGGGCGGTATTCTTGGCGGCCTCGGCGGCCCGCATGGCCAGTGAGCGCACTTCGTCGGCCACCACCGCGAAGCCGGCCCCGGCCTCGCCGGCGCGGGCGGCCTCGACCGCCGCGTTCAGGGCCAGCAGATTGGTCTGGAAGGCAATCTCGTCAATGGTCTTGACAATCTTGGCCGTATCCTGGCTGGCGTTGGAAACCTCGTGCATGGAGGCGGTGAGGTGGTCCATGGAGAGGTTGGCGGCGTCCACCACCCGGGCCGCGTCGGCCATAAGTGAGTCGGCCTGCCGGGCATGGTCGGCGTTGGCCCGGGTCATGGAGCTCATCTCCTCCAAAGAGGCGGAGGTCTCTTCAATGGCCGCGGCCTGCTCGGCCGCTCCCTGGGCCAGGTTCCGGGAGGACTCGGCCACCTGCACCGCCGCGCCTTTCACCTCCCGGGCCAGCTGTTCCAGGCCCGCGGCCAGGCGCACCAGGCGGGTCAGGTCCCTGATGGGAATATAGAGCAGGGCCAGGAGGAACAACGCTACGGGCACGATCACGCCGAAGAGATTCCGCCGCAGCGTCCCGATCTGCTCGGAGACGTCGTTGACATAGATGCCCGTGCCGACGATCCAGCCCCAGGGAGTGAACGTCTTGACGTATGACAGCTTGGGGACGATGCGGCTGGCGTCATCCTTCCACTGCCACTGGTAGGAAACAAAGCCCTCTCCGGCCTCCCGGCAGACCCGGGCAAATTCCACAAACAGGGCCTTCCCCTGGGGGTCCTTGAAGTCGCCCACATTTTTGCCGTCCAGGTCGGTCCGGAAGGGATGCATCACCATGACCGGCCGGAAGTCGTTTATCCAGAAGTAATCCTTGCCTTCCGGGCCGTAGCGCAGGTGCTTGATGCGTTTTACGGCCCGCTCCTGGGCCTCTTCCCGGCTGAACTCTCCTTTTTGGGCCCGGGTCTCGTATTCGGCCAGCAGGGCGATGACGGATTGCACCATATTCCGGGTCAACGTCTCCTTTTCCTGGAAAATGGCCCTTTCCATGGCCGGAAACACCCAGCCCAGGAGCAAACCCGCAAAAACCAGAATGAATAAGAGGAATACGCCAAGTATCTTCATCCGCATGCTGGCGCGCCATCTGCTCATGAGTGCACCCTCCCGTCTCCCTTGCAGGAATCCGTCTTTTTCCGGTCCATGAGGCCGGCCAGGTCCAAAATCAAGCCCACCCGTCCATCCCCCAGGATGGTGCCTCCGGCCAGGCCGGGCAGTTTCTGAAAGAATTGTCCCAATGATTTGATCACCACTTCCTGCTTTCCCAGAATTTCGTCCACCAGGAAGGCCTGCTGCGCGCCTTCATGCTCCACCACCAGAACCAGGGCGGCGTCAGGGGAGATATCCGCCTGACCCACGTTGAAGAGACGGTGGAGGCGCACCAGGGGCAGCAGGCGCTGGCGCACCCGGATGAGTTCCCCTTGCCCAGCCACCGTAAAGCAGTCCTCGCAAGAGGGGCGCAGGGTCTCCCGCACCCCTACCGCGGGCAAGACGTACCGCTCCTGGCCCACCCGCACCACCATGCCGTCGATGATGGCCAGGGTGAGGGGCAGGCGCAGCGTCAGGCGGCAGCCCTGGCCAGGGATGGAATTGATGTCGATCTTGCCCCGCAGGCGTTCCACCGTCTGGCGCACCACGTCCAGGCCCACGCCCCGGCCGGAAATGTCCGTGACCACCTGGGCGGTGCTGAAGCCGGGTTCGAAGATGAGATGATCGATCTGGCCGGGATGCAGCTGCACTCCGCCGGAAATCAGTCCCCGCTCCTTGGCCCGGGCTAAAATCGCCCCCCGGTCCAGCCCCCGGCCGTCGTCTGCAATTTCAATGATGAGATTGCCCCCCCGGTGGTAAGCCTTGAGGCACACCCGGCCCTCCGGGTCCTTGCCTGCGGCGACCCGTTCGCCGGGGGGCTCCAGGCCGTGGTCCACGGAGTTGCGCACCAGGTGCACCAGGGGATCGTAGATGGCCTCCACCATATTGCGGTCAATCTCGGTGTCCTCGCCTTCCAGGTGCAGGGCCACGGATTTTTCCACCTTTTGGGCCAGATCCCGCACCAGGCGCACCATCTTCCGGAAGGTGACGCCGATGGGGATCATGCGCATGGACATGGAGATCTTTTGCAGTTCCGAGGTGATGCGGGTCATTTGCCCCAGGTCCCGGGCCAGCTTCTGGTCAGCCACCTGGGCCAACTGGGGGCTCTGGCGCACCTGGCTCTGGATGATGACCAACTCGCCCATGAGGTCCACCAGGTTGTCCACCTTGGCCAGGGATATTTTGACGGTTTCCGGGACCTGGGCATCGGCGGCAGGCCGGCTCTGCCCCAACTGGTGCACCAGGGCCTTGGCCACCGTTTCGGGGGGCACCTTGCCCTGATCGATGAGGATCTGGCCCAAAGGCTGGTCGCCCCCCTGTCGCCGCTGGGCCTCCAGGGCGTCTTCCAGGTCATCGTGCCGGATCTCCCCCTGCTCCAGCAGGATGTCCCCCAGCCGGGGGGCGGGGGAGGAGGGAATGGCCGCCGACTGCAGGGTGGCTTTGAAATGCGCCAGATTAAAGACCTTGAGGGCCCGGCCTGTCCCCATGGCCTCCTGCAGGTCGGCCAGCATTTCTTTCAAGAGGTCCACCCCGGCCAGGATCAGGTTGACCAGGTCCCGGCTGACGCCCAGGTGGCCGCTGCGCACCTGGTCCAGGACGGTCTCCAGCCCGTGCCCCAGTTCCTGGATCTGCGTCAGGTTGAGAAACCCCGCCACTCCCTTGATGGTGTGAAAGGGCCGGAAGATGGCGTTGATGGCCTCCAGGTCCTCGGGGTGCTGCTCCAGGAAGACCAGGCGGGTCTCGATGCCCTCCAGGTGCTCATGGGCTTCCTGGAGAAAGCCCGCCATCAATTCGGGATCATCAATCCAGTCGGCCGCCGGGGGGCTGGCCTCCTGGGCCGCACCCTCACCGGCCTCCGGCGCACCTGTGCCTTGGGTCACCTGATGGTGAGAGGCGCAGTATTCTTCCGGCCCAGGCCATGTTCCCGTCTGGGCCCAGGTGAGCAGCAGTCCCACCCCCCGGTTGAGGAGTTCCTGTCCCTGGACCAGATTTTCCATCTCCCCCAGCACCAAGGCATTGACAATGCCCTCCAGATCTGCCAGGACCTTCCGGGCGGCTTCCACCCCCAGGGGCTCCAGCACCGCTTTGAGGCGATCCAGTTCATTCAGGAGCGCTCCCAGGGCGGTCATGTCGTCCTCTTTTAGCATCACCACCTTGAGGGCCAATTCTTCCAGCTCAGCTGCAAAATCCGTGATGTGCCCCTGCCCCATGGTTAATCCTTCTCTCCCCCCGGAAAAAAGGCGGAGGGCTTCCGGCCTCAGCCGTTGGCCAGCTTCTTAAAAATGGCCTCGATCTTTTCCTGCAGGGTTTCCGCGGTGAAGGGCTTGACCACGTAGTTGTTGACCCCCGCTTTGATGGCCGTGATGACGTTTTCCTTGAGTCCCTCGGCCGTCACCATGAGCACCGGGACCGTGGCCGTGGCGCTGTTTTCCCGCATCTTCTGGACCAGCTCGATCCCCGAGAGGTTAGGCATGTTCCAGTCGGTGACCACCAAGCCGATTTTTTCCGTCTTGAGGACCTGGAACGCGGCGTTACCGTCCTCGACCTCGATGATGTCCTCAAAGCCGATCTGCTTCAGGATATTGCGCACGATCTTGCGCATGGTGGCAAAATCATCCGCCACCAGCACTTTGATGCCGAAATCGATATGGCTGGCCATTGCCTGTGAGTCCCCCCATGCGCCGGGCCGCCTGCCCCTGGCCCTGGCGCCTGTCCCCGTCTTGTCAACTCCAGGGCCATCCCGGACCCTGGCCTGCTTCTGTTGTCTTTTCGACCGAAGGGCCAGCTTACTTTAGGGAAAAGACGCCCCCCTGCTTGCCTTTCCCGGCCAATTGCCGGAAAATGGCCGAATGATGGCTTCTTTGTGGCAGACGCGGCTGAACCTCCTCCGGGAATTCTTCGACGAACCGCAACTGGACGCCCTGCTGGTCCTGGGTCCCGAAAACCGCCGGTTCATGAGTGGCTTTACCGCGCGGGAGGAGATGCTCACCGAATCCTGCGGCGCCCTGCTCATCAGCCGGACCGCGGCCCTGCTCTTCACCGACTTTCGCTACCGGGAATGGGCCGAGCAGGAGGCCCCGGACTTTGAGGTGCGGGTGTACCGGGCGGGTTTGGGCCCGGCCCTGGACCAGGCCCTCGAGGAGCTGGGGGTGCACCGGCTGGGATTCGAGGCGGGCTACCTTACCTACCGCCAGTACGAGCGTTTCGTCAAAGAGACGGCCCCGGGCGGGAGGGTGGTCTGGACGCCCCAGGAGGGGCTGGTGGAAAGGCTGCGGGAAGTGAAAACCGCCGCGGAGGTGGCGGTCATGCGCCGGGCCCTGGTAATCACCGAGGCGGTATGCCGGGAGGTGGGGGCGTCTTTACGGCCGGGGGTCAGCGAGCGGCAGGTGGCCTGGGACATCGAGCGGCGCCTGCGGGAAGGGGGCGCCGACGGGCTGGCCTTCGCGCCCATCGTCGCCGCGGGGGCGAACAGCGCCCGGCCCCACCATCAGCCCGGCGATTATCTCTTGCAGGAGGGCGACGCCGTCATCCTGGACCTGGGGGCCCGGGTGGACGGCTACTGCGCCGACCTGACCCGCACCTTCGTCCTGGGCCCCCCCAGCGACCGCTTCCGGGAGGTCTACCGGGTGGTGCGGCAGGCCCAGGCCCAGGCCCAGGCAGGGCTGCAAGCCGGTATGCAAAGCGACGCCGCGGACGCCCTGGCCCGGGAAGTGATTGCGGGAGCTGGCTATGGGGAGGCCTTCGGCCACTCCCTGGGCCACGGCGTGGGCCTGGCGGTGCACGAGGCCCCATCCCTCAGCCCCTACCACGACCGGGCCACGGCCCTTAAGGCCGGCAGCGTCTTCACCGTGGAGCCCGGCATTTACCTCCCCGGCTGGGGCGGCGTGCGCCTGGAAAATATGGCGCACCTCCTTGAGGACCGGGCCGAGGTGCTGACCACGCTGGAGTATCTGGAAATATGATCTCGGGAGGAGGAGGGCCAAAGGGGGCGGCCTCCGGCCCCTCTCCCGAACCCGCTGAGTGTTGCGTTTCAGGAATAACCGGGCAAAGCCGCCATGGCAAATCGGCCCGGTTCTCCCTCACCCTTGGGGGGGGAGGGCTGAGGTGGGGATGAAATTGCCAGGAAAGGCAATCAAGGATCGCCCTCCCCCCAACCCCCTCCCACTAGGGAAGGGGGAGTATGGGGTGCAGATAATTTTTTAAGGTAATTCTGAAACGCTGCACTATCCCATCAGTTTGTCAAATTCCGCCACGCTCAGGGCCGGGGACGTGGCAAAGCCGATGCCCGTCATTTTGCTCAATTCCACCGACACCTGCATGGCCTCTTTGATGCCCGGCAGGGTGACGATGACCATGAGGTCATAGGTGCCCAACAGGGCGTAGGCTTCCTTCAGTTCGCCCCCGCGCTTCTTGAGGAGTTCGGCTGCCTTTTGGGTGCGCGCCGCGCTGATGCCCTTGACGCCTTCCGCGGAATACTTGCCAAGTAAAATAAAGGTCTGCATGGTGGTTCCTCCTCTGGTGCCCCGTAGATTACGCGTAGATTACCAGAAATGGGGAAAATATTCGATCTTTCCCCTTAAGCGCCCGCCCCATCCGGAGGTCGTTTCCTGCCCGGTCTCAGGAAGCTGCCAAGAAATGGCTTGCCGGAATCAGAAATGCGCAGGGCCAGGAGAGCTTTTCCGGTGTTTTTGATTGACTTGCCGGGGAATGACAATAATAATTATTAAGTTTGGGCGTGCAAACCCAGGCCGACCCGAGGCGCCGTACCGGGAAAGCTTGGGCGGGCCGGCCCTATCTTTCCCAGGAGAACGCCATGAAACAGTATCAGTGCCAAATCTGTGGGTATATCTACGACCCCGCCCAGGGTGATCCGGATGGCAATATTCCGGCCCACACTTCCTTTGAAAAGCTGCCGGACGACTGGGTCTGCCCCATCTGCGGCGCCCCCAAAGACCAGTTCAGCCCCGTTGACTAGACGGATGCAATGAGCGCCCGCGCCCTTTTCCTATAAATTCCCGTATCTTTCCATGGCTGACACACCGTATTCTCAGGAATCTGGAGGTTCTCCCCCCCCTACGCCTAAAAAGTCTCTGTGGCGTGAATACGGGGAGGCCCTCATCATCGCCCTGATCCTGGCTGTGGTCATCCGGGCCTTCGTGGTCCAGGCCTTTTCCATTCCCTCAGGGTCCATGCAGCCCACCCTGCTCATCCACGACTACCTGCTGGTGAACAAGTTTTCCTACGGCATCCGCAACCCCTTTACCAACAAGGTCATGATCCCGCTGTGGCAGCCGGCCCGGGGGGACGTGGCCGTGTTCATCTATCCGGCGGACCCCAGCAAGGACTACATCAAGCGCATCATCGGCCTGCCCGGCGACCGCGTGCAGATCATCAACAAAAAGGTCTTAATTAACGGCAAGCCCTATGAAACGCCCCAGGCGGTGCACACCGATCCCGTCATTAATCCGCCGCCCCTCCAGGCCGGGGATTCCACCCGGGACAATTTCGGTCCCATGGTGGTGCCAAAAGACTCGTTCTTCGTGCTGGGGGACAACCGGGATCACAGCTATGACAGCCGCTTCTGGGGTTTTGTGCCCATGGACAATCTCCGGGGCCGGGCCTTTATCATTTATTTTTCCTGGGGCAGCGACCTGCCCCAGGATACGCCGGTGTATGCGGCCCTGGTCCAGGCAGTAAGAACCCTGGCGACCAAACATACCTGGGATCCCAAGGAGTTCCATGTCCGCTGGGAGCGCCTGGGGAAGATTATCCGCTAGGCGGATTACAGGGGAGAAGGCCAAAGTTTCCCGCAGCGACATTTCCCCCACATATCGATTTTCCTGTGAGCGAGGGGAGTCCGGGCGGCAGTATCGTCCACCGAAGCTGCCGGATTTCCTCAGGGTATATCTCCTGGCTGGCCTGATGACCCTGGTGGCTTGTGGCTGTGGCGCGCCCCCCGAAGCCCCCATAATCATCCTGGCCACTCCCGACGCGCCCCGGGTGCGCCAGGCCGTCTCCGGCATCGAGGCCGGGCTGGCCCCCCGAAAAGTGGAAGCGGTCTTGGTGCCGGAATACGGCCGGGAAGGGGACGAGGCCCTGCGGCGCATCAGGGCCCGGCGGCCCCCGCTCATGATTGTCCTGGGATCCGCCACCCTGCTGAAAGTGGCCGTCTCCGAAAAACGGACGCCCGTGGTCTTCGCCCTGGTGGGCAATCCCTACTTCACCGGCGCGGCCGACGACCCCCGGCGACCCGACTTGCACCGGGGCCTGGTTACCGGTATTGCTTCCCCGTCGCCCGTGGCCGCAGCCATGGAGCAGGGGGCCCGTCTGTGGGGGTTGCGGCCCTGGGGATTGCTCTATGACCCCGCGGACGGCGCGGCCGTGGAGGTGGCCGCCCGGTTTGCGGCTGAGGCCCGGCGCCTGGGGCTGGAACCTTTGCTGGAAGCCAGCGGCGACGCCAAAGGAGATCAAGCGGCGCTCAAGCGCCTCCTGCAGAGGGGCGCCAAGGTGCTCTATCTGCCCCCCACCGCCACGGCGGCCCGTTTTGCGGGGGAAATGCTGGCCCTGGGCCGGGAGAAGCGGGTCATCGTGGTGAACGGCCACCCGGAAGCGGCCGGCAAAGGCGCCTTCCTCAAGGTGACCCTGGACTACCGCCGCCTGGGTGAAGAGACCGCAGCCCTGGCCAAAAGGATTCTGGCCGGAGAGAACCCGGAAAAGATTCCCATAACCGCAAGCACACCCCTCACTGTCGAGGTGGATGAATCCCTCCTCACCTACTGGAGCGGCTACCCCGCCCCGCGCAGAGAGTGAGTGGGAAGGAGAAAACATAGGGGGGAGGGGGCTAAGGGGCGAGCCCCTTTCCCCTTCCCCCGCACCCCCTCCCCCAATCCCTTAATTTCTTTATAGTACGGGGGGTTGGGAGGGAAGTGTGAGGGCAGCGCGGGGGAACTGTGTTCCCCCGGCTCTCCCCTCACAGACCAAACCTGGAGGTTCACCCATGGTCCTGGCCCAGAATCTGGACCCGGCCCGCTGGCAGCCGGAAATTGACATCGTCCGGTTCAATCTGGACAACGGCATCACCCTGTTCGTCCTGCCGGATCACAGTCTGCCCATCGTCTCGGTGCAGGTCCATTACCACGTGGGATCCCGCAACGAGTTGCCGGGCATCACCGGCATCAGCCATCTCTTCGAGCATCTCATGTTCCGGGGCACGGATGAGTTGGGGCCCGAGGAGTTTTCCCGCATCCTCCAGGCCAAAGGCGGCGAGGTGAACGCCTTCACCACCCGGGATCACACCTCGTATTTCGAAAATCTGCCCGCGGAGCACCTGGAGTTGGCCCTGCGTCTCGAGGCCCACCGGTTGGCCCGCCTCAAGCTGGACGACGAAAATTTCCAGACCGAGCGCGAGGTGGTGGTGAGCGAAAGGAAATTGCGCAGCGTTGACAGCCCCTTCGGTCTGATGGATGAAGAATTGTGCGCCACGGCCTTTACGCAGCATCCCTACGGCTGGCCGGTCATCGGCTGGGACCAGGACCTGCGGCGCCTTACCCTGGAAGACTGCCTCACATACTATAAGACCTACTACCAGCCCGCCAACATGACGGTGGTGGTGGCCGGGGACGCCGCGCCCGAAGCCACCCGGGACCTGGTGGCCCGGTATTTCGGGGAGCTGCCCGCGGGTACTCCCCCCCCGCCGCTCACGGTGACCGAGCCGCCCCAGCGGGGGGAGCGCCGTTCCGTCTTTAAAAAGGTTTCCCAGGTGGAGGCCTTCAATGCCGGTTATCACGTGGTCAGCCTGGGGCATCCGGATATCTACCCCCTGACTCTGTTGTGGATCATTCTCTCCGTGGGCAAGTCCTCCCGCTTCTACCAGGAATTTGTGCGGTCCGGCCGCGCCGCGGAAGTGGAAGTGGAGATGGCCCCGCCGCCCTGGGCGGGCCAGGACCCGGATCTGTTGAACATCCGGGCGGTGGCTGCGCCCGGCGCCTCCCTGGCGGCCCTGGAAGCGGACATCTTCGCCCTGCTGGAGCGTCTCAAGACCGAAGGAGTAGAGGAAAGCGAGCTGGCCCGGGCCAAGAAAATGCTCAAGGCCCAGATCATCCACAGCCTGGGACGGCTCTTTTACCGCGGTTTGCAGGTGGCCCTGTTTCACATGAAGACCGGCGACGCCACCCAGGTCAACCGGCTGCTGGCCGCCTACGAGGCGGTGACCGGGGCCGACATCTTGCGGGTGGCCCGGCAGTACCTGCGGGAGGACAACCGCACCGTGGTCACTTTAAAGCCGGTGAGTCCGGAAGAAAGTCAGGCCCTGGGGCCGCTGGCCTGAAAAAGGCAGAAGGATACCGTCATGGCAGGTTTTTTACCCCCCATACAGGAACAGTCTTTGGCCAACGGTCTCAAGGTGGTGGGCATGGAATACGGCCGTGTGCCCTGGGTCAGTCTCATCCTCATGATCAAGCGGGGTGCGGAGACGGACCCGCCCGGCAAGCCCGGCGTGGCGGACTGGACCGCCGAGTATCTCACCCTGGGCACCGCCCGCCGCAGCCAGCTGGAGCTGGCCCGGGACGTGGAGTCCCTGGGGGCCACGCTGGAATCCCGGGCCAACTGGGACGCCACTTATATCGGCATCGACGGCCTGGCGGAAGATTTTGGCGAACTCATGGCCACCCTGGCGGAGGTCGTCCAGACCCCCGCCTTCCCGGAGACGGAAATTACTCTCTTGAGGGAGAGGCGACGGGCGGAATTGGCCCAGGTTCTGGACGATCCCCGGGAACTGGCCTCCCGGGCCTTCACCCGCCTCTTTTTTCAAGGCGCCCCGTACGGCCACGCCGTGCGCGGCGAGCCCCAGAGTCTGGACGCCATCGCCCTGACGGACCTTAAGGCGCATTACCGGCGGGAGTTCAACCCCGCCGCGGCCACCCTGGTGGTGGTGGGCATGATGCCCTTCGCCCGGACCCTGGAGGAGGCCGGCCGGCACTGGGGCGCCTGGCAGGGCGCCGGCGATGCGACCCCGCCCTACACCGGGGCGCCGGAGCGGACGAGCCCCCCCGTCATTTACCTGCTGGACCGGCCGGAACTGACCCAGAGCGAAATCCGCATGGGCTGCCTGGGCTTGCCCCGCGCCACTCCTGATTTTTTCCCGGTGCGCCTGATGAACTATGTCCTGGGGGACGGTGGCTTTTCCTCCCGGCTCATGGGGCGCATCCGCGCCGAGATGGGCCTGACCTACGGCATCCGCAGCCGCTTCAGCTTCCGGCGCGCGCCCGGGCCCTTCACGGTTTCCACCTTCACGCCGGCAGGGCACACGGCCACGGTGGTCAAAGAAATCGCCCAGGTCATCCGGGAGGTCCAGGACAGCGGCGTCACCGCCCAGGAATTGGCGGACGCCCAGTCCTATTACATGGGCAGTTATCCCCTGCGCCTGGAGACCACCCGGGCCCTGGCCCGCCAGGTGGTGGCCGTGGACCTGCACAACCTGGGACGGGATTATCTCAACCGCTACTCGGAGGCCATCGGCGCCGTGACCCTGGACGCGGTCCACGAAGCCGGCCGGCGGCACCTGCACCCCGAGGCCCTGGTCACCCTGGTGGTGGGGCCGGCGGGCCAATGCCGGGAAGCTCTGGAAGGGCTGGGGAGAGTGGAACTCATTGACAAAATTTAGGGTATATTTTTTAGTTGACAAATTTCTTGTGATGGTATGTGATAAGTCTGATATTGTGAAAAAAAGGATAAGCCCTTTGTAATCCGGGGCTACTTAACCGAGGGAGGAAATTTTCATGCACAAAACCCCATTGTTGGACCAACTGGAGTCCGGTCCGTGGCCCAGCTTCATTAAAGATTTGAAGCGGGTTGCCGCCCGGAAGAAGTCTGCAGCGGATTTGCTGGGGGTGTTGGAGCGTTCGTACAAAGACAAGATCACCCACTGGAAGCACGGCGGCATCGTTGGCGTCCTGGGATACGGCTCCGGTATCATCGGCCGCTACACCGACCTCCCGGAGGAGTTCCCCGGCGTAGAGCATTTCCACACGGTGCGCGTCAACCATCCCTCCGGCTGGTTCTACACCACCAAGGCCTTGCGGGAACTGTGCGACATCTGGGATGAGCACGGCAGCAGCATTCTGAACGTACACGGCTCCACCGGGGACATGATCTTTTTGGGCACCACCACCGATCAGCTGGAGCCCTGCTTTGAGAAACTGACGGCGAAAGGCTGGGATTTGGGCGGCTCCGGCTCCGCCATGCGCAGCCCCTCCTGCTGCGTGGGCATGGCCCGCTGCGAATGGTCCTGCTACGACACCATGGACCTGTGCTATGAGGCCACCCAGGAATTCCAGTTTGATATGCACCGTCCGTCTTTCCCCTACAAGTTCAAGATCAAATGCTCCGGCTGCCCCAATGACTGCGTGGCCTCCGTGGCCCGGGCCGACATGAGCGTCATCGGCGTCTGGAAAGACGACATCCGCATCGATCAGGCCGCAGTGAAGGCCTATGCCGGCGGCGAACTGAAGCCCCGGGGCGGCGCCTCCTCCAAGTACACCAAGCTGGATGTCAAGGCCGATGTCACCGACCTGTGCCCCACGGCCTGCATGAACTGGGACGGCAAGACCCTCAAAATCGACAACAAGAACTGCAACCATTGCATGCACTGCATCAGCCTGATGCCCCAGGCTTTGCGGCCCGGCACCGAGACCGGCGCCACCCTGCTCCTGGGCTCCCACGCCCCCATCCTGGAAGGCGCCCAGATGAGCTGGGTCATCGTCCCCTTCATGGAGATGGAGCATCCCTACGACGAGTTCAAGGAACTTATTGCCAATATCACTGAGTGGTGGTCCGAGCACGGCAAAAACCGGGAGCGCGTGGGCGAACTCATGCTGCGCCTGGGTATGCGCGCCTTCTTCAAGGGTGTGGGTCTGGAGCCGCCGGCACAGACGGTCAGAACTCCCCGGGCCAACCCCTTCTTCTTCTGGCATCAGGAAGACTTTGACGCCGAAGCAGCCGGCCGCAAGTACATCAACATCTAACCAGGCTCCATTAGGCTAGTTTCTACCTAATGCCGGAATTACCCTAGGAGGAAAATGTAAAATGGCTGACCGTATTACCGATATCGGACCTCCCAAGTATGATAAGTTCTTGCCCCCGGTCATCAAAGACAACTACGGCAAGTGGAAATACCACGAAATTCTGGAGCCCGGCGTCCTGGTCCATGTGGCCGAGTCCGGAGACAAAATCTACTCCGTGCGGGGCGGGTCCGGCCGCCTGGTGACCACCGACTTCATTAAGGAAGTCTGCGACATCGCCGATAAATTCTGTGACGGTTACCTGCGCTTCACCTCCCGCAACAACGTGGAATTCCTGCTCACCGACCAGAGCAAAATCGCCGGCGTCAAAGACGCCTGCAAAAAGATAAATATCCCCATCGGCGCCACGGGCCACTCGGTGAGCAATATCGTCCACACCCAGGGTTGGGTCCACTGCCACACCCCGGCCATCGACGCCTCCGGGATAGTCAAGGCGGTCATGGACGACCTGTTTGACTACTTCGGCTCCCACGAGCTGCCGGCCCAGGTGCGCATCGCCCTGGCCTGCTGCCTGAACATGTGCGGCGCGGTGCACTGCTCCGACATCGCCATCCTGGGGATTCACCGCA
>CAZFWX010000068.1:0-17911 GCA_964522695.1 uncultured Desulfobacterales bacterium
CCAAGCAGGAGCTTGGCGGCCAAGAGGGTTCCCAAGCAGGAACCAGATTTAAATTGTAGCCGCAGGCTTCAGCCTGCGAAAAATTACTTTATGCCTGCCGAACCCGGGAGCGCAGCCTGTAAAGGCTGCGGCCACATTTAGTCTGCCGGTTTCGGCGTGGCTCTGCCATGTGTCATTTGTAGCGGTCAGCTATCAGCTATCAGCTTTTGGCTTTTGGCTTTTGGCTTTTGGCTTTTGGCTTTTGGTTTTTGGTTTTTATTTTTATTTTGGTTTTTATTTTTATTTTTGTTTTTATTTTTATTTTTGTTTTTGTTTTTGGCTTAAAGCTTAAAGCTTAAAGCTTATAGCTTATAGCTTACAGCTTATAGCCCCTCTCATTCCCCTTCTCTCCGGCCGGCTTCACCGGCGGCCCGGGCAAAGAGGGGGCCGAAGATTTCCCGCTGCAGGTCCTCAAAGAACATGGCCCGGCCCACTTCGCCCCGCAGGCGGCGCACCTCCCGCATGCCCATGGCGCCCAGGATTTCCAGGAGCTGGTTGTTCCAGGCGCCCAAAAGATTGACCAGGCGTTGGGCGGCCCGGCGCACGTTCAGCTTTTCCATGCGCACCGGGCAGTTGCCGGAGGCGCACTGCTGGCAGTAGCGGCATTCCAGGGCCAATATCAGGGGCAGGTCGATGATGACGCCGTCGGCCCCGCAGATGATGGCTTTGGGCACATGCTCGGCCATGGCGACGCCGCCGCTCACCAGGAGGGTGATGGTGTCGCGCAGGTGTTCCTGCACCAGCTTCAGGTGGACCTGGCGGATCAGGTCTTTGAGGTGCAGGGAAGAGGCGTCTTCCAGACCCCGGGCATCGGCCCCGGCATACAAATGGACGATTTCCACACCCGCGGCAGCCAGCATACTGATGCGGGCGGCGGCCTGGCCGTTGGCGGGCGCCTTGACCATGACCATGAGGCCGGGGTGACGGCGCTTGAGGAGTTCAAGCTGCTCCAGAACGCCGTCGTGGTCGTGCAGTTCCACGATTTTCACCTGGGCCAGCAGGGGGTCGTCCAGGTCCAGGGAGCCGGACGTGAAGCTGGGCAGGAGAGTCGCACCAAACTGGCGCAGATCGTCGCTGATGTTGTCCCGGGGCATGAGGGCCAAGGTTCCCAGGGCCTGACCCGCCTGGGCCAGGGCCTGGCGCACCGGGACGGGCCCGGCGCCGAAGGAGGGCTCGGCCAGGATCACTGGCAGGGGGATTTCCACCTGGGGCGGGGTTTCAAAGGCCATCTGCCCCTGGTCGTCGAAGATCAAGAACAGGGGCTTGCGGCCCAGATCGATGGCGGTGCTGATGTATTCCCGGCCGTGGATGCCGTCCCGGGTGGGGCGCACGATCTCGGACATATCCGTCCAGATGGAGTCGAAGCCCGGTCCGGAGAAAGGTCCGCCGTAGCCCGCGCCGGACACCGGGATCTTGCCCGTTTCGGCCTGGTACCAGATGGACTGGATGATCTCCGGGGTCCAGTAGGCATCGCCCAGATGTTCGAACTGGGGGCTGGCGGTCTTGGCGATAAGCTCCCGGGGGCAGCCCTGGACGCAGCGGTAGCAGTTCTTGCAGAAGGACTCGATGGTGTCGGTGAGGCTGTGCATGTCGAAGTCCCGCTGCTTGAAGGCCCCATAGGGGCAAAGCTGCTTGACGCACTTCTCGCAGCGCAGGCAGCCTTCCTGCCAGTCCAGGACGGTGCTTTTCCCCAGGGCCGGGTAACGGGGCGGCACCGGGCGGGTATGAATGTGATATTTTTCCGGCATATGGGCTCACCCCTCAGGGCATCTGGTCCTCGCGCCGCACCCGGCGGGGACCGCCGGCCTCGCCCTGGGACCAGTCCTTGGGCGGGGCCAGGGTGGTGAGGCGGTCCAGTTCGCCCAGAGTGGCCAGGCGGTCATAAATCTGCAGCCAGGCGCAGGGCACAGGCGGGTCGAACTCATGGGCCAGGTTGATTTCGCACAGGCCGTCTTTGGGGCCGCCGCACGGGCCGTTGAACAGGCTCTTGGCGCAGCGGCTCACCGGGCAGATGCCGCCGGTGACGCCCAGGAGGCAGTCGCCGCAGCCCCGGCAATTTTCCAGCCACAGGCCCCGCTCCGCGGTTTCACCGATGAACAGGGTGTTAAGGCCCGGGAAAACCGGAATTTCCGGCAAGTGGCTCGCCAGGGCCTGCACGCCGGCCCCGCAGGCGATGGACACCACCGCCTGGACAGGTTCCGCGGCCTCCACCACGTCCAGCAGGAATTCGTGGATGCACTGACGGTCCACGCTGGCCTCCCGGATGTCCACATCCTTGCCGGCCAGGCGCTGGGCCATTTTCAGGGCGGCGGCCAGTTCGGCCACTTCCTTGCGGCCGCCGCTGACGCACTCCGCCACACAGGTATCGCAGCCGGCCACCAGGAGGCGGTCATAGCGCTCCACCATCTTCTGGATTTCGGCCAGGGGTTTTTTCACTCCGACAATCACAACGGCTCCTTCCCTAACGGGCGCCCTGGCGCGCCGGATTGGGCGCCAACGACGCGGCCCGAGACTGAATCTCTTGCACCATGGCAGCCAGGTTTTGGGTATCGGGGGCGGACAGGCGGGTCATGCCCACCCGTTCCGTCTCCAGGCCGATTTCGGCCAGTAATTTCTGGGCATAGGCAACGCGTTTGCCCATGCGGGAACTGCCTTCCAGCAGCAGGCAGCGGTCTTCGGGGCAGCCCACCACCCACACGAGGTCGGCGTCACCGGCCAGAATGCGCAGGAGTTGATAAGGTTCCACCTTGCTGCTGCAAGGCTCCTGCACCACCAGGCCTTTCAGTCCGGCGGCGCGCAGCGGGCCGGCCAGGGCCTCCACTTCCGGGATGGCCTGCTGACAGGCCAGGATGACAATCTGGAAATCAGTGCTCATGGGTTTTTGACAACCGCCCTCCGGCAATTTCCTCGAGGCCCCAAGGCCAATTATTATTTGTACCTGAATTGAATCAATTTTAAAGAGAGAAAATTGCCTAGTTATTTATTATATAAATTCTTATGTCTAAATAAACGATTGACAAAGAAATGCCCAGAACCCTCACCGAGGGCCTCGGCAAATCTTTGTCATGCTGAGCGACCCGCATGACTTGCGGGTCACACCGGAAATACCAGTTTATGGTGCGCGGCCGTCCCTGACTGCCTGGAGGGGGCGGGCACGGAGACCCGCGCCACCGGCAATTTACCCAACTTTCGCCCGGCCCTTGCGTTCGTCGATATCGCCGGGGTACATCACCGCTTCGTGGCCCCGCTCCCGGGTGCGTATGCGGATGACTTCCTCCACGGGCAGGACAAAGATGAGGCCGTCGCCTGTCTCCCCGGTGGAGGCGGCGTTGAGGATGGCCTCGATGGTCTCGTCCAGGTTGTGTTCGCTCAGGATGATATTCACCTGGATCTTGGTGAGCATGTCCACCTGATAGGTGCCTGACCGCCCGGCCAGGGTGACGCCTCCCTGCCGGCCCCGGCCCCGGACTTCAAAGACGTTCAAGCCCATGATGCCGATTTCGGAGAGAGCCTCCTTGACGTCGCTCAGCTTGTCTTCCCGGATAATGGCTTCGATCTTCTTCAGCATGGCGGCATCCCTTACGAATAGGCGCGTTCGCCGTGGGTGCTGATGTCCAGCCCCACTTCTTCTTCCGCGGTGGTGACCCGAAGGCCGATGCTGTAGTCCAGGACCTTGGCCACCACAAAGGTGACCGCGAAGGAGAAGACCATGGTCACCACCAGGGCCAGACCCTGGATGAGAAATTGGGAGGGATTGCCGTAAAACAGGCCGTTGCTGCCGGCGCTGTTCACCGCGGTGGTGGCGAACAGCCCTGTGGCCAGGACACCCCAGGCGCTGCCCAGGCCGTGGCAGGCCCAGACGTCCATGGATTCGTCCAGGTTGCGGCGCAGGCGGAAGCGGATGCCGTAGTAGCCCAGGGGCGCGGAGATGGCGCCGATGACCAGCGCGGCCAGAGGCGTGACGAAGCCCGAGGCCGGCGTGATGGCCGCCAGGCCGATGACCATGCCCGTGGCCAGACCCAGGGTGCTGGGCCGGCCGTCCAGCCAGGAAAGGAGCATCCACATGAGACCCGCTGCGGCCGCGGAGCTGTTGGTGGTGAGCAGGGCGTTTACGGCCACGCCGTTCGCGGCTAACGCACTGCCGCCGTTGAAGCCGAACCAGCCCACCCACAAGAGACCTGCGCCCAGCACGGTAAAGCTGATGTTGTGGGGTTCCATGGGAACCCGGCCAAAGCCCTTCCGGGGGCCGATGGCCAGGGCGAAGGCCAGGGCGGAGAAGCCGGCGGCCACGTGCACCACGAGGCCGCCCGCGAAGTCCATGACGCCCAGGGCTCCCAGCCAGCCGCCCTTGCCCCAGACCCAGTGGGCCAGGGGGTCATACACCAGGGTCACCCAGACGAGGCTGAAGAGCAGGAAACTCTTGAAGCGCACCCGCTCCACAAAGGCGCCGGTGATGAGGGCCGGGGTGATCACCGCAAACATCATCTGGTAGGCCGCGAACAGGGCGTGGGGGATGGTCTTGCCGTAGTCCGGATTGGGCGCGGGGCCCACGCCGTTGAAGCCCAGAAAGTTCAGCCCGCCGATGAGCCCGCCGATGGACTCGCCGAAGGCCAGGGAATAGCCGTACAGCACCCACTGCACCCCGATCAGGGCCATGAAGACGTAGCTCAGGGTCAGGGTGGAGAGGATATTTTTCCGCCGGGCCATGCCTCCGTAAAAAAAGCCCAGAGCCGGGGTCATCATCAGGACCAGGGCGCAAGAGACCAGGATCCAGGCGGTGTCGCCGGAATTGATGGACGTATCCATAGGTGGTTCCCCAATTTTTGCGAAAACAAACTCCACCTGTGACTCGGCGCCTGCCAAGTCAAGGCGGCCAGGGGGAAGACTCCCCCTGGCCCGTCGTGATCATCCTGAGCCCGTGCAGGCGGGAATTACAGGATCGGCAGGTAACGGTCGATCTCGTAGGCGCTCACGTGCATGCGGTAGCCGTCCCACTCGATCTTCTTGTTCTCGATGAACTTGGTGAAGATGTGGTCGCCCAGGGTCTCTTTGATGAGCGCGCTCTTTTCCGTTTCCTCGATGGCCTCGTACAGGCTGCCCGGCAGGGAAACGATGCCCAGGTTGGCCCGCTGGGCTTCGGTCATATGGTAAATGTCCTCTTCCACCGGGTCGGGCAGCACATAATTGTTCTCTACGCCTTTTAAGCCTGCGGCCAGCATGACGGCGAAGGCCAGGTAGGGGTTGCAGGCCGGATCGGGGGCCCGGTATTCGCAGCGGGTGGCCGCCTCTTTGCCAGGCTTGTACATGGGCACCCTTACCAAGGCGGAGCGGTTGCGGCGGGCCCAGGCCACGTACACCGGGGCTTCATAGCCGGGCACCAGGCGCTTGTAGGAGTTGACCCACTGGCTGCACACGCTGGTGATTTCCCGGGCGTGCTTCAGCAAGCCGGCGATAAAGCTCTTGCCGATGGCCGACAGGTGGTATTGGTCTTTGGGATCGTAGAAGGCGTTCTTATTGCCCTTGAACAGGGACTGATGGGTATGCATGCCGCTGCCGTTGATGCCGAAGATGGGTTTGGGCATGAAGGTGGCATAGAGGTTGTTCAGCATGGCGATGACTTTCACGGTGACCCGCATGGTCATGGTCTTGTCGGCCATGAGCAGGGCTTCGTCATAGCGCATGTCGATTTCGTGCTGGGAGTCGGCCACCTCGTGATGGCTGTATTCCACCCGGATGCCCAGCTTCTCCATGGCAAAGATGGTCTGGCGCCGCAAGTCGTTGCCCAAATCCAGGGGAGGAGCGTCGAAGTAGCCGCCCTTGTCAATAACTTCGGGGGACTTGTTATTGGTGAAGTAGAAGTACTCCAATTCAGGACCCACATAATAGGTGAAGCCCTTCTCCGCGGCCTTGGCCAGCATCCGCTTGAGGACATAGCGGGGGTCGCCGGGGTAGGGGGAGCCGTCGGGCTGGAGGATGTCGCAGAACATCCGGGCCACGGGAGCTTCTTCCGGCCGCCAGGGCAGGAGCTGGAAAGTGGTGGGATCGGGCTTGGCGATCATGTCGCTCTCTTCAATGCGGGAGAAACCCTCAATGGAGGAGCCGTCAAAGCCCATACCCTCGCTCATGGCCTCTTCCAGTTCCGACGGGCGGATGGAGAAACTTTTCAGCACGCCCAGGACGTCGGAGAACCAGAATTGAATGAAACTGATGTTGTGGTCCTTTACGGCCTTGAAGACATCTTCTACGCTTTTTAAGTTCACGGCTTTCTCCTTTGCCATGGGGATTGTTGAGGATTGCTTAGGGGGTGAAAAAGCAAAAATTGTGCCGAAAGATAATTTGCTGATATAACAGCTAGTTCTAAGATAATCCGGCTGACTGACTTACATTTTTGTCATATAAGTTGCCGCCCGGGAGAGGAAATTGTCAAAAGCCTGCGGCAGGCGCAGGAGGCAAACGATGGGCGGTCAGGAATGAATCCGGCCAAGGTGACCGCCAGTCTCAGCGGCCCCGGTACTGGCGGGGTTCCAGGCCGTAGCGTTTGATCTTGTAGCCCAGGATGCGCAGGCTGGTGTCCAGAAACTGGGCCGCCTGACTCTGGTTGCCCCGGCACATGATCAGGGCCTCGGTGATGAGTTCCCGCTCCAGGTTTTCCACCTGCGAGCTCAGGCTCAGCTTGCCGTCATGGCCCTGGTCCCCGTCCCGCCGGCCGAAGGATTCGCCCCGCATCTGCAGGTAAGGCGGCAGGTGGGCGCTGAGGATGGTGTCGCCGTCGCACACCAGGCAGGCCCGTTCCAGGGCGTTTTCCAATTCCCGGACGTTGCCCGGCCAGTGATGGGCGATGAGGAGGTCCATGGCCCCCGGGGAAAAACGGTGCGCGGGCTTCTGGTTTTCCTTGGCGTATTTTTCCAGGAAATGCTCGGCTAAAAGGGGAATGTCCGTTTTGCGCTCCCGCAGGGGGGGCAGGAAGATGGGAAAGACGTTCAAGCGGTAGTAGAGATCCTCCCGGAAAGAACCTTCGGCCACCAGGCGTTCCAGATCCCGGTGGGTGGCGGCCAGGAGGCGCACGTCGGCCTTAAGGGTGGTGTTGCTGCCCAGGCGGTGAAATTCCCGCTCCTGGATGACCCGCAGCAGTTTGAGTTGCACGGTGGGGGAGAGATCGCCGATCTCGTCCAGGAAGATGGTGCCTCCCTGGGCTATTTCAAAGCAGCCCCGTTTGCGCTGCAGGGCCCCGGTGAAGGCCCCCTTTTCATGACCGAAAAGTTCGCTTTCCACCAGGGTTTCGGGGATGGCGGCCAGGTTGACCTTGACGAAGGGATTGGTGGCCCGCTGGCTGTTGTAGTGGAGGGCGTTGGCCACCAGTTCCTTGCCGGTGCCCGATTCCCCCCGGATGAGGATGGTGGCGTTGCTCTTGGCCACCCGGTGGATCATCTCGTAAACCTGGCGCATGCGGGATGAGTTGCCGATGATGTTGCCCACCTGGTAGCGTTCTTTCAGGGCCCCCTTGAGCTTGAGGTTTTCGTCCTTGAGGATGGATTTTTCCCGGTCCAGGAGCAGCAGGTTGTTGCCGGCCTGGGCGATGAAAGAGGCGATGAGGGTGAGGAGCCGCAGGTCCCGGTCCAGGTTGAGTTCTTTATAGCGCCGGTCCACGGACAGGGCGCCGATGGTCTGCTGGTTGATTTTGAGGGGCACGCACAGGAAGGAGAGCTCTTCCTTCTCCAGGCCCCGGGAGCGGGTGCGGTTGAGGAACAGGGGCTCCTGGCTCACCCGGGGCACCACCATGGGTTCGCCGGACTCCACCACCCGGCCGGTGACGCCCTCGCCCAGCTTATAGCGGCCCCGGCGCCGGGCTTCGGCGGTGAGGCCCTGGGCCACCTCGATCTGGATCTCGTCGGTTTCGGGGTTCAAGATGGTGATGGTGCCCCGCTCCAGGCCCTGCTGCGCCAGAATCTTCAAGACATTCTGCAAGTTGCGGGGCAGCGGCCCCGGCCCGTTGAGCATCTGGGTGACTTCAAAGAGAAACAGCAAATCGTCCATGGCTGGTCCACGATCAGGAGATGCGGCTGGCGCAACGGCAACCTGGGGCAGGGGACTCTTCCGCTTTCCTGGGGCTTTGGGGGGCTTCAGCATAATACCAGCCATTATATTTCATTTCTGTCAATCTGGCAAATTAATATTGCAAATATGTAAAAATGGCGGTCCTGAGATTTTTTGAAAAATATTCTTGAGTAGGGCCCAGGTCCATGACTGACTGTTATGGAAAGTTTTTGGTGGCGCCGGCATTTTGCCGGGGGAAGCACAGGATGGATGCCTGTGCCACTAAAGGCGGCAGGCGCGGAGGCCCGCCCCACCGGCTTTTCATGCTTTATGGGTGGGCCAGAGGCTCATGCGGATCCGTTTCGTAAAGTTCTGCAGGGTGCGCGAAAGCGAAGCGCATCCCGCCACTTACATAGCCCAGGCTGGAAGCCTGCGCCAAAAATATATTCCTGAGGCTGAGAGAAGCGCAGCCTTGGCCAACCATCCCCCAGACACCAGGGGCCAGAGACGTTTTCCTTGACACTTCAAGCATTTCCAGTAGAATTGAAGTGGGTTATGCCGGGCAGGGGCTAAGCCTGCCGCAAATGCCGCCTCCCGGCAAGGGGCGGCGGGAGTGGGGCATGCCGGACCAAACCGACGATCACAAGGACGAGGGGCTCCTCACCCAGACCGGCCACCAGGTGGTGGCCTTCATGGACTACATGGGGGAAATGGCCCTCTTCTTCCTGGAGGCTGCGGGCAGCGTCTTCAAGCCGCCCTGGTTCCTGAAGGAGCTGGTGGCCCAGATGTATTTTCTGGGGGTGAAGTCGTTCTTCCTGGTGCTGGTGGCCGCCTTCGCCCTGGGCATGGTCCTGGCCATGCAGAGCATCAAGGTGCTCACCTGGTTCGGGGCCGGCAACTACATCGCCACCCTGACGGCCTTCGCCATGGTGCGGGAGATGGGCCCCATCATCAGCGCCATCATGCTGGCGGCCCGGGGCGGCGCGGGCATGGGCGCGGAGCTGGGCTCCATGCGGGTGACCCGGCAGATCGACGCCCTCACGGTGAGCGCCGTCAATCCCATGAAATACCTGGTGGTCACCCGCATCACCGCCTGCGTCCTGATTCTGCCGCTGCTGGCCGTCTTTGCCGACCTGGTGGGCATTATCGGCGGTATGATCATCGGCGTCACCCAGGCCGGGATGACCCCCACCACGTATTATTATCTGACCATCAAATATCTGACCGTTAAAGACGTGCTGCCGGGGATCGGCAAGTGCCTGGTTTTCGGGGCCATCGTCGGCACCGTAAGCTGCTATCACGGCTATTACACCAAGCATGGCACCGTCGGGGTGGGGAACGCCACCAAGGCGGCGGTGGTGGTCTCCATACTTTTGATCCTGATCGCCGATGTCTTCCTTACCAAAATCACCCTCCTCCTCTGGGGCTGAGGCGGCGGCGGGGAGGCGGCCCGGTCCCGAGACCGCGGCCCCAACGCCCCTCATCGTCTACCGGGGGATTTACAAGTCCTACAATGGCCGGAAGGTCATTGACGGCATCGACCTGGAGATCTATCCCGGTGAGACTCTGGTGATCCTGGGGCGCAGCGGTTCGGGGAAGACGGTGCTCACCAGCATGCTGGTGGGCCTCACCATCCCCGATGCCGGTTCCATTACCGTGGAGGGGCTGGAACTCACGCAACTGCGGTCTGACGCCGACTGGCGGGAGTTGCGCCTCAAGACCGGCTATCTCTTCCAGGGCTCGGCCCTGTACGATTCCATGTGCGTGGGGGACAACGTCGCCTTTCCCATGGTGCAGCACACCCACTTGAGCGCCGCAGAAATCGCCCGCCGGGTCAGCGAGAAGCTGAGCCAGGTGGGTCTGGCCGGGGTGGAGCCCCTGGACCCCTCGGCCCTGTCCGGCGGCATGCAGCGCCGCGCCGCCCTGGCACGCTCCCTGGCCCTGGACCCCCAGATGATCATCTACGACGAACCCACCGCCGGCCTGGACCCCATCACCGGCGATGAGATCGGCAATCTCATCCGGCGGCTGCAGCGGACGCTGCACGTCACTTCCATCGTGGTCACCCACGACCTGCGCCTGGTGGAACTGGTGGCCGACCGGGTGGCCCTGCTGTTTCAGGGGCAACTGGGATTTTTGGGCGCCTATGAGGAGTTCCTGCAATCCGGCCACCCGGAAGCCAGGCGCTTTTTGCACAAAGATGAGGAACAGGAGACAGCCCCATGATCTCCCGCAAATATGAAACCGTCGTCGGCCTGTTCGTGGTGGCCGCCATCGCCGCCCTGCTGGCCATGGTGCTCATCGTCGCCCAACAGGAGGGGCTCTGGCAGGAATATGTTAACTACCAGGCCAAGTTTAAAAATGTGGCGGGACTGAAAAAGGGCTCCGAGGTGCGGCTGGCCGGGGTGATGGTGGGCACGGTGACAGACATCATCATCGATGCCAAGGGCGAGACCCTGGTGACCTTTCAGGTGTTGGGCAGGTACCGCAGCCAAATCCGCGCCGACTCCAAGGCCTCCATCGGCTACAGCGGCCTGTTGGGGGACCGGGCCCTGGAAATCACCCCGGGGACGCCGGGGAAGGCATTGATTCCCCCTGATGGCATGGTGGCGTCGGTGGACCCCATGGACCTGACCGACATCCTGACCAGGGCGCAGCCGTATCTGGATGACTTCCGGGAGATCCTGGCCAACCTGCGCACCCTCACCAAAAGCCTTACCGACCCGGAAGGCAACGCCCATCAGATTATCGGGCAGTTGCGGGAGATGGTGGAAAAAACCAATAAAGGCCAGGGCAGCCTGGGTCTGCTCGTCAATGACCCGGCCCTCTACCGGCAGACGACCCAGTCCATGACCTCCGCGGCCAAGATCCTCAAGAACCTGGAGACCAACCAGGGGCTGCTGGGGGCCATCATGAACGATCCGGCCATGAAGGCCGAAGCCAAGAAGGTGCTGAGCGATCTGACCGGTGTGGTGGCCAATTTGAAAAAGACCACTGTGCCCTTCAAGGAGGCGGCCGAGCAGTTGCCCGCGCTGGCCAGAAAGGTGGGAGCGTTCCTGGAGAATCTGGACAGAGCCGGCGAGGGGTTGCCCGATCTGGTGATCTCCGGCCAGGACCTCATGGGCAACGCCGATGAGGTGGCCAAGGCCGCCAAGCGCTCCTGGCTCTTCCGGCGCTATATCAGCAAGCCCCAGGAGCGCACCATCCGGGTGGAGAAGGAAATCAAATAAACTTGATATTATTGCCTTGGCTCAGACCCAAGGCAGGTATGAAGGGGATGGTTCAATTCGTGGTACGGAGAAATATGGTCAGGCGGTTTGCCAAGCTTCCCCCTCCCTGGAGGGTAGGGGGAGGGGGGCGGCACCCTGAGAAACAGAAGGAAGATGCCACCTCCACCCCAGCCCTCCCCCATCCAGGGGGAGCGAGGTAGGCCAGGCATCCATCTTACTATGCTGAAACCGAGGATATTGTTTGCCATTGGGGGTTATGTATCTCTGGTCTCTATTTTCAGGGTTGCAGGAGTAATCGCCGAAAAATATCGGAACTACTCTTGAAGAGATTGGTTATCTGAAATTTACTGCGATAGGTTTCCGATTGTCTCATTCGGGCAGGAAGGAAGAACCTTTGCGAAAATTGGGTTGGCTCCTCATCTTTCTGGCGCTGGTCCTGGGCGGCTGCGCCGGGGCCCAAAAGTCCACGCTCCCGGACCTCCGGCAGGAGGCCGTGGCAATAAACGATGCCGGTTACGCCTACTACCGCCAGGCGCGCTGGAAGCTGGCCCACGAGAAGTTTTCCCAGGCCCTGCGGCTTAACCGTCTCATCGACCACCGGGCCGGCATCGCCGCCAACCTGAATAATCTGGGGGCCACCGCCCAGGAACAGGGGAACCTGGACCAGGCCCGGCGCTATTTCGAAGAGGCTCTGGCCATCCAGCGGGACTTGGGCGATCCCGCGGGCATGAGCGAATCCCTGAACAATTTGGGCGCGGTTCTGCAGGCGCAGGGAAAGATGCGAGAGGCCGGTGACTGCTACCATCAGGCCCTGGCCTATGCCCGGCAGGCGCCGCCCGGCCCTCTGCTCTCCTTAAGTCTCACCCGCCTGGGCGATCTGGCCCGGGAGGGGCGGGATTACCAGCAGGCCATGCAACTGTACCGCCAGGCCCTGGAACTGGACCAGGGCCGGAAAGACCTCCAGGGGCAGGCCGTGCGCTGGGCCCGCCTGGGCCGCACTTACACCGCCCTGGGGGACTATGTCCAGGCCGGCGCGCTCTTGAGGGATTCCCTCCGGGAAATGCGCCGCCTGGAAAACACCCAGGGCATTGTGGACGCCCTGGACGGCCTGACCCGCCTGGCCCTGGCCCAGGGCAACCGGGATGAGGCCCGCAGCTACGGCGGCCGTCTCCTGAAGATTTATCTCGCCCGGCACCAGGCCAGGGAGGCGGAGGACCTGGAGGCCCTTCTGGCAGGGGGCGAGCGGCGCCACCCGCTTCGGCCGTGAGGACGGCTGAAGAGCAGAAAAATTCGGGATAAGTCGCAGAAGGAAACCTCACAGGCTTTTCCATTCTACGCGATGGTTATTTCTGCGCGGGCAATAAATTGGTGTCTGGTGCTTTCCCGCCTGAACTCCCTCCTCTGAAATTCTTTTACCGGGTTGCGATCAAAGGGCGGCTTTTTGCAGACACAGGCTTCAGCCATAGCCTGCACAGGCTGGAAAGCCTGCGCCACCAGTTGCCTGCCATCCAATCCGGTATTAATGGTCCTTAATCTGATACTTGGCGATCTTGAGGCCCAGGGTCTTGCGGTTGATGCCCAGGATGTGCGCGGCTTCCTGGCGGCGGCCCCGGGTGCGTTTGAGGACGAACTGGATATAGCGCCTTTCCAGTTCCTCCAGGGAGAGGCCGCCGTCGGAGAACACCTGAAATTCCGCCTGGCGCTGGGAGATGAAGCTGGGCAGGTGTTCCGGCAGGATGATGTCGCCGTCCTCCAGGATCAGAATGCGTTCGATGGTGTGCTCCAGTTCCCGCACATTGCCGGGCCAGGGGTAGGAAGACAGCATTTTCATGGCCTCGGGCGAGACTCCCCGCACCTCCCTATGAGCCTTGAGGTTGTACTTGGCCAGGAAGTGGTTGATGAGCAGGGGCACGTCTCCCTCCCGCTCCCGCAGGGGCGGCAGGTGGATGGGAATGACGCTGAGCCGGTAATACAGGTCCTCCCGGAACAGACCTTCTTTGATCAGTTGCTTCAGATCCCGGTTGCTGGAGGCGATGATGCGGATGTCCAGCTTGATGCGCTTCTGGCTCCCCACCTTCATGAATTCCCGCTCCTGGAGGACCCGCAGAAGCTTGGCCTGGATGTTCAGGCTCAGGTTGCTGATCTCGTCAAAGAAAAAAGTCCCGCGGTTGGCCAGTTCAAAGAGGCCGTGCTTGGTCTGGGTGGCGCCGGTGAAGGACCCCTTGACGTGGCCGAAGAGTTCGCTCTCCAGCAGGGTTTCCACCAGAGCCGAGCAGTCCACGGCCACGAATTCCAGGTGAGCCCGGGGACTGAGCTGATGGATGGCCCGGGCCGCCAGTTCCTTGCCGGTGCCGGACTCGCCGGTTAACAGCACCGTGCTGTCGCTGGGCGCGGCCCGGCGGATCTTGGCGAAGACGCGCTGCATGGCCGGGCTCTGGCCGACGATGGAATCGATGCCCCGCTGATCCTTTTCCTCTTTGGCCAGCGGTTCGGCCGGGGAATGGTTGCGCCAATGCCGGGCCTGGTTCCGGGCCTTGTCCACCAGGCGTTCCAGGTCATCGATGCGGAAAGGTTTGACCAGATAGTCCACCGCGCCCAGTTTCATGGCTTCCACTGCTGTGTCGATCTGGGGATACCCGGTGATCATGATCACGGCGGTGTGGGGATGGTGGCGGCGCAGGCGCCGCAGCAGGTCCATGCCGTTCGCGTCCGGCAGGCGCAGATCCAAAAGCGCCACCGCAAAGGTCCTGTCCGCCAGCAGGCTCCGGGCCTGTCCGCCGGTGGCGGCGGTGGCCACCTCCAGGCCCTGGCCCCGGAGCACCTGGGCGATGCCCTGGAGGACAGAAGGCTCATCGTCCACCACCAGGACCTGCCGGTCGGGATCAGGTAGTGCCATGACAGCCCCAGGCCGGCGGCGCCGCCGGCAGGCAGATCCGGAAGGTGGTGCCGGCCCCTGCCTGGCTTTCCACGTGGATGCGGCCCCGGTGCATCTCCACGATGCTTTTGACGATGGCCAGTCCCAGGCCGCTGCCGATAATCTGCCGGGTCTTGGGGCTTTTGACCCGGTAAAACTTGTCGAAAATCTTGGGGATTTCTTCGGCTTCGATGCCGATGCCGGTGTCCCGGACCCGCACTTCCACGTAGTCGCTGTGGGAGGCGGCGGTCACCTGCACGTCGCCCCCATCCGGCGAATAATTGATGGCGTTGCTGATGAGGTTGGTGAAGACCTCCTCCATGCCCCGGCGGTCGGCCAGGATTTGGGGCAGATCATCAGGCGCCAGGAGCGTCAGCGCCACCTTCTGCCCTTCGGCCCGGGCACTGAGGAGGTCCACCAGGTCGGTGAGCACTTCTTTCAGGTTCAGGGGGACCTGCTCCATGACCCGGTGGCCGGATTCGATCTTGGCCACGTCCAGAAGGTCGGTGATGAGGTTGACCAATCCCTGAATCCTGGCCTGGGCGCGGCTGAGCATCTCGCGCTGCTTGGGGGTGAGTTCCCCGGCCAGGCCCTCCAGAATCACCTCGTGCTGCATCTTGATGGCGCTTAAGGGGGAGCGCAGTTCGTGGGACACCAGGTTGACGAACTCCGTCTTCATGCGGTCCAGTTCCTTGAAACTGGTGATGTCATGCAGAACCGTGACTGCGCCCAGGACTTCCCGGTCCGGGCCGTGGAAGGGGGCCGACAGGGCCCGCACGTGCACCCCGCCCTGGGAAAGCTCCTGACAGAGGCAGGCGTCCGTCTCGGAGTCCTGAAGTTTGATCAGACGCACCAGATTCTCCACCAGAGTCTCATCTGCGTTCAGGGCCCTCAGGGGGGCGGGCAGGGAAAGGGTGTCAGGGGAGCCCAGGAGCTGGTGATAGGCCGGGTTGAGCAAGACCACTTCCAGGTCCCGGTTGACCACCAGGACGCCGTCGGCCATGACATTGATGATGGTGTGCAGGCGGCTCTGCTCCAAAGCCAGGTTGTAGAGGCTGCGGGCCTGCTCCTCCTTCAGGCGCCGGGTTTCATTCTCCAGGCGCTGCTTTTCCAGGGCCCGCTGGACGCAAAGGGTGAGGTGGTCGATGCGAAAGGGCTTGGTGACAAAGTCATAAGCCCCCTTTTTCATGCATGCCACGGCATCGTCCACCGTGCCGTGGCCGGTGATGATAATGATGGGCACCTCGGGGAAACGGGCTTTGGCCTCTTCCAGGACCTCCAGGGCCCCCATGACCGGCATCTTCAGATCGCACAGCACCACGTTGACCGGCTGCGCGGCCAGGATGTCCAGGGCCTCCCTGCCGTTTTCGGCGGTGGCCACCCGGTAGCCCTGGGGCTTGAGGATCAGGGTGCAGCCGTCCCGGATCACCTTCTCGTCATCCACCACTAAAATGGTCTGCGCCTCGGTCATAGCCTTCCACCCATGTGCGTGGTGACAGGAAGAACCCTAAAAGCCTACTTCCATATGAATCCGGCCGCCGGCAGGGGAGTCTCCAGGGGAAGATTCAGAATAAAAGTGGTGCCCCCGCCCGGGACGCTGTCCACTTCCACGGTGCCGCCGTGGCGCTGAATCACCCCGAAGACGATGGCCAGTCCCAACCCCGTGCCCTGGCCCACGGGTTTGGTGGTGAAGAACGGTTCGAAGATTTTGTCCATGATGGGCTCAGGGATCCCGCAGCCGGTGTCAGACAGGGTGATGACGATGCCCTGGCCGTTGGGGCGGGGCCAGGTGGCGATGGCAATGCGTCCCTGCCCGTCCATGGCATCCCGGGCATTGATGGTGAGGTTGGTGAAGACTTGCTGCAATTCGCCGAAGTCGCCGGTGATCTGGGGCAGGTCGGGGTGCAGGTCCAGATCGATGGCAACGTCGTGGAAACTGACTTGGTGTTTGAGGAGATTGACCACCCGGGTAATGATTTCGTTGACGTTAACCAGGGTGCGCTCGCCCAGGGACTGGCGGCTGAATTCCAACAGGCGGTGCACGATCTGCTGGCAGCGCATGGTCTGGGTGATGATCTCGTCCACATAATCCCGGCCGCCGTCGGCTTCTTGCATCTGGCGCTGCAAAAGTTCCGCATAAATGAGGATGCCGGCCAGGGGATTGTTGATTTCATGGGCCACGCCGGCGGACAGCCGGCCCAGAGAGGCGATCTTTTCCGCCTGGAGCAATTGCGTCTGGCTCTTTTCCAGTTCCCGGCGCATGCGCAGGGTTTCCCGCAGGTCGGAGAAGATGCCCACGCTGCCCACCTCCTTGCCGCCCTCCCGGATGACCGCGGCCGAGAAATTGACCGGCACTTCCTCCCCGGCCTTGCTGATGAAGGTGATCTGGGTGGTGGTCAGTTTATCCGGGGCGCCGAAGTCGGGGCTGCGCATGCGCCGTTTCATCTCCGTGGCCACTTCGGCGGGATAAAATTTGAGCAGCACGTCCTTATTGCCGATGACCTCCTCGGCCCGGTAGCCCAAAATGCGCTCCGCGCCTTCGTTGAACAGGAGGGGCACGCCTTTGGCGTCCAGGACCACAATGCCGTCTACGGAACACTGGATGATCCTGGTGAGGAAATTATTGGCCTTATGCAATTCCCGGCCCATGCGGATGCGGTTGGTCAGATCCCGCAGGTAGAGATAGATCAGATTTTTTCCGCCGATGCGGGAGAGCGCCATCCAGGTTTCAAAGACGCGGCGTTCAGGGTGAGCCCAGGGCAACGGGTCCAGAGTGCTGATGAAATGCGTCTCGTCATCCCCCACGCGGTTGAGCAGGCTGTGGGCCGCCCGGCGGTGCTGCGGGGAGAGCACCTCCCCCAGGTCTTGCCCGGTCAGCTCCTCTTTGGGGCGATTGACAATTTCCGCCAGTTTGGGATTGGCGTAGAGGACCTGCATGTCCTCATCCACCAGCAGGATCCCCTCTTTGGCCAGTTCAGCCAGGAGAGTGATCTGCTTCTGAGCCTCCATCAGGGGGGTGATGTCCCGGCAGGCCTCGAAGCCGCCCACCACCCGGCCTTCGGCATCGATGATGATGGAGGCGGAGACTGACACCTCGATTTCCCGCCCCTGGCGGTTCCGGGCCACCCTTCTGAGACCGCTGACGGGCTGGCGGGTGTGCATCACCTGTTGCAGGGGACAGGCCTCGGTATTGCATTGCACGGTATTGAGCAGGGACCCGCACTGCATCTTGCCCACCGCCTCCTCCCGGCTATAGCCGGTGAGCCGTTCCATGTGCCGGTTCATGTGGGTCACCGTCAGGTTGGCGTCCACCATGAAGAAGGGCATGGGGAAATTCTCCAGGATACTGGAGAGCGTCGCCATCTGCATTTGCACGGCCGGATGGGCCAGGACTTCCTTGTCCAGGTCCTTGAGCATGATCAGGCAGCCGGCCACGTCTCCCTGCGGGCCCCGCCAAGGGGAGACGGTGACGGACAACCGCCTGTTTGTCCCCTTGAGGCGGACGCTGGTGCGGACGGGAAGATCACCGGCCTGGGGGCAGGGGAGGTCTTCTGGATGATTTTCCTGGACCTCCGGCCCGGCGCACAGGGAGCAGCGGTCACCCAGGGCCAGATAGCCGGCCAGAAGATACTCCGCCGCGGGATTCAGGAAAACAATGGCGCGGCGGGCGTCGGTGATGACCACCGGATCGGGG
>CAZFWX010000069.1:0-2034 GCA_964522695.1 uncultured Desulfobacterales bacterium
AGGCCGGCGCCGCGATGGCGGCCCACGGCGTCGATTTCGTCGATGAAGATGATGCAGGGGGCGCTTTTTTTGGCCTGGATGAACAGGTCGCGCACCCGGGCGGCGCCGACGCCGACGAACATTTCCACGAAGTCAGAGCCGCTGATGCTGAAGAAAGGGACGCCGGCCTCGCCAGCGATGGCCCGGGCCAGCAAGGTTTTGCCGCTGCCGGGGGCGCCCACCAGGAGCACGCCCTTGGGGATGCGGCCGCCCAAGCGGGTGAAGCGCTTGGGGTCCTTGAGGAACTCGATGATTTCGGCCACCTCCTCCTTGGCTTCCTCTATGCCGGCCACGTCCTTAAAGGTGACCTTGACGGAGTTTTCGGTCATGAGACGGGCGCGGCTTTTGCCGAAGGACATGGCTTTGCCGCCGCCGGACTGCATCTGGCGCATGAAAAAGATCCAGATGCCAATGAGCACCAGCATGGGGAGCCAGGAAACCAGGAGGGTGGTGTACCAGGGGGAATCTTCCTTGGGCTTGGCGGTAATGCCCACTTTCTTTTCCTGGAGAAGTTTCACCAGGTTGGGGTCGGCCGGGGAGTAGCTTTTAAAGGGCTTGCCGTCCACCTGTTCCCCGGAGATTTCATCGCCCTGGAGAATGACGCTTTTGACCTTGCCGGCCTTGATGAGGTCCACAAACTCGCTGTAGCTGAGACTGGCCTTGGCGCGATGCTGCTCGGCGGCGTTGAAATAGTTGAAAAGAAAGATCATGACCAGGCTGATGAGCAGCCACAGGGCGATGTTCTTATAAAATGGGCTGAGACGGTTATTCATGGGTAACCTGGCACGCGCAAATCCGCGATTTTGGCAGTTTGTCTCTTATATTTTATGTTGCTGTGGGGAAAATGCAAGGTGAATCTTGGTGTTGAGCATTGGAAGGGAAGGCGCCAAAACCGGAGGAGGGAGCAGGGAGACCTTGTCAAACCTGGTTTTTCCCAAAAGGGGCAGGGTCATCAATGAGGGAGGTCATGGGATCCAAATGGATGGTGGCCAGAGGATCAAAGGAAAGGGTTGATGAGTCAGATTTGGGGGGAGCAGGCAAGGCAGGTTCGAGCAGGAGGGCGCGGTGCCGCAGGACGCAGGCGTCGCTGACGCGGCCCTGGCGTTCCAGGATATGGGCCAGATGGAGAGTGGCCTTGACGTCGCCGGGGGCGAGTGCGGTGGCGCGGGAGTAGGCCCAGGCGGCCTGATCATCGTCGCCCAGGGCCAGGAAGCACTCGCCCAGGAGGTTGAGGATGGAGGCTTCCTGGGCTTCCGGAGGACCGAGAAGACGCAGGAGCAGGTGGACAGCCTGGGAAGCCAGGCCTTCGTTGAGGAGGCGGCGGGCCTCGAAGAAGAGGCTGTCCGCAGCGCAGCGGAGCTGGCGGGAAAGGAGCAAGCCCCGGAGGCGGGTTTCCAGGGTGTGGAGGCGGAAGGGTTTCATGAGGTAGCCATCCACGTCGCTGGACACGGCGGCGGCGACCAGGTCTTCGGCCACTTCTCCGGTGATCAGGAGAAAAGGGGTGTGGCGATGGAGGGGGGAGGCGCGCAATTTCTTCAGCAGTTCAATGCCGTTTAAGCGGGGCATGCTGATGTCGCAGATGACCAGATCTGCGGGAAATGTCTGCAAGGTTTCCCAGGCCTGGAGGCCATCGCCCGCTTCCTTAATCAGGCCGCAAACTCCCAGGTGGAGGAGCATTTGCCGCAGGAGATGGCGGATGGCAGGGAGGTCGTCCACCAGCATGGCGTTGAGTGAGCCGAAAATATCGGGATTACTCATCGTTGCAAGTGATTGGGCGCAATTGGTGGTCATGGGGAGGTACCAGCCGCTATACAGGTATTTGATGGCGTATCGGCAAGGTGAGGAAAAAAGATTAAAGGGGAGGGAAAAAATTCAGGGCAGTTGCTCATGAGCCTTGGCTCACCCGGAACACATGGAAAGTTGGGGGCGGCCCCCCCCCCCCCCCCGCGCCCCCCCGCGGCGGGGGGGGGGGATGGGGGTTTGATGGGGGGGGGG
>CAZFWX010000069.1:2044-17869 GCA_964522695.1 uncultured Desulfobacterales bacterium
GGAAAAAATTCAGGGCAGTTGCTCATGAGCCTTGGCTCACCCGATGGGGGAGAGGGAGTGAATGAGTAACTTTTCGGGGCAGTGGTGAAGAATCTGTCGGAGCGGACTGCGGGAACGGGACGGGAGAGAGCCGCAGGCTTCGGCCTGCATCTGCCCAGGTGAGGACACCTTTGCCACCGGAGGTTTTTTGGATCAGGGAGGATATGGCCTGATGGAACCTTCGAGGGGGGTAAGGGAAAGAAAAATATGGGGGGAGGGCCGGGGAGGTCCTCCCCTTTTTATGGTGGTTACGGCTTTTTATGGTGGTTACGGCCGGCAGGCTAAGGAGCGCTGAGCCTGGCAAAGGGCTGCGGACCGGCAGGAGGCAGGAGGGTTTGGAGATGGTCCCGGGGGATGCGCCAGGGGCCGGCGCCCAGGCGCACGCCATTTAAGCGGCCGTCCCGGATCATGCGATAGACCGTGCGCCGGGAGAGGGAGAGCAGTTCCGCGACTTCGTCGGGCCGAAAGAATTTTTTTTTCAGAGGCAGGTCCATGTTTTTCCTCCTTGAGCTTGGAATGTGGCGCCGGGACCGGGGAAAACGGGGGCCCGGCAACTGGGGTAACAATTAAGGTTTTGGTGCAGGCATGAAGGAATTCTTGGGAATGGAGCATCTGCAAAGACGGGGCCAGATATCTTCTGGCAGACGAAAATGAGCTGATGGTTTGATAGTGACGGGGGGCAGTTCCCACCTTACATGGACCTGTGCGAGGGCGCGCTCCACAGAAAGCTGATGACGGCAAAAGGTGGGGAAGCCGCCCGCGATGAATCTCCTGCAAGAATCCGCCGCAGGCCTGGCCCGGCGGCTTTTTTTGGGCCCCGGCGCGTCAGAATTGCAGAGAAACCATGGCCTAACTAAGGTTTTTCGATGCCGACATTAGGGGAAATGCTGAGGTAATTCTAGGGGAATTGGCGGATCGCCCTAGGGATAAAGGATGTGGGGGAAGGTAAGGAGGGGAAGGGGCGAGGACAGGGAACCGGGGGGGAACAGGGTGCAAAGGCCCGGTGATTCTGCATGCGGAGGAGGGAGAAAGCAGCGGGAGAAATGGATCTGTGACAAACGGGTACAGGGGGGATGGGGTGAGCATGGTTTTTGAAATTGGAGCAATCAGCCAGAGAGAGGAGGAACGAGACATGCTGCAGGAGCAGTTGCTGAGGCCCCGGGAGGTGGCGTCCCGGCTGGGGGTGTCCCGGTCCACGGTGTACCGGTGGTTCTGGGAAGGGAAGTTGCAGGGGGTGAAGCTCTTGGGCGGTCCGGTGCGGATTCTCAAGAGTTCGGTCAAGGGCCAACTGGTGGAAGCGGACACGCTTTTTGATTGGATGTCGTGACAGGCGGTCCGCCTGTTCTGGAGAAGACCAGGACTTTCCTGGTACCGTGAGCCACCATGGCAGGGGATAGGCGAAAACATCGGGCGGGAAAACGGGAAGTCTATTTCGACGAAGCGGAGTCACTGTATTTGTCGGGCAAGAGCCTGGAGGAAATCCAGGAATTTTGTCCGGTGGCATTGCGGACGCTGAGATTGTGGCACAAGGACGGGCAGTGGGAAGAGAAAAAGCGCCAGGCCTTAGTATCTCCCCGTTGGCTGGGGAAGGCTTTGAAAGGCATTTTGCGGGAAAAGACGGGCAAGCTCCTGGCCCGGGGGGATTTAAAGCCGGCGGAGTTGGAGGAGCTGACCCGGATCATTACCCTGATCGAGCGGCTGTGCTACCAGGGATGGGATCTGCGGGCTGCGGCTTTAGAGGTGATGGACCGGTTCAGCGAGTTTCTGCGAGGCTGGGTGCAGGATCCCGGGGAGATTAAGCGGTTTTCCTCCTGGATGCAGGAGTTTTTCCGGAAGTTGGAGCAGGAGGAGGAGGCCCGGGATTAGGCGTAGAGGGGGCCGAACGGAGATGCCCCCCTCGCCCCAACCCTCTCCCCCCAAGGGGAGAGGGGGATGAGGGGGAACGAGTAAATTTTAGTAAGAGTCGCTAATAGTTATGGTGCGCGGTGCGCGCCCTGCACAACGAACATTGCCCAGGCTGGAAAGCCTGTGCCACCACATGGGGAAAAACTCTTTCGGCCAGGCTACGTCAAGAACTATTCGGAACAGGCAGATGACCCTCAAGAGCAAACTGACCAAGCGGGAGTTCCGGCAGAAGGCGGATGAGCTGCTGATGCGGCTGTCCATGGAAGTGACGCCCTTCTGGCAGGACAGCCAGGAGAAGCGGGAGGAGCGGTTGGGCAAGGCGGAAGCGGATCCGCTGTTCTTCTGCCGGACGTACCTGCCCCACTATTTCAGCCATGCGCCGGCGCCGTTTCACTATGAGCTGGTGAAGCTCCTGGAGAAGCGGGACAGGGTGGTGACGCCTATGGCGGTGGCGGCCCCCCGGGAATTCGCCAAGAGCACGGTGTGCTCGTTCGGGTACGTGCTGCACCAGATTTGTTTTAAGAAAAGGCGGTTCATCATCATCGGCAGCGACACGGAAGACCTGGCGTCGGACCTGACGGGCTACCTGTACCTGGAGCTCCTCTACAACGAGCGGCTGCACCAGGACTTTGGGGAGCTGGTGAAAGCCAACCGTCCGGTGGATGATTTCACCACCTTAAACGACATCCGGGTGAAGGCCCGGGGACGGGGGCAGCGGCTCAGGGGGCTCAAGCACAAGCAGTGGCGGCCGGACCTGGTGATCCTGGACGACCTGGAAAACGACATCAACGTACGGAACCCGGAGATCGTCAAGCAGATCCTGGACTGGGTGCAGTCGGCGGTGTACCCGGCCTTGGCGGAGGGAGGGACGCTTTTGGTCATCGGCACCATTTTGCGGCAGAAGAGCGCCCTGCACGTCATGCTCACCAGCGGGGAGGAGCCCTACTGCCATTACCTGCGGAAAATGTACCGGGCTCTGGAGGAGGACGGGAGTTCTTTGTGGGAGGCGCGGCATCCGGCGGCGAAGCTCAAGCTGCAGAAGCAGCTTATGGGGACAGTGGCGTTTAACCGAGAAAAGATGAACGAGCCGACGCCGGAAGGGGGCCTCTTCCAGGAAGACTGGATCCACTACTACCATCCGGACACCTTGAAGGACCGGGAACTCTTTGTGGTGGGGTTTTTCGACCCGTCTTTGGAGAGCGGCAGCAGCGCGGATTACAAGGCGTGCGTGACGGTGGGAGTGGCGCCGCAGGAGGGAGTTTATTACGTGCTGGACGCCTTTATCCAGAAAACTTCGCTGGAGCAGACGCTTAGAAGAATATTCAACCGGCACCGGGAGAAGGGGTTTCACGTCTTCGGGGTGGAGGACAACCTGTTCCAGCGGCTGTTGCTCAAGGAATTCGACGTCCTGGGGCGGGAGCTGGGCCTGATGCTGCCGGTCAAGGGAGTGACCCAGAGGCTGGCCAAGGAGACGCGGGTGGCCAGCCTGTCGCCCTTGCTGGAACGGGGAAAGATCAGGTTCATCCGGGGCCACTCGGACCAGGAGCTGCTGGTGGAGCAACTGATGTATTTTCCCTCCCGGACCATGCACGACGACGGTCCAGACGCCCTGGAGGGGGCAATCCGGCTGGCCGGGGAGATGCAGGCCAGGACGGCGACGGATTATGTGCCGATGAAGTCGCGGATGTTCCGGGCGCGGGGGGCTTTTTAAGGGTAGCAGAGGTGCGAAGCAGCGCTTCGCTGGCAATGGCGTTCCCAAGCGGGAGCTTGGGAACGAGAGGAAAGGCCCCCTTACTCCAGCCCTCTCCCCCCGCCAGGGGGAGAGGGAGCAAATGAGGAACTTTTCGCAGCGGTTGCCAAGGGGCTGTTGGTGCACCCATGGATTATTAAAAGTTACTGATAGTTATGGTGCGCAGTGCGCACCCTACATGAAACCGCACAGGCTGGAAAGCGTGCTGAAAAATCCCTCCGAACCCCCCTTTAGGAAAGGGGGGATTAGGGGGAATTTTTGAGGCGGTCGAGGGTGAGGCGGGGATGAGACTGAAGGACTTTTGGGGCAGGTGGTTCAAGCCCGCAGACAAGCCGGAGATGCGGGAAGTGGCGGCGGTGTCCCTGGAGGACAGGTACAGCAGCTATCCCAGCGTGGGGCTGACGCCGGGGGCCTTGGCGGGGATATTTCAGGAGGCGGACCAGGGGTCGGTGCGGCGGCAGATGGAGCTTTTCGAGGAGATGGAAGAAAAGGACGCGCACCTGGCTTCGCTGCTGCAGACCCGAAAACTTGCGGTCCTGAGCCTGGACTACGAGGTCATGCCTTATTCCCAGGGTGATGAAGACCGACGCATCGCCGAGGCGGTGGGGGAGTTGGTGTACGGCATCCCCAACCTGGAAGGGGCTTTCCTGGATCTATTGGACGCCATCGGCAAGGGATTCGCCCTGACGGAGATGCTGTGGCAGGTGGAAGGGGGGCAGGCCCGGGTGGCGGAGTTGAAGTGGGTGCCGCAGAAGCGGGTGACTTTTGTGGAGGATCTTAAACCGCGGCTTTTAAGTTCGGCCACGGACTGGGAAGGCGCGGAGTTGCCGCCCTGGAAGGTGATTTACCACCGCTACAAGGCGCGCAGCGGCCATGACACCCGGGCTGGGGTGCTGCGGGTGGTGGGGTACCTTTATCTGCTGAAGAATTTTGCCTTGAAGGACTGGGCCGCGTTCAACGAGGTCTTCGGGATGCCGCTGAGATTGGGGAAGTATGACCAGGCGGCGTCGCCAGCGGACCGGGAGGCGTTGATGCAGGCCATTCGCAATTTGGGTGCGGATGCGGCGGGGATCATCAGCAAGAGTACGGAAATCGAGTTTGTGGAGGTGGCGGCGCGCCAGGCGGGGAATGCCATCCCTTTCAAGGTGCTGGCGGATTTCTGCAACCGGGAGATGTCCAAGGCGGTGCTGGGACAGACGTTGAGCTCCGACACCAGCGGCGGCACGGGAACGTACGCCGCGGCCCGGGTCCACCAGCAGGTGCGGCGGGACCTGGTGGAGGCGGACGCCCAGGCCCTGGGGCAGACCCTGCGGGAGCAACTGCTCAAACCGCTGGTGGGATTCAACTTCGGCTGGGACAAGCCGGCGCCGTGGTTCCGGTTCCGGTACGAGGAAGAAGAGGATTTGAAAACCCTGGCGGAGGTGTACCGGAATCTGGCGGCCTCGGGCCTGCCCATGAATTGGGAACACGTGGCGGAACGCTTCGGGATTCCCTTGCCGGCTGAATGGATTGGGAAAAGGGACGGTGCGGCGGCGCCGGAGAAGAATGGGGTGAGGGAATGAGGCTGCGAGAAAAGTTGGAATGGTTTCTGGCGGGGCTGGCTCTGGCAGGCCTGGCGGGCGGATGTTGCGCCAACTCCGGGGTGTTCGGGAAGGTGGATCAATCCCTGCGCCTGGCTCAGCGGTATTATGACCCGCTTCTCAGAGAGGATTTGAGGAACGACCGGGTGCACCGGGCGGTGGTGGCGGCGGATACGACGCTGTTGCTGGCGGGGGAGCTACAGCAGATGTGGTGCCCGGATGCCGGCAAGGTGGAGCAGTTGCAGCTCCAGGCCCGGGAGATGGAGAAGTTGATCCGGGAGGCGGGGGTAACGGCGGGGGGACAGTAGCGAGAACCAGGCAGTTCGGCCCCCGTCACCCCAACCCTCTCCCCCCAGCGGGGGAGAGGGAGTTAGAGACGGGGCTTTCAGAGTATGAGCTTCGGTACTATTGACGTTCCCAAGTAAAAGCCTGGGAACGAGGGTGGCAGCGAGAAGGCTGATGGGGTGCAAATCCCCCCTAACCCCCCTTTAGAAAAGGGGGGACTAAAAAGGGTCAGGGATGGACGAACAGGTAACGTTGTTTCTGGAGATGGCGGCGGGGCCGGTCTTGCCGGCATGGATCCGTCTGCTGCCCTTGGGGACGGTGGAGTTGGTGGATAACCGGGAACCGTTCTTAGTGGATCAGGAAGCGCTGGAAGTCATGCTGGAGGCTTTTCGACAGCGGGGGGTGGACCTGGTCATCGACTATGAGCATCAGTCCCTGAAGGGCGAGCGGGCGCCGGCGGCGGGGTGGATTAAGGATCTGGCGGCCCGGGAAGACGGGTTGTGGGCCCGGGTGGAATGGACGGGGCAGGCGGAAGAGCACCTCAAGGCCCGAGAATATCGTTATTTTTCCCCGGTGCTGCGCCTGGATGCCAAGGGGCGGAAGCCGCTGGCCCTGTTGCACGTGGGTCTGACCAACGTGCCGGCTATCAGGGGGCTCACGCCCCTGGTGGCCCGGTACGGGGGCGAGGGCGGGGCGGCGGAGCTCCGGTCCCCGGCGAGGGACGCCTACCTGGTTTTGCAACGGGAATTGAGGACGGCACAGATGGAAGAGGCAGAGAAAGGGGTGCAGGAGGGACTCATCAGGCGTCTGGGAGGCACAGGAGAGGAGAGCCTGGCGATCCTGGTGGAAGGATTCCTGGGGGAGTTGACCAAGGCGCTGAACCTGGCGGAAGAGGCCATGGCCGCGGACATCATGGCCGCGGTGCAGGCCTTACGCGTCGGGGCAGAGCAGGGGGAAGCCGTCCAGGAGGAAATGGCGGCCCTCAAGGTGCAAATGAGGGAAGAGGTGGCGGCCCGGGTGGTGGAGGAGGCGCTCACCCAGGGCAAGATCAGCCCGGCCCAGCGCGCCTGGGCGGTGGAGTATTGCCGCCAGGATATGGGGAAGTTTCAGGCGTATGTGGCCCAGGCGCCCAAGGTGGTGCCGGTGGGCGAGGAGTTGCCGCCCTTTGGGAATGGAGAGGGGGGGAGACCGGGTTTGCTGGCGCATGAGTTGGCCATTTGCCGGTCCATGGGCATCCTGCCGGAGATTTTTCACGAGGCCAAGGCCGAGATGGAGCGAGCCAGAAAATAAGGAGGAGGGAGAATGGCCAGTTTGACTCAAGACCGGGCCACGCCTTACCGGGATGGGGTGGAAATCGACTACCCGGTGGCGGGCAATACCAAGATCTATGCAGGTAGTCTGGTGTGCCTGAACGGGAGCGGCTATGCGGCGCCGGCGGCGGACACCGCGGGGCTCAAGTTTGCCGGAGTGGCTCTCGACCAGGCGGATAACACCGGTGGCGCGGACGGGGCCAGGAAGGTGCGCCTGCGGCGGACAGGAGTATTTCAGTTCGAAGCCTCGAGCATCACCCAGGCCATGGTGGGGGACGCCATGTACGTGGTGGACGACCATACCTTCGACGACGCGGCGGGGGCCACGAACGACGTGCGGGCGGGCGTCCTGGTGAAGTATGAGTCGGCCACCAGGGGCTGGATCGACATCGGCAGATAAGGGGGAGAAAGCCAGATGATTGTCAATGCGGACGTGCTGACCAGCGTATACACGGCCTTTACCACGGTGTTCAACAACGCCTTCAAGGCGACGGAAACCTGGGCGGACCGGGTGGCCATGACCGTGCCGGCCAAGACCAGGATCATGGATTACAAGTTCCTGCTGGATTTCCCCATGGTGCGGGAATGGATCGGGGACCGGCAGATCAGCTCCCTGGAACCCAAGGCCTTCCAGATTGAAAACAAAGATTGGGAAGCCACCATCGAAATCGAGCGCAACGACATCGAAGACGAGCAGTTGGGACTGTACAACCCCATCGTTGCGGCCCTGGCCGAAGCGGCCAAGCAGCACCCGGAAAAGCTGATCGCGGCCTTGTTCAAAGCGGGCGCCACGACACCTTGCTACGACGGGAAGAACTTCTTCGCCACGGATCACCCGGTGGGTGCGGACACGGCCTCCAACTATGACTCGGGGGGCGGCACGGCCTGGTATCTGGTGGACACCTCCCGGGCCATCAAGCCTTTCATTTTTCAGCTGCGCCGGGGCGTGCAGCTGGTGAGGATGGACCGGCCGGACGACGAACACGTGTTCATGCGCAAGAAATTCCGCTATGGCGTGGACTACCGGGGAGCGGCGGCCTACGGCCTGTGGCAGATGGCCTACTGTTCCACCCAGGAACTGACGCCCACCTACTATGCCGCGGCCCGGACGGCCATGATGTCGCTGAATAATGCCGACGGACTGCCGCTGGGGGTGCGGCCGAACATCCTGATGGTGCCGCCGGCCCTGGAGGCCAAGGCCCGGGAGATTTTGCAGGCCCAGTTCATTATTGGCGATCCGTCTGCGGGCGGGGCCAAGTCCAACATTTGGCAGGGGACGGCGGACCTGCTGGTGGTGCCGGAGCTGGTCTAAGCAGGGCATAGGGGGGCGGGAAGGCATCTGTCCCCGGAATGGGGAGGACAACCATGGGTTGGTTTGGCGGCGCGGTCTTGCAGACGTATGGCAGCGTGCCTGGGGACTACGAGGTTGTAACCGTGAGCACCACGGCCGTGGGATTGAGTGCTGCCAAGATCAGGCCGACGACGGGAACCTTCAAAGGCCTGTCGGCCCAGTCGGCGCTGATCAGCCTGGATGGGGGAGACGTGCGCTTCCGGCTGGACGGGGGCTTACCCACTTCCGGCAACGGCCATTCCCTAAGCAGCGGTGACACGCTGGTGTTGAACGGCACGCAATCGCTGCTCAATTTCCGGGCCATCCGGAAGGACACCACGGACGGGACGCTGCGGGTTACGTATTACTACTAGTCTTAAACGGTCCCAACCATGCTTGGCAAAGGTTTTCTTCCTATCGATATGGGAGAGCCGGGGTGCGGTTGAGATTTTTAGGGGTCTCGCCAAATCACCCCCTCCCCCCAACCTCCTCCCACCAAGGGAGGGGGAGTCAGGTGACGGGAAAAGGAAGGTATGCCTGGGACACGATGAAGGGGACACCGCTGACTTGGTCATGGGGTCAACCGGGCATGAAAAAGAGACCCCCCTCACCCCTGCCCTCTCCCCCCGATGGGGGGAGAGGGGGGAGGTTGAGGAATTGTTAAGGGTAAGAACTTATGGGTCTACGGCTCTTTTAAAATCAGGGGAAATTTGGCGGCCCAGGCTTACGGCCGGGGCGGACACCCGGGGGCGGGTGTCCTACACAAACTTTCCGTATTAGTTGCCGCGGAGGGGAAGGTGCTGACAGGCAAAAAGACATATATCACGGCGGCAATCATGGCGCTGGCCACCTTCGCCCGCACCATGGGGTGGGTGGACGCCAATCAATATGAGGTTATTGTGGGCCTGGCGGCCTCGTTAGGTCTGGCCGCGCTGCGGGCCGGGATGGCCAAGAGCCAGGAGTAGGGATGAGCCACCAGGACCTGGCCGAACATATGGGGAGCCTGGTGGGACTCCTCTCCCTGTTTGCGGGGATCAGCGGCTTTCTCCTGTGGAGAATGTTCGCCCGCATGGAGAGGAAACTGGACGAGATTGCCCAACTTTGCTGCGAGTGCCAGCGGGAGTACATCGGGCGTTTTCTGGGCAAAGAGGAATTCCGGAATGAGCGGGACGCCCTGTGGGGCGCCATCAATAATCATTCCCACAGTCCCACGGGCAGAGTGGTGCGGTGAGGCGGGACAGGAAATCATCATCAATTGTTGTTAGGGCCGGGGCGAGAGGCAGCCGCCAGGAAAAGGGGCCGGGCATGCCCCTTAGGGGCGCCGGCGACAGGAGTGGGGGAGATGGGCTACTGCACCGAAAATGACCTTCTGAAGATGATTACCCAGGAGGAACTGGCCGAGTTGACCGCGGAAGCGGGGGACAGCCCCGACCTCCTGGTGGTGGAGGAAGCCATCGCCAAGGCGGGAGCGGAGCTGGACGCCTACCTGGGGGTGCGCTACCAGGTGCCGGTGACCCCGGCCCCGGCGCAACTCAAGGCGCTAGCGGTGGACATGGCCATTTACTACCTCTACACACGGCGGAGTGCCGCGCCCGCGGTGCGGCGGGAGCGGTACGAAGCGGCGGCGCGCTTTCTCAAGGACGTGGCCGCGGGCCAGGCGGTGGTGGCCGGAGCGACCGGCGAGCCGGCCTCGACGGAACGGGAAGCCACGGAGATAGCCAGCACGGCGCGGGTGTTTTCCCGGAACAGCCAGGTGGATTGGTGAGATGAAGTCAGGAGTGCTGTGACAACCCTGAAATACTAGCGTATTGAGAGGGCGGGAGTTTTAATAATCCCTCCTTTCCCCCCTTTAAAAAAGGGGGGGTAAGAAAAAGTCGCAGGAATTACCCTGCGACGGCACGGGCTGGAAAGCCTGTGCCACCCATGGACGGCAAACTGCCGGATAAGGAGTGCACGGCCATGGCCGGCCTGACCATCAAAGAGCTGGAGGACGGGGTGCTGGCCGCCCTGACGGTGCAATTGGGGGATGACGTCAAGAGCGTCCGCAGCTTTCAGGGAGACTGGCTGGAGGAGTTGCGCCAGGGGGGGATGCGGCTGCCGGCAGTCTTGGTGATGCTCAAGGGCAGCAAGGCGGAGCAGGTGGGCGCAACGTCCTATGACCTGACCGTGGAATTTCAGGTGCTGGCCATGGGGCGGGGCCTGCGAGGGGAAGCCAGCCGCCGGGAGGAGGACGGCATCTATGATCTGTTGGCCGGCATCCGGGAGGCCCTTTGGCACCAGGATCTGGGCCTGATGATCCTGCCCCTGGCGCTGGTGAAGGAAGAGCCGCTGTTAAATGACCAGGAATATTGCGTGCATGGAGCCCAGTACCGCACCGTCCTGGTGCAGGATTTTGCCGGATAAGAGGCCGGCGGCGAACAAGGAGAGATGATCATGACCCGGTCCATCCGGAATTTTCTCGGGACTCACAATCTTCTGGCCGTGTCGGCGGGGGCGCAGGAGGCGGCGCTGAACCAGGAGCAGGCGCTGGACACCGGCATGCTGGTGGATCTGAACACCATGCTCAACTACCGGGCCAGCAAATTCCCCAACCGGGAGGAGTTGACGGGCAAGGAGGAGGCGGACCGGTTGCACTATTTGGGAGGCACGGTGGGCGGGACGCTGTCGTTCTCCCGGGCCCAGCCCCAGCATTTCGCCTTTCTCCTGGCCTATGGGCTGGGGGAGGCCAGCACGGCGAGCCTGGGCTTGAGCGGCTACCGCCACACCATTCGGCCCCGGTCCGGAGAAGTGGATGAGGCGCGGTCCAACCCTTCCTTCACTGCGGCTATGCGCTACGGCAAGCAGGTGCGGAAGCGGCGGTTTGCGTCGTGTTTCATCGACCAGGTGAGGGTGGAGCTGGCCAAGGACGGCTGGGCCAAGATCACCGGAGTGGTGAAAGGCACCGGCAAGGTGACGGACAACACCCTGGTGGAGCAGGTGACCGCGGCATTCAACGCGGGGAGCCTGACCCTGGCGGCGAATGGGGTGGAAGGGCAGGACGCGGGGGAGCGCCTGGCCAATGTGCAGGCCGTCAAGGTGCTGAACCCCACGACCCAGGCCTGGGAGGACGCGAGCTACAGTGCAGTGTCCGGGGCGACGCCGGCAGTGATCACCATCACGCCGCCGGGAGGGACAGGGACGGCGACGTCGTACAAGATTTACTATATCCCCCGGGAAAGCGGTTGGATGGCGCTGCCGGGCCGGGTGGAAGAGCCGCCCTTGAAGGTGAGCCAGGCGGTGGTGAACCTGGGCGGCCGCTGGAACGGCAGCAGCTTCGTGGGCGGGCATATCCTGGCTGCGGACTTGCGCCGATTGGTATGGACTCTGAATAATCATCTGACAGTGGAACGGACGCCGGGCGCGGGGACGGACTATGCCAACCGGGCCTTTCGCACGGGGAGGGAACAGAAGCTGGATTTCGACAGGGATTTCCGTGATTTCCTGTTGGCCCAGCACCTGGAGGACAACGACACCCTGGGCATTTATCTCAAGGCGTTGGGTCCGGAATTTGAGGCCGGGGTGCGCTACCAGGTGGAGGTGGTCTTCCCCAAGGTGGGAGTGGTGCAGGCGCCGGTGAAGATCGCCCAGCGGCGGCTGGTGGAGGAAGTGCAGTTCGCGGTGCTGGAAGACGACACCTACGGGTCGGTCTTGGTTTATGTGCAAAACCAGGTGAGCGGCTATGCGGCATAAAGGACTCAGACATTGAAGGGTCGATCAGCAAGTTAGTGAAATTGCAGGCCAGAGTGCGAGTCTGCGCAGGCTGGAAAGCCTGTGCCCTCTTGCAAATGCAAATTGATGTCAGCAGGGGGCTTTGGCTGCAAAAAAAAGGGGGAGGTGGCGATGCCCAGGCTTCTGGGAGATGAGCGCCAAGCCATGGCGATACAGGATCCGGTGTCGGGGTCGGTGATCACCCTGTACTTTAGACCGCCCACGTCGGAGGAACGGGTGGCTTATCAGGTGGCCGCCTTTCACCTGGAAAACGGGGAGCGCCGGCACCGCCTGGGGGAAACCCGGCTCAAGTTCGGGGCGGAGATCCTGAACGGCTTTGCTCCGGGGGATTTTCTGGTGACGGAGGAAGGGGGTGCGGCGCCCCTTGACCCGGCAAAGCATCAGGATTGGAAGGCGCGGCTGGTAACCCTGGCGCCGGATTTGGTGTCGTATTTGGGCCAGCAGGTTTTTGAGGGCTGGCGGGTGGTGGGCCGGGGGGAAGCGGAGTGGGGCTGACTGGCGCCGCGGCAGACTTTTTACCGGAATGGCCCCTGGAGCGGGAGGTTTCCGCCTTGGCCCAGGGGCGGCTGTGCCGGGGAGAGAGGCGCAGCCGCTGCCGGGCCGAAAACGGCGGGTTTGCGGATTGGGCTTGCGGGGAATGTCAGGAATTCGTGCGTCCCGAGGCCATTTCGCCGTGGACCTGGCACCTGGTTTTTCTGCACCGGCTGAAGGAGGCGGGATATCCCTTCTGCGCCAATGACTTGAGTGTGGACACCTGGCTGTTGCTGGGGGTGGTGAAACGGGCGTTTGCCGCGGGCAGGGGAGAGAGAAGTGGCCAAAGACTTTACCAGCGGCGGGGTGGATGACCGGGAACTGCTCGCCTTCCGGGCGCAGCAGGAGGAGATGCTGCGGGTCATGGAGGAGTTCGGGCAGGCCCGGGAGACGGCCTGGTCCCGGGAGATGCGCAGCCTGGAGTCGGACTGGGAGGGCTTTCAGCGGCAGTGGCAGGGGAGCCTGGAGCAGATGGCCTCCTTTGCCGGGGTGCGCTTTCAGGAAATTAGCGCGCAGGGCGAGATTATGGGCGCGGCGCTCACCGCGGACTGGGAAGGGACTCTGGCGGCCCTGGGGACGGCGGTGGACGAATGGGCTGACCATGTCCTGGCCCTCACGGGGCAGGTGGGGTCGTCCTTTCAAGGGCTTTTCGGCGGCGGCGGGGGCGGAGGCGGCTGGCTTTCCTGGCTGGACTTCGGCTTTGACTTCGGGGGCATTTTCCATGAGGGCGGCATCGTTGAGGCCCACCGGGGCATGGTGGCGGGGCCGGAGACCCTCATGGAAGATGAGCAGATGGTGCTGGTGCAGTCCGGAGAGGGCATCCTGCCCCGGGACAGCATGGTGCGGCTGGGGGAAGAGAATTTCCAGGCGCTGCGCGCAGGGCAATTCACCACGGGAGCTGCGCAGAGCGCGCCCCGTTATGACGTTACCATTCAGGTGCAATCCCTGGATGGGGCTGCGGCAGCCGGTCTGGATTGGCACCGGGTGGTGCAGCGCCACCTGCTGCCGGCCCTCCAGAAGGAATTGGGGCGGCGCTGGTAAGGGGACGGTATGGGACAGGCCAAACTGGAATGGCGGCCGGCGGGAGGCAGCCTGCAGAGCTATACCCTGCCCGTCAATTTTACCTGGGACTATCAGGAACTGGCCCAGGATGACAGCGACCGGGAGCGGGCCCTGGACGGCACCCTGCGGAGTTATGTCCGGGAGCTAAAGGCCAGGTGGGTGCTCCGGTTCCAGTATATCGCCACGGCCCAGAAGGAGCAGCTGGCCAGCATCAAGCAGGCTCAGGCGGACATCGACTTTTTTCGGCAGGAGCAAGGGGCCAAGACGTTCACGGGTGTCTGGACCAATGACCTGGATTTCCGGGAAGTGGCCCCGGGGTTGTGGTCCGGCAGCATCGTGCTGGAAGAGGTGTGAGGTTGAAGAGCACGAGAAGATGCGCCCCCTCACCCCAGCCCTCTCCCCCAGGGGGGAGATGTTAAGAAGAGGTCAAAATGAGGCAGGCCGGGGCGGAATATCTGCAGGAAGAGACTCGATATCGGGGGGCCCGTCCCCGGGTGAGGGCGGCCATTTTCCCTTATGCCCTGGATTATGGGTTGGCTCCTGGTTCAGGGGAGTTCGTCAACACGGAGTATGGGGGGGAGCCGGGCAAGGTGGCCTTGCAGTCCGGTTATATCACCGAGGGGTCCTGGGTTTCGCCGGTGATGCACACCTTCTCCCCGAACCTGAACCGGATAGTCCCCATCTGGCAGGACGGCGCCGGCTACCTGGAAACGTGGGTCTACCTGCGCAGCGGGGCCACCCCGGCCGAGGCGCTGGCGGCAAGTTTTCTGCCCTTGACCTCGGGGCAGGCTGCGGCCATCGGGCCCTACTTTCAGATAAAGGTGGAGTTTACTCAGGAATGGCGAGGCTGGGCGGTTGATTTCCCTGAGCAGGCCGACGCCTTTACGGGTTATGCGGTGGACTGGGCGGGGGATGCCGGTTATGACAGCTATGACGCGGACGGCACCTCTCCCGGCTACCTGGCCGGCCTGGAGTTGAACGGGGAATTTACCCTGCAGGAGAGCGAGATTCTGGACGCCGGCTCGATACGCGTGGAATTGGCCCGGGATTTCGGGGAACTGCGGGGCGGCGACCACGTGCTGGTAATGGACAACCGCCAGCGCCAGTGGCTGCCGGGCGCGGAGAATTTCACCTTCCTGGGCCTGCCCTGGGAGGAGAAACGCCTGACCCTGTATCACGGCTGGGAGTTGCCCGACGGAGAGGTGGAGTGGCTGCTGGTCTACCAGGGAGCCATCGAGCGGCTGAGCGGGATGGGGGACGCCTGGGAAGGGCGCCACCGGGCCAGCCTGGAGAGCCAGGACTGGATCACAACGCGTCTGGGCCGGGCGGTGGGAGCCCCGGCCGCGGACGGGATGCGGCAGCCCTTTATGCGGGGCACGTACCGGGCCTCGGCGGAGCTGGTGGAAACCACGCCGGCCGTGCTGGGGACGCCGATGAAAAGCGGCGGAGGCAGCGCCACGCTGCGGGTGGTGGGCACCTACCGGGGGGATACGCATCTGACCTACCGGGTGACCGCGGAAAGCAGCGGCGAGATTGGGGCCGCCACCTTCAAGTGGTCCAACAACAACGGCCAGAGCTGGAAAGAGACGGGCATCGTCTGCACCGGGGCCGAAGACCCGGTGAAGCTGGAAGAAGGGCTGTCGGTTTATTTCGAGGCGGGGATCGGCACCGACCTGGTGGCCGGGGACAGTTGGGCCTTTGCGGCCCAGGCCCCGGTTTATCATTATCAAATTTACGGGTTTCCTTTTGAGAGCATCACCGCGGTCTACCTGAACGGCGAGGAGACCTGGGACCAGGTGACTGCGGAACCGCAGACCGGGGCCATTACGGTGACCGGCAGGAGCGCCACGGTGGAGGCCCGGGTGGTGAAGGACGCCACCACACACCCCGTGGACATCATCACTGATATCTTTGCTGAGGTGGGCTTGACACAGGCCATTGACCAGGAAGCCTTCGATCTGGCCAAGAGCCTGACGCCGGAGTACGCCGTGGGCGTGTGTTTTGAAAATATCCCGGCCGCCGCGGCGCTGCGGGAGATTCTGAGCCGGACTCTGTATGACCTGTGGACCGATTTCGGCATGATTACCCTGCGGGCCTATTTGGGGGACTGAGGATTGAGAAGAAATTTAGCGCAGGCCAGAAAGCCTGCGCCACCTTTTCATTGTCAGGGGTTTTCGGAGCAGTTACGCATGAGTCATGGGCTCACCCATAACGCCTGAAAAGTCACCCCCTTCACCCCAGCCCTCTTCCCCAGTGGGGGAGAGG
>CAZFWX010000070.1:0-17580 GCA_964522695.1 uncultured Desulfobacterales bacterium
TGTTTCAGCCGTTCCTGCTGTATCTGCTGCTGCTGGAATTGCTGGCGTTTGAGCTGCTCCTGCTGGAGCTGCTGCTGTTGAAAGTGTTGCCGCTTGAGTTGTTCCTGTTGCTGGATCTGCACCGGCGGCTTTTCCATCACCGGCGCCACACCCTGGGGTTGCCTGGCCAGGGGCATGATGGGCCGAATCTGCCGGTTTGGCGGCAGTTTCTGGATCTGTCCCTGCATCTGGGGACTGAGGGGCATGACGGCTTTGGGCGGCAGGGCGGCGCCGGGGACTCCCTGTCCCTTTCCCACCCGGGTGATGGTGGCCTTGGGGATCTGGGCCGTCCAGGTGGGACCTCCCTGGACGACAGGGGTCAGGCGCGGCCGGACAAAATTGCCTCTCACCTGGGTCAGATTGGTGACGCGCTTGACTCCGCCCAAGGGTTGCTGGGCCACAATGGCCGGCGGGTAAACCTTCTGCAACCAGGGCTTGGAGGTGAAAACCTCCCGCCGCGGCACCACGTTGTGGATATGGTAGATGTTCACCTGGCGGACGTGATTGTGGAGATGCCCCGGAGGGATTTTGGCCCAGCGGGCGACATATGGGATGGGAGGACCCCAGTTGTACACCGGGAAGCCCCTGGTGACGAAGCCGGTCGGATAATACGCAGGAGCCACGTAGTTATTGATGATGATGGTGCGTTGGTACACCACCGGCACATAGGCCGGAGGCGCCAGAGCGCCGCTGTTATAGTAGGAGTAAGAAGGGGCGTACGGCTGGCCGAAGCCCAGGAGAAAACTGGCCGCCCGCACAAAGATATAGAAGGGCGCCAGGGGGTCCGCACCGGCGGAATAACCGCCGTACGGGGCGTAGCTGGCCGAGGGCTGGTAGTTGGGCGGCGGCACGGGGGCCCAGCCCACGTAGGCAGCATCCTCCGGGGTGTTCTCCGGGCTGGTGCGCCAGTTCACCGTGGAGGGGTACCAGGTGCGGCCCGGCACCCAGACCCAGCCGTACTCGTCAGTGGGCATCCAGTTGCCGTAGTGATACGTGGTTGCGGCCCAGGGTTCTTCGGACTCGAAGACATAGCCCTGTTCCGTGGGGACCCAGCGGCCGTTTACATAAGGCCGCCAGCCTTCCTCGACGTTATTGGGATACCATACCGGACCATAGTCGCCGTAGTCGACCCAGGTGCCGGATTGAGACAAGTCGTCGTAAAAGATGGCCGCATCTTCGGTGGAAGCTAGAGCCGGCCGGGGTGAGAGCACACTTCCCCCCAGCAGGGATACCAGACTCAATGCAGCCAGCACAAATCCTAAATGACGCCATGGTTTCATAAAGATTCTCCTCAACAGCGACTTCGTGCTCCCATCCTCCCGATGGTTTTGGTCAGAGCGGCCAGCTTTCCCGGTTCTGGGAAAGACCTGGTATTTTACATTTATTAGATGGCATTTCTTTTCAAGTTATTAACATGATTTTTTCATCAGGCTAAGGAGAATCTTGCGAACACGCGTCAGGGCAGGCGTTCTGAGGTTTGAGCCCGGTTCCCCTTCCCAAGGCCCGAACCCACCGCTGGTTTCAGGGTAATTCCTGTCCCTGGGGAGTCACCCGCAGCTTACCCACCTTGACAGCGCGGACCTGACCAGCCAGATCAGGAGACAACGGCGTCAAGAAAGTCACCTGGCCCTTATCCCAGGCCGAGGGAAACACCAGACCCAGGGCCAGCGTCCGGTGGTAATGGTCCAAAAGACCCGCGAGCCGCCATTTCAAACCTGGCCAGGAGATGCAGGCAGCCGGTGTGCCATTTTCATCCAAGAACTGTGCTGCTGGCAGCTGTTCCACCAGGAGTATGGTGCGGGAAGGCCCGGTCTCACCATAGAGCACCCGGATGCCCAAACGGGCGCTGTGGGCGGCCAGGTCCTGGGCCGTTAAGGGCAGGCCCCGGCCCCAGGGCAGTCCTTGCCAGTGCAGGTCGGCCAGAGGCAGGGTGAGGCGGCGGGCTAAAGAAAAGTATTGCCCGAAGCGGGCCTCGCGCTGGCGGCGGCGCTCCTCCGGGAGCCTGCGCCGGGATTTTACGGAAACGGGCAACCGCAGGACCCGCTCCGGGTCACCCAAAGCGAGATCATGGACCAGCGGGGTCAACTCCCCGGCGCGCTCCAAAGTCAGCAAAAGGTGCGGCTGGAGCAGGTCCCACTCTGCCCGCTTGAGCCGAGCCGCGCCCGGTCCGTGGACGAAGCCGCTGGTGTTCACGACGATAAGCTCGGCGCCGTCCTGCAAAGCCTGGTCCGAAAGGACGCGGCAGCCCACCGCCACCTCCAGGAGGGCGCCCACGGGAGAGGTCTGGCCAATGAAATGGAGGGCGTCAGGGATGAGAGATTCATCCCCCGGAAAGCGGGGCGGAAAAAGACCCAGACCCAGGGCGGCGGGAGGGCCCAGGTGCGACTGGCCCAGGTCCAGGTCCACCAGGGCCGCGGCCCGCCCTGCCCGGAAGGCCCTGTACACCAGGTAACGGCACAGGGTGCTCTTGCCGGCATCAGGCTCGCCCAGGACCATGACCACGCCTGCCCGGCCCAGGAACCGCGCTGCCGCCGCTTCCCAGCGGGGCGGCAGATCAAGGTCTCGGAGAAACGGAAAATGCTCCCGGTCGTCGCCAGCCATGGAGTTGGGAAAATATGAGGGAGGGGGCCAGGGGGAGCTTGTCCCCTGGTCCTCCCCCCACATCTCCTTGTTATCCGTTGACAATGAGCCGCGTGCCCACGCAGCTCACCATAAAGTTGTCGGGAAAGGCCAGGGCCAGCCGGGTCAGGGCCCGGAAGCCGGTGCAGTGGCCGGCCAGCACCATTTCCGGATTTAACTCCTCCAGTCCCCGGATGGTATTCTGGATGAGGTCGTCGCCCCCGGCGGTGAGGTGGAAGCCCCCCACCACCGCGGCCACCTTGTCCACGCCGGTGAGCTTTTGGGCGTATTTCACCATGTTCACCACCCCGGGGTGAGAGCAGCCGCCCACCACCACCAGGCCCCGGCCCTGCACAAGCATGACCAGGGGCTGCTCGTCGGGAAAGTGATCGCTTTCTTCCGCCCCTTCCACCACCCGTTTGGCTCCGGGAAGGGGCTTTTCATACTCCGTGGAGGCCTCCACCGTGCCGGTGAGCAGGGCCTGACCCAGCACCAGAGCCGGTCCCTCATTTTCGTACACCTGGGCGCCGGCGTCAGTCAGTTCCTCCCGCTTGATCTGCCAGGGGCCGATGCGGCCCCGGGGGGTGATGAGGAGCTTGGGGTGGAAGCAGTCCCGGTGCAGGAAAACCGGCAACCCCGGCCGCCGGCGCAGCACCTCCGCGAGGCCGCCGAAATGGTCCGGGTGGCCGTGAGTGAGGATCAAGGCATCCACCTCAGAGAGGTCGTGCTCCAGGGCCTCCAGGTTGTTGAAGATGGGAAGCGGTGAGTTGGCCGCATCCAACAAAATCCGGGTGGTGCGGCCGTTTTGCTGCAGAGTGATCCAGAAAGCCAGGCCGTGGGCGGCCACCAGGGGTTTCTTGAGGCGTCCCGGCACCACGCGCTCCACAAACCCGGGCCGGGAGGGCTCAAACACATCAAAAAAATTGTCCACCAGGACTTCCACGGTGACGCTGGACAGGGCAGGCAACTGCATGGCGGTCTCCTCGGGCAGATGAAAGTGAGGATGCAGCAGGATCCGGAGGGTGCAACTCCCCTCCTGCAATTCAGCCTATGCTCACAACCAGTCCCCTGTCAAGCAGATTGGTTGCCGCGCTGTCCGCCAAAATCGGGAAGGGAATCAAAAAAAGTGAGTCGAAGAGCAGGAGGTCCGTCTATCGGGTTTTTTTCTTCGCGGGATAAGAGGAGGGGCAGGGGGAGAAGAGGGGAGCGAGATCAGCTCCCAGCCCCGTTCCTCTGTTCCTGCATTGCCTGCCTCACCGGTTCATGGACGCCAGAAAATCGCTGTTGTTGCGGGTGCCTTTGAGTTTTTCCAGGAGAAATTCCATGCTGTCCACCGGGCTCAGGGGAGAGAGCAGCTTTCTCAGGATCCAGATACGATTCAAGACGTCGCTGGGGATGAGGAGCTCTTCCTTGCGGGTGCCCGAGGCGTTGATGTTGATGGAGGGGAAGATGCGCTTTTCGGTGAGCTTCCGGTCCAGGTGAATTTCCATGTTGCCGGTGCCCTTGAATTCTTCGAAAATCACTTCGTCCATGCGGCTGCCGGTGTCGATCAGGGCCGTGGCGCAGATGGTCAGGCTGCCCCCCTCCTCGATGTTGCGGGCCGCGCCGAAGAAGCGCTTGGGCCTTTGCAGGGCGTTGGCGTCCAGGCCGCCCGAGAGGATCTTGCCGCTGGCCGGCACCACCGTGTTGTAGGCCCGGGCCAGGCGGGTGATGGAGTCCAGCAGGATGACCACGTCCCGCTTGTGTTCCACCAGGCGCTTGGCCTTCTCCAAAACCATCTCCGCCACCTGGATGTGGCGCTGGGGGGGCTCGTCAAACGTGGAGCTCACCACTTCGGCGTTCACCGACCGCTGCATGTCCGTCACTTCTTCGGGCCGCTCGTCGATGAGCAGCACGATGAGCACCACCTCGGGGTGATTGGCGGCGATGCTGTTGGCGATGTTTTGCAGCAGCATGGTCTTCCCGGTGCGGGGCGCGGCGACGATGAGGCCCCGCTGGCCCATGCCGATGGGGGTCATGAGGTCCATCACCCGGGCCGAATAGTTGTCCGAGTCCGTTTCCAGCTTCAGGCGCCGTTCGGGATAAAGCGGCGTCAGGTTGTCGAAAAGGATTTTATCCCGGGCCACTGCGGGGTCTTCGAAGTTGACGCTCTCCACTTTCAACAGGGCGAAATAGCGCTCGCCTTCCTTGGGAGGCCGGATCTGCCCGGCGATGGTGTCGCCGGTGCGCAGGTTGAAGCGGCGGATCTGCGAGGGCGAAACATAAATGTCATCGGGTCCTGGCAGGTAGTTGGAATCAGGCGCCCGCAAAAATCCGAAGCCGTCAGGGAGGATTTCCAGAACGCCGGAGCCGGAGATGAGTCCGTTCTTCTCCACTTGGGCCTGCAGGATGGCGAAGATGAGTTCCTGCTTGCGCAAGCCGCTGGCGCCTTCCACGTTCAAGTCCCGGGCTAGGGCTGCCAATTCATTGATTTTCTTGTGTTTCAATTCAGAGAGATTCATTCTTTTTGCCTCGTATAAAGTAGGTCCGGCCTGGCCAGAAAATTTTAGGACAGTAGACAGATGGAATTGATCAGTTCTTGGGCTGCCCGCACCGTGTCGCCCGGGGCCAGGGCGCCGGGGGGAGGTGTCACCATCAGGACCAGGGGCCGCGCCGCTGCTGCTATGTAAACGGCATAGACGGGGCCTACCGGGCTCTTCCGGATGGTTTTGCGGCTAAAATCCTCGTGTGTCAGGGTCAGGTGAAATACCAGGAAAGGCAGGCCATGCGGGTTGGTAAAGCGTTCCTCGCGGTCAATGTCTTGACAATACCCTGAGCCATCCGGCCCGTCGGCAGCGAGCCAATTGGCGGCCTGCAGGCGGGCATAGTCGCGAAAATACCTGTCGTTTCCCCGGGCTTCTTGGCTAAGCCGGGCCATGGCGTCGTTACCCGGCCCGGAGACGATCAGGGGCTGGCCGGGATTGATGCGCCGGTGAATAAACCAGACCAACTGGTCATCCACCCTCAGGGACAAAACGGTTTTACCCCCGCGGGTTACGTCAATATCCTGGGGAGAGACGGCCTTCACCTCATAGCCCGGGGGCGCAGCCAGCGTGAACCGGTATTGCTGGCTGGTATGCGCACTCGCTCCGCCGGCCAGGGCCGGAGCCGACAGGGCCGCCGCAGCCGTAAAGCACCACACGAGAAGACCGGCCTGCGGCCGCAATGTACACAAATGCTGATGCCGTATCACGTTGAGAGTTTCCCCATGCCAGCAGGGACTGGAGGGCTAGGGCCTCGCCATTAACCTCGGGCGATCCTAACCGGAACGAAAACCGGCCAGGGCGCATACGGGTTGGTGTCGCACCAGGGGGATTGAGGTGTCATTAAGCCTACAAGCGTTTCGGATCGGGATCGAACGTACTTGAGGGGAATTTCAGGGGGGAACCTAACTTTTTTCCCCTGTCTTGTCAAGAAGATTTTCCAAATCCCGCCAAATGTCGTTCACCTGGCTCCGGGTGTCTTCCCGGCTGCCGCGATTGTCCACCACGTAGTCGGCCAAAGCCTTTTTCTCCGCCAAGGGCCATTGGGCCGCCAGGATGCCGGCAATTTCTTCGGCGGAACGCTGGTCCCGGGCCCCCAAGCGGTCCTTTTGTTCGGCCATGCCGGCATAAACCACGATCACCCGGTCATAAGACCCGGCCAGTCCCACCTCGAAGAGCAGGGGCACCTCGACGATGACCAGCTTAGCTCCCTGGGCCGCCAGTTCCTTGAGGCGCCGGGTGAGATACCGGGTCACCGCGGGGTGCATGATGGCGTTGAGCTTTTTGCGGGCCGCAGGGTCGCTAAAGGCCAGGCGGGCCATTTTGCCCCGGTCCAGCTCACCATCCTTCCCAAAGTACTCCGGCCCGAACTCCCGGCGCAGCTCCTCCCAGGCGGGCTCGCCAGGGCGCACCACCTCCCGGGCCGCCTGGTCCGCGTCCAGGACCACGGCCCCCAGTTCGGCAAACATGCGGGCCACCGTGGATTTACCCGACCCCGCGCCGCCGGTGAGCGCGATTTTGAGCATCTGAAGTTTGGAGTGAAAGATTGATCTTGAGGGAAGGGGCCAGGGGCCGGGGCCCCTGCCCCCTCCCTCAAACTCCCTCCCCCAGCCCCGTATGATTAAATTTGATTAGAGTGGGACCTTCCCAACCTGCAGTACTTGCCCAAATATTCTACTTTCAATGTGTCGGGGATAGTTCTTGGGATGGCCCGGTATCTTGGCAATGCCTTTGCAGTTACCGGTTATCAAGTAACAGCGGTAACATCGGCACCACTGTGCTCTCTATAACAAGAGGCGGACTGGTGCGGGTCAGCGTCCCGGTATCGGGAAGATTTCCCAGCGGGCCGGCCATGTGGCTTTTAATTGTGCTCCCGGGAGAGTATGGGTCGGGGAGAGGGTCAGAGAGTGAATCAAGTTTATCAAGGGGGACATAACTCAGCATGCTAACGCGCAAAAAGTTGCCGTTCAGGGTGGTTTTGTCGACGACGATGCGCCAGGTCAAAACCTCATTGTCATTTTCCCCGACCATCGTCACCACCAGCTTCAAGTCGTTGCCCACCACGACGCCGCCCCCGGAAAAGATCAACGATCTTCCGGCATCGGCACCCCTGCCCTGGATGGTATAATAGGCGCCGCCCATGCGGCTGAGGCCGCCCGTCAGGGTAAAAGTGCCGCCCGTGGGGTTAGGACCTTGCCAGGTAACCTCCCCCAGGTATTGCGCGGCGTGCAGGTTGGCCGCACCCAGCCCCAGGGTCAGGAAGGCTGCGGTTGCCAGGATCACGAAGAAAGAAAATTTTGCCCTCATAAAGCCCCCCTGCGTCATCAGGACGGATTCTGTCGTTATGTCGGGTGGGCTCTGCCCACCATTGGCTGCGGCGGGCGGAGCCCGCCTCCATTCTATTGCAATTACTGGGCCCGCACAGGTGAGGACACCTGTGCCACCTGAGTCCCCGGGTTTGTGAAGCTCTGTCCTGAAAATGTGGAGCAGGCGCCCCCGCCTGCGAAAGAAGAGCCGGGGGCGGCTGTTCCACATTTTTCGTCAAAGGAAGAGTCGCTCTCGATTTTAAAATCATCATAGGGCCTTGTCCAGGAAAGCCAGCACCCTCTGAAAATCCTCCGGCACTTCCGCCTCCCAGCCCACCGTCCCGCCGGTCCGGGGGTGGGTGAAACTCAGCATTGCGGCGTGGAGCATCTGCCGGGGCGCGGTGAGCCCCTTCAGGGACGGGGCGCTTTTGAGGCGGCTCAACCCGCCGCCGTAAGCCGTATCACCCAAAATAGGGTGGCCCAGGGAGGTCAGGTGCACCCGCAGCTGGTGGGTGCGGCCGGTCTTGGGGGTGAGTTCCAGGAGCGTTAAGGGGCCGGGGAATTCCCGCAGCACCCGCCACAGGGTCACCGCTTCCTTCCCCCGCCGGGCGTGCACGCTCATTTTCTGGCGATCCGTGGGGTGGCGGCCGATCTCGCCGGCGATTTCCCCTGTGGGCCCGGGCATCCGCCCCCACACCAGGGCCAGATAGCGCTTGGCCACTTGGCGGGCCTGGAATTGACTCACCAGGGCGGCGTGGGCCAGGGCCGTCTTGGCTACAACGATCAAGCCGCTGGTGTCTTTGTCCAGGCGGTGGACCAGGCCCGGGCGGCTGGCGTCGCCGATTTCCTGGAGGTCCGGGCAGTGGTGCAAGAGGGCGTTTAGCAGCGTCCCCTCCCGGTGCCCGGCGCCGGGGTGGACCACCAGTCCCGGCGGCTTGTTGACCACGATGATATCTCGGTCTTCGAAGACAACGTCTAACGGCAGGTCCTGGGCCGTGAGCGGACTGGGCTCAGGCGGGGGCACCGTGAGGCTGACCGTATCGCCGGCCCGCACCCGGTAGCTGGCCGGGCGGACCGTGACGTTCACCTGCACGAGATCGGTCTTGAGCCAGCGCTGCATACGGGCCCGGGAAAATTGGGGCAGATGCTGAGCTAGAAATTGATCCAGGCGGGCGCCGGCCGCGGCGGAGTCGACGGTCAGGACAATAAGATCAGGTGGGGCTGAGCTTGCGGGTCTGGGAGCCATTCTTGATTTCGCTGAAGATGAGGCGGCCGGCCGCAGTTTGGAGCACGCTGGTGACCGAGACTTCCACCTCCCGGCCGATGAGGCGGCGGGCGTTTTCGATGACCACCATGGTGCCGTCGTCCAGGTACCCCACCCCCTGCCCCTGGGATTTGCCCTCTTTCAGGATCTGCACCTGGAGAATCTCCCCGGGCAGGACCGCCAGCTTCATGGCGTTGGCCAGCTGGTTGATATTCAGGACCTCGACCCCCTGAATTTCAGCCACCTTGTGCAGGTTGAAGTCGTTGGTGAGAATCTTGCCCCGCAGCTTCTGGGCCAGGGCCACCAGTTTGGAGTCCACGCCGGCCCGGGGAACGTCGTCGTCCACAAATTCGATGGTCAGATGGTCGTGCTGCTGCAAGCGCTTGAGGATGTCCAGACCCCGGCGGCCCCGCAGGCGCCGCAGGTCCTCGGGGGAATCGGCGACATACTGCAGCTCCTCCAGGATGAACTTGGGAACGACCAAGGTGCCCACCAGAAAGCCCGTTTCGGCGATGTCGGCGATGCGGCCGTCAATGATGACGCTGGTGTCCAGCAGCACGGGCGGGGTGCGCCAGGGCCGGCCCGGGTCCTGCAAAAAGGACGGGGCCGTCACTTCGGACATTTTCTTGCCGCCCAGGACCAGGCCGATATAGCCGAAAATGGTGGCAAAGGTGATATACAGGGGAATCTGGAGATTGGGGAGTTCCAGGAATTGATCGAAAGGATAGCTGGCCAGTTTGGCGATGGCCAGGCCCAGAAAAAGGCCCAGGGTGCTGCCCAGGATGGTCTTTAAGGGAATGCGCTTGATGGCTTCGGCCAGGCCCAGGGTGAAAATGCCCAGGCCGAAACCCATCCCGGCCCCGACCCAGCCGGTCCACCAAAGGTGCTTGAATTCGGGAATGTCTTTGCCGATGAAGTAGCCGCTGGCCGCACAGATACTTCCTAAGACAACGCCCCCAGCCAACTTTTGCAGCACGTCCGACCTACCTCCTTTCCGCACCGGGCGCCGGCAGGCCAGAGAGGCCGGCGTCAATGGGCCTGAGGTTCATGCGGGACACGGTCGGCAAGGCTTGTACGGTGGCCTTGGTTTCCAGAATCGTCTGTTCGCTGCTCCTTGAGAGAGAGTAGGGTCAGGGTCTCCCTCACTTCCGCCAAGGGGCGGCTCCCCGGGGAGATGAGGGCTTGCACTCAAGACGGCGGCCCGGAATCTTCCTGGGCCAGAAGCTCATGCAGCTTGGCTTCGATTTCGTCTTCTTCGGTATTATGGACCAGGGAGAGTTCTTTGACCAGCAAATTTTTGGCGGTGTCGAGCATCTTGCGCTCGCCGAAGGACAGCTCTTTTTCCAGCTTCAGGAGGGTCAGATCCCGGAGCACCTCGGCCACCCGGAAAGGGGAGCCGGTCTTGATCTTGTCCATGTAATCGCGATAACGGCGGTTCCAGGTCTGGTTATTCAGACGGCCGGGACGATCGGTGAGGATGCGGTAGACTTCGGGAACGGAGGAACTGTCGATGACGGTGCGCAAGCCGATGCTGTTGGCGTTGTTCGTGGGTATCATGATGATCATGTCATTGTCCAGGAGGCGCATGATGTAAAACCGTTGCGGGGCGCCGCCTACTGTCTTTTCCTGGATTGACTCGATGATCCCCACGCCGTGGGCAGGGTAAACCGCCAGGGCGCCGATTTGAAAATTATGCATCATCTCGCACCTCCGGACTGATAAATGAAATTTATCACAAATACTCAACAAAGGCAAGTCGCGCCTTCAGGTTTGGAAGCGGAAGAAGAGAATTTCCCCATCTTGGACCAGATGATCCCGGCCCTCCACCTGCAAAAGCCCGGCCTCCCGCACTTTGGCCGGGGAGCCCAGGCGGTCCAGGTCGGCAAATTGGATGACCTCGGCCCGGATGAAACCCCGCTCCATGTCCGAATGGACCAGACCCGCGGCCTTGGGAGCGGAGGTGCCTGCCGGCGCCGTCCAGGCCCGCACCTCGGGCCCGGCAATGGTGTAGAAGGTGACCAGGTTGAGGAGGCGGTAGCTCTCCCGGACGAGGCGGCTGACGCCGGTTTCGGTGAGCCCCAGACCCTCCAGGAACTCCTGCCGTTCCGCGGCGGGAATATCCTGGAGTTCGGCCTCCAGGTCCCCCAGGATGGGCACCACCGGCGCCTGCCGGGATTGGCCCAGTTCGTGTAACGATTTAAGGGCCGGGCCGCCGGCCAGTTCCTCTTCACTGACGTTGGCCACGAAGAGATAGGGCTTGGCGGTGAGCAAGGCCACGTCTTTGAGGTGCGCCCAGTCATCTGGGCTTAGCCCCAAGTTCCGAACCCAGCGCCCCTGGTTGAGGCCCGCGGCCACCCGGTTTAGAACCTCCAGGGCGGCGGCCGAGGCTTTGCACCCGGCCTTGGCCTTTTTCTCCACCTTGGCCTGATGACGGCTCAAGACCTCCAGGTCGGCCAGGAAGAGTTCTGTTTCCACCACTTCCACGTCTCGCACCGGGTCCAGGCGGCCCAGGGGATGGGGGCAGGAGGCCCCGGCAAAGCAGCGCACCACGTGGACCAGGAGGTCCGTGTCCCGAATGTTCCCCAAAAACTGGTTGCCCAGGCCTTCCCCTAAGGAGGCCCCGGCTATGAGTCCGGCCACGTCCACAAATTCGATGGTCGTGGGCGTCAGGCGCTGGGGCTTCAACAACTCTCCCAGCCGCGCCAGCCGTGCATCCGGCACCGCCACCACTCCCATGTTGGGAGCGATGGTGCAAAAAGGGTAGGGCGCCACCTCTGCCCCGGCCGCAGTCAGGGCGTTGAATACCGTGGTCTTGCCGGCATTGGGCAACCCCACCAACCCACATCGCCAACCCATAGCAGCACCTTCCGCAGGGATGGTGGGGGAGGGGAGGGTGTCCGTCCCCTCGCGGCCCTCTCCCCGCAAGCGCCGGGGTACCCCCTCAAGCCATGGCCTTTCGGGCCGAAACCTCTCCCGCACAAGGGACTGAAGGAAGAGATGCGTCACTGCCGGCTACCCCGCAGGGGAGCCTGAAACGCAGACCAGTGAGGAGGGGAGCGGCGCGGCTGGAGCGGCCTAGAGGGAGGGCTGGCCGTTGATGCGGTTGCGCAGCACTCCGGAAGTTTTGAAGACTACCACCTTGCGGGCCCGGAGAATGAGGTTTTCCTTGGTCTGCGGATTCCTACCCCGCCGGGCGTTCTTCTGCCGGACTGAAAATTTCCCGAAGCCGCTGATGAGCAAGTCCTCACCCTCGGCCAGGGTACCTTTGATGATGTTCAGGACCCGTTCCACCACGGCCCGGGATTCCTGCTTGCTCAAGCCAACCTGCGTCTGCAAACGACTGATCATTTTTTCTTTGGTGAGGGCCATAGCGGAGCCTTTAACCACGGCAAAGGTTGGATGAAAATAGATAACTTAGGATAAACAATCTGAAATTTCGTGTCAAGGATTTTTTCCCGGAATCAGGAAGGGCCTGACATCCGGGACTCGGCTTCCCCGGCAAAGTGCCGCAAGCCGAAGTTCAGGGCCCGGAAGCGGCAGGCGTCCAGACATTTTAAGCACATGATGCACTCCCGGCTGTTGGGGTCCTCATAGGGCCGCACCCCGGTGGGGCAAGTGCGCACGCAGGACTGGCATTCCACGCAATTGCCGGTGATGACCTCCAGTTGCACCAGGGTCATGCGGTTGAAAAGACTATAGAAAGCCCCCAGGGGACAGAGAACCCGGCAAAAGAAGCGGCTGATGAAGATGGCTGCGATGATAATTAAAATAAGTATAGTGACTTTGTTCCAAAAATAAAAACCCAGGGTTTCCCACAGGCTGGGTTTGAGGATGATCAGAGGCATGGCCCCCAAAAGCGTCCCCGACGGGCACAGCAGCTTGCAGAACCAGGGGTGCCCCAGGCCGGTGGCGTCGGTCAGGAGCAAGGGCAGCACGATCACCAGGATGACCAGGACGCCGTATTTCACCCAGCGCAGCGGCGGCCAGAGGCTGAACTTGGGGGAGGGAATTTTATGGAGCAGATCCTGAATGAACCCGAAAGGACAGAGCCAGCCGCAGGGCAGGCGCCCCACCAGGGTGCCGATGAAGCCCAGGTAGCCCACCACCAGGGTCCCGAAGTGGGGCGGGCCCCCCGAAAGAGCAAAGCGCCAAGACGCCAGAAAATTTTGCACCGCGCCCACCGGACAGGAGAGCAGCGCCGCAGGGCAGGAATAGCAATTGAGCCCCGGATGACACACGGCCTTTAAAGGGCCTTGATAGATCACCGAGCCGAAGGGGAAAAGGAGATAGGAGTTGGTTCCCAGGGTCACCAGGGTCTGGATGAGCCAGCGGAAGTTGACCATTTAGCCGACCCCGATGCAGGAGAGGCACATGGTGTTGCCCAGATTCATGAGGAACTCCAAGTCACCCAGGTTGACACCCAACAGAAAGCAGATGGTGAACAGAATAATGAGCCAGATGGCCTTCTTGGGCATATCTCACCTACCCCTTGGGGGATGGGCGGGCGCGGGCCGGTATGGCTGCCGCTGATCGCCGCCGGCGTGTGGCTTAGATAGAAATTATTATATCCAGGGGAACGGAAGAGGGGAAAACTTTTTCGAATTTTTTCCACGGGTCTTAAAAGTTGAGCTGTAAAAGCCGGCCAATGGCGCAGTGCCCAGGGTCTCGCCCACATGACCAAAACGCCCGGAGAGGCCGGCCTCCGGGGCCGTCGCCGGCACGCGGCCAGAAACGCCCGCTCCGCCATGGACTGAGGAATTTCATGATTTATCTTTATAAATAGTACTGTGGGTCCGGCTGGCAAGACCGTTCCAGATTGCCGGAATTTCGGAGCATAAGTTTTCAGGATTTACCAGAGAAATGCTTCCAAAAGACTGGCGCACCCTGCCGCAAGGCATGGCTTATTCCCCAACTTGCTGGTAAATTTATCAAACCCCACTGGGGGAGGCGGGCCATGGGCAAGACCGCTCTCATCGTTGCCGATATGCTCAACGACTTCATTGATCCCACAGGGGCCCTGTATGTGGGGCCCGCCGGCCGGGAGATCATTCCCTTTGTGGCCGGGAAGATCGCCGAGACCCGGGCCGGGGGCGGTCTGGTCATCTTCGTCTGCGACGCCCACGCACCGGACGACCGGGAATTCCGGTATTTCCGGCCGCATGCCGTCAAGGAGACCTGGGGGGCCCAGATTATTCCCGAACTCGCGGTTCAGCCGGGCGACTTTGTGCTGCAAAAAACCAGGTACAGCTGTTTCTACCAGACCGGCCTGGAGGAATTGCTGCGGCGGGAAGAGGTGGGCCAGGTGGCGGTGGTGGGGGTATGCACCTCTATCTGCGTTATGGAAACGGTGAAGGAACTTTTTGACCGTGATCTGCCGGCCCTGGTCTACCGCCAGGGGGTGGCGGATTTCGACCCCGAAGCCCATGCCTTTGCGCTGAAGCACATGGCCCGGGTCATGGGCGCCACAGTTGTCTAGAACCTATTTCAAAACCCATTCCAGGACTCAGATGGGGTCTTAAACGGTAAAGCATTGGGAGAAGCGGTTTGCAAGTCCCCCTTTCTTAAAAGGGGATTTAGGGGGATTATCAGGAGCTTAGCTAATCCCCTCTGCCCCCCTTTAGAAAAGGGGGGGTAATTCTCTGCATATTAAGATGTGCCTGGCTAATTCAAAATCTGCCGGAATTAGGTTTTGAAATGGCTTGTAACGAATTGCGCGGCCCGGCAAGGCCATGGGGGGGGAATAAGTCGGTTCGTTAACGAACAAAACCAAAAAATTTAGGAGATATCGTCTCGCCAAGGGGGGTCACTCAGGCGCCCTGCCGCAAATGAGATATACGCGAGGAAGTATGGCACTTACAGTTTTGGAACTCTTCAAAATTTTACCCCGCACCAATTGCGGGGATTGCGGCGTGGCCTCCTGTCTGGCCTTCGCCACCCAGGTGATCAAGGAAGGGGAGGATATGGCGCGCTGCCCCCATCTGTCTCCGGCCGCGCAAAGTTTGGCGGTCCAGGTAAGGGCCCAGCAGGAAAAAGGGGTGGGCCGGCGGCGGGAGTCTTTGGCCATCGCCCTGGAGGCTTTGCAGGACAAGGTGGCGCCCCTGGATTTCGCCGCTTTGGCCGCTGGCTTGGGCGCGGTTTTTGGGGAGGCCGAGGGGCGGCCGTTTCTGGAGATCCCCTACTTCGGCCATCCTCTCACGGTTTTCAAAGATGCGGTGTGCTATCCCCCAGAAGCCAAGTCCGACCCCTGGGACGCCATCCTGCTCTACAACTACATCGCCTCCCAGGGGCAGGGGGATGTGGCCGGGGAATGGATCGCCTACAAGACCCTGCCCAACTCGGTCTCCAAGGCCAAAACCATGGCCCGCCTGGAGAAGAAACTGGCCGATCACTTCAGCGGCCGGGGCGGGGAATTGCGCGAAAGGGCCCAGGCCCTGGGCGGAGAGCCCGTCCAGGTGGGAGAGGATGCGGATCTGCAGATGCTGTTGCGGCCGCTTCCCAAGGTGCCGGTGCTCCTGCTTTTCTGGGAGGCGGAACCGGCTGAGGGCTTCGCGGCCCAGGTCCATTTTCTGTTGGATGCCCGGGTTCTGGACTTTCTGGACCTGGAATCCATTCTCTTTCTGGTGGAACGCCTGCTGGGCCACCTCATGGGGGAGGAGGCGGGGCATTGAGGAAGATGTAAGGAGTTTTGTGGGCCGGGTCGACTATTCCCCAAGATCTCCTACGAGCCCATAATCAAAAATACCTAAACAAAACGATGGGAGCTGTATTCCACCCCTCCCCTGGTGGGAGGGGGGCTTTTGGCAAGATCGAAAAATTTAAAAAAATTTTACCACCCCCACCCCGGCCCTCCCCCATCAAGGGGGAGGGAGGATAGGGCCAATTCGCCATGGCGACTCTGGTAAGTTATTCCTGAAAGGCAACACTACCACCAAATTTAAGCCGGTTCGTAGCCCGCGGCCCGGATGGTCCGGGCCAGGTCATCCGGGGAAACGGCGGTGGCTGCGTTAAAGGTGACTTTGCCCGTGGCCAGATCCACCCGGACGTCGCTGACGCCGGCCAGGCTTTCCAGGGCCCGGGTCACGGCCTGGGCGCAGTGCCCGCAACTCATGCCTTTCACAATGATTTCCGGCATTATCGATCTCCTTGATTATGGTAAGGAAAAATAGGGACCGTTTAACAGTCCCCCTTTCCATCTGTTCGAAAAAAATCTGGCGGCCCTGAAAATCGCCCAGCGGCTTCCGGGAAAAGCCGCAAGGTGGCCAGGGCCGCCAGGACGCCATGGAGCGGGAAAGAGGTTCCGGACGGCCGGGGCCGTGAAGATAAAAAAAACCTCAATTCCCTGAGAGAATTGAGGATTGCACCCGTCTTCTTGGTCCTCAGGCCCCAACGGACTGTAACCGCGCAGCACCGTGGGGCGTCTCTCCACACAGGCAGGTCTTCTGACTTCTGGATCACCCTACCGCCGGCGCCTTCCCAGGCTTCCTTCACCCAGTGGTCCTTGCCGGTTTCGTCCCCAGTTACAGCGGCGGGTCCGCGACGGTTTTGCACCGTCTTCCCTCGAAAGCCCTTGCGGGGCCTGTGTAAGATTAAATTAAGACAGGGCCCCCCATTTGTCAAGGGGTAATTTCGGCGGCATGGGCCAGCGCAAAGGCCAGGCGGGGAATCCCCAGGGCCTGGGCCACGGGCCGGCACTTGGCCTGCAGCAGAAAAAAGAGGCGGGGGTCGGCCAGATGGCTCATGGTTTCGAAATGGCCCATGCCTTTGGCCACAATGAGATCGGCCTGGCGGTACAGGTCCTGAAAGGCCGGGCTGCATTCCTCCAGGACCAGCCCCACGGTGCGGGCCCCCGTATCCACCACCGGCTTCAGGTCCGCGGCCAGACCCGAGGCGGCCAGGTCCTCCCGGGTGAGATCGTTCTGGATGGGACCGCCCTTCACCACGTACAGTACCTGCCAGCCCCGCTCCCGCAGGCCCTGGAGCAGAAACCGGTCGAAATGCTGCTCCCCGGCGTTGTCGGCCAGGTAGAGCAAAAGACCCGGCGCCTGGGCCAGGCGGGCCCGGAAACGGGGCAGGTGGTCGATGGCGAACTCCACGGGCAGGCGCATCTGCCGGCTGACTTCGGCCTCGTCCCGGAAAAAGTCTACGGCATTGCCCAGAACCGCCAGCCTGACCAGGGAGGCCAGGTCCGCATCAAAGCCGGGGGCCGTGGCCGCGGCCAGGCGGGACAGGAGAGCGGTCTCCGCATCTTTGCGCGCGGCAAAGGGATCAGGATTTCCCGTAATTGTCTGAATGGTGCGGTGAAAGCGGTTGGCTAAAAGCGCGGGGATGGCCTCGGGATGCGACTCCCGGCGCACCTGGTCCGAGGCCGCAGCCTCAGCCCGGGCTTGAATCTGGGGGTCCGGCGTGGCCAGTTCCACCGTCTGGCGGATGAGACGCGCCAGACAACCGTCACACTCTGATAACATCCGCATGGAGCGCATAGAAGGATAATCCGAAAAATTGCGGGATATGCTTTGTCAGGGGCAGGAGGATGGCCCGCCTGTCTCTCATAAAACAAAAACTCTAAAAAATCCTGGTGGGGCGGGCCTCCGTGCCCGCCATTTCAGGTGGCGCAGGCTTTCCAGCCTGCGCCGACAGCCAGAAATGGGTGTCCCACGGTAACCTTTCACCGGATAAGTCTCAATTGCAGCCATCAGCAACTTCCTAATACATTATTCGTTTCCCTTCACCCTTCGTCAAGCCTTGTCAGGAGGGCGGGGGCAGGGTATGATGGGCGCATGGGGCGGATTGTCACGTGGTCTGAGGCAGCAGCCACCGCATTGATCGAGGA